>NZ_CP107985.1:1858500-2168250 GCF_036108815.1 Streptomyces sp. NBC_00353 | reverse complement strand
TCCAGCGCCTGGGTGAACAGCTCGACGGACTGCAGGCCGGCCACGCCGTACTGCCGGTCCAGTACGAAGAACGGCACGCCGCCTGCACCTAGTTCGGCGGCCTGCCGCTCGTCGGCCCGTACGTCCTCGGCGTATGCGTCGGCATCGTTGAGCACCTCGCGGACCGCTGCCTCGTACAGCCCCACTTCGACCGCCATGCTCACCAGGGTCTCCTGGTCGTAGATCGAGCGCTCGTCCGTGAAGTTCACCTGGAAGGCGAGATCCATCAACTCGGTCTGGAGGTCGCGGGCCTTGGCGAAGTGCAGGAGGCGGTGGAGCTCGAAGGTGTTGCCGTGAACGCGTCCGCCGATCCGGAAACCGAGCCCTTCGGCGCGCGCCTCGGATGCGGCGTACTCCTCCCTGGCGACCTGCTGCTCACGGGTGCGACCGTACTGGGCGGCGACGGCATCGATGATCGGTGTCGTGCCATTGGCGGCCTTCGGGTTGAGTTCGAATGACCGGTACACCACCTCGACGTGGTCGCGGTGCTCGAAGGCCGCGAGTGCCCGCTCGAAACGCGCTTTGCCGATATAGCACCAGGGGCAGGCGATATCGGTCCAGATCTCGACGTTCATGTGTTCGCATCTCCATGTTCGCGATGGGCCGCACGGGTACGGGGGCCGTCCCGGGCCGGCGGCGACGCCCGGTCCATCCGGGCCCGGTTGAGTCGTGACGCTCGGCCAGGTCCTGGCGAAGCGTCGCGGGAAGTTGATAGACGACCGACCGTCTATTGACGATCCTAACCCGACGCGGCGCTTGACGGACAGTGCGGGCTCGTGCTGAGCGGTTCCGGGTCCGGCCATGTCGCGGTACGCGGCGATGGCGGCGGCCTGAGGAATTTCTTCCTCGAGCCGACTCCCGGTGTCGTCCTCATCGGCGTGCGTCCGCCCGGGGTGATCCGCCTGCTCCGGATGGATGACGGGCGGACCATGGGTGCGTCGTGTCGGGATGCATCTATGCGGAGCCGGTTTGCCGGATTCACGGCGCCACCGGGCCGCCGCCGCGTCTGCGGAGTTCACGAGGTGCCGCTGTGTCATTCGACCGGTGCCGCTGTGCGGCCCGCTGACCTCGATCCGCGGTTCGGTCACGCCGCGGAATCACTCTGACGACGGCCCGAAGGTGATGACTTCGGGCCGTCGTGGTGAATCTCTGTGCGGTGTCAGCTGGTGCGCAGGGGGGCGAGGGCGTTGGTCCAGGCGATGACCTGGTCGAGGGTGGTGTTGAGGGTGTCGCTCTGCATGGCGGCGGGCTTGAAGGTGGAGAAGTTCTCGAAGTCGGTGAAGAGGGAGAGGGCGACCTGGGAGCGGACGTCGGCCATCTGCAGTTCGCCGGCGATGCCGCGCAGGTGCTCCACGGCGCGGGTGCCGCCGGTGCCGCCGTAGCTGATGAAGCCGACGGCCTTGTTGGTCCACTCGGTGTACAGGAAGTCGATGGCGTTCTTCAGTGCGCCGGGCACGGAGCGGTTGTACTCGGGGGTGACGATGATGAAGCCGTCGAGGGACGCGATCTTCTCCGCCCATGCGTGGGTGTGCGGCTGGGTGTACTGGCCCATCGACGGGGGGTAGGCCTCGTCGAGCAGCGGGAGCTTGTAGTCGAGCAGGTCGACGATTTCGAAGTCGGCGTCGGTGCGCTGGGCGGCGGTCTCGTGGACCCAGCGGGCGACGGCCTCGCCGTTCCGTCCCGGGCGGGTGCTTCCGATGATGATGCCGATCTTGGTCATGGTGGCCTCTTCGCGCTTCGTGAACAGCTTGAACATGTACTTGCCTCGTCAAGTGGATACTTGCCTTGTGAAGTAGATACCCGACTGCTTGACGCGTCAAGTAGATGTGAGTCACACCCCTTCCTGGGGTGCGGTGTCGCGACGCCCGGGCCGGAGCTCCGCGCACCGTGGCGAACTAAATAGCAGACCGGTCGACTATTCACGCGAAGGTCGACTCGTTGATCCGTCAAGGAGCTAAAGTGGGGGGATGTCATCCGAAGAGCAGCCGTTGCAGCCCCTCGATCCGGTCGAGGAAGCGTTTGTGCGTGCGCTGAGCCGGGTGCTGCTGGCCCTGCCGCGTGTGGTCGACGCCGACCTGGTGCGCGGAGCGGGGCTGCCGCTTTCCGAGTACACGCCTCTGATGCACCTGTCCGAGGCTCCGGGGAAGCTGATGCGGATGAGTGAACTCGCCGCCGCCTGCAACCTCTCCCTCAGCGGGATCACCCGCGTCGTCATCCGGCTCGAGAATCAGGGCTGGGTCCAACGTGCCAAGTGCAGCCAGGACGGGCGCGGTTGGAACGCCGTGCTGACCGATGCCGGGCTCGCCCGCCTGGAACAGGCCTGGCCGACATTCCTGGTCAGCGTGCGACGCAATCTCGTCGACCACTTCAGCGGCCAGGACCTCCCCCAGCTCACGGCCGCGCTGCAGCATGTCGCGACCCCGAGCGGGCAAACCGCGGCTGATTCCTGACATCCGGCGTACGGCAGGCTGCTGCCGCGAAGGCCGCGAGCGGGATTGCCGCGACGGAGTCCCGGATCGCGGCCGGTCTGCGAGGAGAGGTGTGCGCTCCTTGTTCTCTTGTTCGTCACCTGTCAAAATGGTGACATGATGCATGTCTTCAAGTGCGGCACCCCCGTGCTGGACTTCGTAGGGACCCTGCGCGCACGGCGCAACGCCGAGCCTCTCGAGATGCTCGCGTCGCCGGAGAGTCTCGACGCCTGGTTCAGCGAGTCCGGAATCGTTGACGGCGATACGCATTGCGAGCCGTCCGACGTGGCGGAGGCGGTGGCTCTTCGCGAGGCGATCTACACGCTCGTGGCCGCCAGGCTGGTGGATGAGAGCTACGACCCCGACGCCCTCGCCCTGGTCAACCGTGAGGCGCGTAAGCCGTCCGCAGTCCCGCAGCTCACCAGGGAGGGGCGCCGCATCGAGGCGACCCCGCAGCAGGCTGTGTCCTCGATAGCCCGACAGGCCATCCGTGTGCTCAGCGGACCGGAGGTGTTGCTGATCAAGGAGTGCACCAGGCCCGAGTGCACACAGATCTACATCGACCGGTCACATGGAAATCGCCGGGAGTGGTGCGCCATGGACCCGTGCGGAAACAGGGTGAAGGCGGCCGCGTACCGTGCGCGCAAGAAGGCGAGCAAGTCGCGCCCGTCGACAGCGGCAGTGGGCCAGTAGGGACTGAGCGGTCGGTGCCACGCCTAGCGCTCGTGGGGCCGGTCGTCGGGCAGTCCGGTGTCGAGGACGTGAAGTCAGGCTCCTTGGCCGGAGTCGGATCCGGCGATCGTCCGTACGCGGGTCGGCTCGGTCATGCGTACCTCTCCTCCCGGGCACGGTCCCATGCCCGTGCGTAGGCGTGGGCCGACGCACGGGGGTCCGCGGCGGCGCAGATGCCGGACACGGCGGCAGCTCCCACCGCCCCGGCGTCTCGCAGGCGTGGCAGGTCGGCCGGGGTGATGCCGCCGATGGCCACGGCGGGCAGGTCGCTGAGCCGGGCGAGGCGGGCGAAGCCGGCATGGCCGAGCGGGGCCGGGGCGTCCGCCTTGGTCCGGGTCGCGTGCAGCGCGCCGATGCCCACGTGGTGGACTCGCGCCGGATCCTCGGCGGCGGCGCGCAGTTGATCGGGGGTGGCTGCACTCAGGCCCAGAACCGCGTGCTCTCCGATCAGTTCGCGTACGGCGGCCGGCGGCAGATCCGACTGGCCGACGTGAACACCCGTCACGCGTGCGCCGGCGGCCCGGGCCGCCAGGAACACGTCCACCCGGTCGTTGACGATCAGCGTCACTCGTTCGGGGAGGACGGCGGCCACCTCCAGAACCGTACGGAGGAACTCCCTCCCGGCGGCGTGCTTCTCCCGGATCTGCACGGCGGTGACGCCCCCGGCGACTGCCAGGGCGACGGTCTCGGCCACGCTCCGGCCGCGGGCCGCGCACTGGGCGGTGTCCGTCACCAGGTAGACCGACAGATCCACCGGTGCCGCGGTCACGAGAGAGCCGCCCGCTCGGTGAGGTCCGCTTCCTCCAGCGCGGCGAGCGCGTCCAGGAAGGCGACGGCGAAGCTGCCGGGCCCGGACGCCTCCTTCGCGGCCAGCTCGGCGGCGACCGTGTACGCGGTGACGGCGGCCACCACCGCGGCGAACCGGTCCTCGTCGACCGCCGCGAAGGCAGCCATCACGGCCCCCAGCGCGCAGCCGCCCCCTGTCACCCGGGTCAACAGGGCATCACCGTTGGCGATCCGGGCGCTGCGCGCCCCGTCGGTGACGAAGTCGACGGGCCCGGAGACGGCGACCACACAGCCGGCTGTACGCGCCAGCTCGCGTGCTGACTCCTCGGCGGCCCCGACGCCGTCGGAGGAGTCCACACCGCGGCCGCCGTCGCCCGCGCCCGCAAGCGCGATGATCTCGGACGCGTTGCCCCGGATCACAGTCGGTCGCAGCCGCAGGAGCTCTCGCGCCAGCGCGGTACGCACCGGCAGCGCGCCGACCGCCACCGGGTCGAGGACCCACGGCGTGCCGGCCGGACCCGCCGCCCGTGCGGCCTCGACCATGGCGGAGCGCTGCTCCGCGTGCGGGGTGCCTAGATTGATCAGCACACCGGAGGCGATCCGGGCGAACGGGCCGGCCTCCTCCGGAAGGTCGACCATGGCCGGTGAAGCGCCCAGCGCCAGCAGGACGTTGGCGGTGAAGCCCGTGACCACCGAGTTGGTCAGGCACTGGACGAGAGGGGAGTCCGCCCGCACGCGTGCGAGGGCCTGCGGGGCGAAGGCGGTGTGATCGGCGGATGTAGCGGGCATGGGATATCGCTCCGTGGGGGAGGGGATGTCGTTCGGGTGCCGAGCGACGTCCGGGGTCAGTCGGCCGGCGGCAGGTCAGTCCTGCGGGCGGCGGCGTAGCCGCAGCGGCGCGTAGACGGCGAGCGCCACGAGGAACGCCACGTAGTACGAGAGGTCGGCGCCGTGCAGGGCGGCCGCCACCGGGCCCACGTACAGACTGGTGTCCATGAACGGCACGGCCGCAGCGAAGGCGACGGCGAATGCCAGCAACGGGGGCCATCCGGACTGCGGCCGGGCGGTCTCGGCGGCGAGGTCGATCGCCGCGCCGCCCCGTGCCCCGGCCCGTGCGATCCAGTCGACGACGACGATCGCCACGAAACCGGGAATCCAGTAGCCGACGAACAGCAGCACGTTCTGGAAGCGGGCAGTGGTGTCGGCAGCGTGCATCCACAGCACCAGAGGGAAGCCGAGCACGGCGGCGAGGGCGGCGGCCGCCGGGCGTGGAAGACGCACGCCGACGGTCTGCAGAGCCAAGGAACCGCTGTAGTCGTTCATGGCGTTGCTGCAGAGGGCCGCCAGCGCCACGGCGAGCAGCCCGAACGCGCCCAACGCCCCACCGCCCAGCAGCTTGTCCACACCCGCGGCGGTCTGGTCGGTCAGCACGGACGCGCCCAGCAACCCGAGGGCCTGGACGGCCACGAAGGACACCACAAGGCCGAGCAGCGTGAACCAGAACATGCGCGGGCGCGAGGTGGTGCGTGGCAGATAGCGGCTGAAGTCGCTGGCGTACGGAGCCCAGGACAGGGCCAGACTCAGTGCGATGGTGCTGGTCAGGACGAACGCGCCGGCCTGGTCGGCGCCGTGCGCGGTGCCGGTGCCGACCGCATGGACACCGTCGAGCAGCCGCCAGGCGATCAGCGCGAACGCGGCGGCGAGCACGAAGGTCATGACGATCTGGAGCCGGTGGATGGCCTCGTAGCCCAGGACGCCGAGGGCGCCTTGGGCCACCATCATGGCCAGGACGCCGAGCCAGAACGGCCAGCCGCAGAGCCGCGCGAGCGCGTCCCCACCGAACAGCCCGATCAGCGCGTCCCAGGCGACGGAGGACAGCCACTGCAGGATGCCGGGCACCGTCACGGCCCGGCCGAAGGCGAGCCGGGCCAGCGGCAGCTGCCCGGCACCGGTCTGGCTCCCCCAGGTGCCCAGGTAGGCGGTGGGCACCGCGCCGAGCACCGTGCCCAGTACGACGGCGGCGAGCGCGGTGGCGAAGTCCAGGCCGAGTGCGATGCCGACGGTGCCGGTGAATACGCCGGTCATGGTCAGATTGGGAGCGAACCACACGGTGAACAGGCGCCCGGGACCGCCGTAGCGGTTGCTCTCGGGGACCGGCTCGATGCCGTGCGTCTCGACGCGGAGGTCACCGGGGGCCGTTGGCATCCGTCCGTCGAAGACGGTCTGCCGGCCGTCGGCGGGCAGCCCGCCGGAAACATGCGTCAAAGGCATGAAAGACATCCCTCCGCCAGTGCGAACTGGTTCAGGTTCGACGGGTGTGATCTCAGCCCTCGGGTAGGGCACCCCGTGTCCGGTACGACGGTCAGACTAACCCGGTCCCTTTGCACACCTGCACGGAGGTCTGCGCGGCAGACTCGGTGGGTTCGTCGGTGGCGTGGATGCGCCGTCCGCGTCACGGGGGCGGCGCGCCGTGCTCACGGGCGCGTTCCCACCTCCGCGTGACCCGTGCGATCCAGATGCCAGCGGTGTTCCACCTCGAAGCGGTGCAGCCCGGTGCGGCGTTCGACGATCACGTCGACGGAGGCACGTTCCGTGTTGGTGCACGTGGCGGTCGCTCCGTCGGGGTCGGTGTAGGAGAGCGACACACAGTCGGCCGGGTCCTGGGTCACATCGATCCGTACCCTGCGCCGCGCGGTGCCGCCTGCGATCGACCAGTCGGGCAGCCCGATCCGTGCGCGCAGCAGCGGCGCGGTCAGCAACGGGTCGCGCGGCCAGTCGGTGCCGCCGATCCGCAGCTGAAGCATGGGCAGCGGTGGCAGCCACCGCATCGTGGGACGGCGGGCGACGGCGGCCACCACTTCGAGTACGTCCCCGCCGCCGAGGCCCGCATGGAGCCACGCCCATCGCTGGGCATTGCCGTGCCCGGCGATCCGGGCGACGCCTCCCACGGCCTCGGAGAGGGCGAACCGCCTTTCTCCGACAACGAGTTCCCCGGAGAAAACGGCGTCGGGGGCAGGCACGACCTGGGCGGCGGGCAGCAGTTCACGCTGCCAGGACCAGCGCGGAAAGGTGTAGAGGGGCTCTCCGCCGCCGGTGACCGCCAGGTGCCAGGTGATCGCGCCCGCGGTGCCTTCCAGCAGCCGGGGCGTTGCCCGCACCCCCGGCACCTCGAAGTACGCCTCGCCCTGGGGCGGTGGGGAATCCGGGGCCCCGAACCGCTCGGTGACCGGCGGTCCGTCCGGCGGGAATACGGATATCCAGCCATGCGCCCGGGCCGGGCCGTCGTGCTTGGGTGCCACCACTTCGTGGTGGATCCATACGCCGGTGCCGGTACGGGGATCGGTCAACGTCGCGTACCAGACTTCGAGCCGCCCTGGGCGGCCGGTCATCCGCGGCGGGTAGAGCGAGTTCACGAGGGTTCCTTTCACCGGGGCGCGGGGGCCCCGTACCGTACGCGCACGCCTGCCTCGGCGGTGCTCTCCACGATGCCGGGACAGGCCCGTTCGGCCAGCGCCGCGATCGTCAGTGAGGGGTTGACGCAGAGCGAGGTCGGCACTGCCGAGCCGTCGGTGACGAACAGGCCGGGATGGCCTCGCAGTTCGCCGCGTTCATCGAGTGCCGAGGTGGCGGGGTCGTCACCCATCCGGCAGGAGGCGAGGGGGTGCGCGCTCACGGACCCGGCGGGGTTCTCGCTCCAGGGCCGCACCCGCGCAAGACCGTCGCGCTCCAGCACCGCGCGGGCCTCGGCATCCGCGGCGGCCCAGCCGCGCAGGGTGTTCGCTGTCGGCCGGTACGAGAGCGTCGACAGGCAGAGCGACGTGGCCACGCGCGTCGAGCTTCCGGTGGGCGGCGGCGGGCCGAAGACGCCCTCGTTGTCGTCCTCGGTCATGGCGAGCACGGAGAGCCACGACGGCCAGCGTGCCCGCATCTCCTTCTTGCGGACGCCGAACCAGCTCGTCGCCGGGGTGTCGGTGGCCTGGGCCAGCAGGTCGGTGATGCCGGGGAAGTAGATCTGCTGAAGGGAGAAACGGGTGAACTCCGCCGTTGCCGGGTCGAGCCGGTCGTACGACATGGAGCCGATGGGCTTCCCGATCGGGAATCCCTGGTACGGGATGCCCGGGGCGCGCTCGAGACCGAGCAGGTCGCGCACCTTGCCTTCGTCGACGTCGGCGATGGACACGCGGTCGCCGTTGCCCGAGAAATAGCGTCCGACGGCTTGCGGGACACCGCCGAGCAGGGGAGCCGAGCGCTGCAGCAGCACCGGCGTGGCCAGAGCGCCTGCGGCCAGCACCACGGTCTTGGCCTCGATCGCGCCCACGCCGACCGGCAGCCGGTAGTCGCCGGCGTCGAGCTGTGTGTACGAGACGCGGTAGCGGTAACCGGGTGTGGTGGCAGGCGCGATCGTCTGCGCCTCGTGGAGTGGGCGGATCTCGGCGCCGTGCGCGGTCGCGGCGGGGAGATAGTTCAGCAGCATGGAGCGCTTGGCGTCGAAGTGGCAGCCGTTGAGCATCCAGTTGCAGTTGGTGCAGCGGGCCAGGTCGACGGCGACGGGCACAGGATTGCAGGTGCGGCCCGCACGGGCGCACGCTGCAGCGAACAGTCCCCCAGGGTAAGGGACTTGGTCCCAGCTCTGCTCGGCGACCGGCAGAGCCTCCTCGACCCGGTCGTACCACGGGTCGAGTGCCGCGCGCGTCAGGGTCGAAGGCCACAGGCGATGGCCCAGACTGCCGCGGCGATCGAAGACGAAGCCCGGAGCGCGCAGCGAAGCGGCGAAGTAGACCACGCTGGACCCGCCGACGCAGTTCCCGGCGACGACAGTGATGCCGTCGCCCTGCACGAGGTCGACGATCCGGGTGTAGCTGCCCAGGCGCAGGTCATGGGTGAAGTCGGGGGCGGTGAGGTGCGGTCCGCGTTCCAGGATCACCACCTCGGCGCCACCCGCGGCCAGATGGTAGGCGGGGATGGCACCCCCGAAACCGCTGCCGATGACCAGCACGTCGGTGCGTTCGGTGGCGCTCATGCGGGGTGCCCTCCGGGGGTGGTGAGCGGGTGCTCGGAGGCGAGCCTTCGACCGTACGAGTAGTCGGGGAAGCGCCACAGTCCGTCGGCGTCGGGCACCGGGAAGCCGATCCAGGCCAGGCCCGGGTGGCGTTGCCGGACGGCTGCGGCGGTGTGCAGATGGGCTGCGGTGTCGAAGGCCGCGGCGGCGAAGAGCGCGAGCAGCACATACAGCTGCCGGTCCGGGGCGCCGGGCGTGAGCAGCTCTCCGGCGAGCGCGGTGCGGTCGGTGAACCGGAGGGCGACGAAGGGAGGTTGAGTGGGCAGCAGGACCCGGCCGTGGGTGGCCGCGTAGGCGAGGGCGCGGGTGTTGACGAGCAGCGCCAGCTCGGGCAGCAGGATGCCGATGCCGAGGTCGGGAAGGTTGAGCAGCTCGACGGCCCCCGCCTGTACGGCGCCGGGACCGGGGGCCGCCCCGGCGATCGCCACGTCTCCGCCGTACCGCTTCTCGCCCGGGACCATGGTGTCCGCAAACGCCTCCAGCGTGGCGGTCGTCGGGTCGGGCAGTGCGAGGGAGGCGGGCAGCAGCCCGGCCCGAGCCACCGGGACCGGCTCGGGGACGGGACGCGCCGAAGGCGCGGCTTCGGCGGCCGGTTCCCCTGCCCGTAGGGCGGCGACGGCGGCGGTCAGCCCGACGAGCAGCCGGCGCCGAGTGGGACGTGCGGGTGGCTCGCTCAGCACAGCCCGCTCACCGGCAGCCGCACCGTCACACCCGCGGCGTCGCGCACGAGCGCGTCGGCGAGCCGGGCGTCATACGGCCGGATCACCCTCGCGGCGTCTTCGGCCTGCGCGGGCTGCCCGGCGACGGTGATGTTGCGTACCCTCGCCGCGGCGCTGCCCTCCGCCTTGTCGAACCAGTAACTGCCGTCCCAGCCGACCAGTTCGGTTCCGCCGGCCGTGGCCTGCACGCTCCAATGGTCCAACTGCCAGTAACGGCAAGCAGGTACGGCGATGGCGAAGCGCGCCGGCTCGGCCAGCAGAAAGCGCGCCGCGCCACCGTTGGTCACGGTGATGTCCCGCTTGGCGTACTCCACGCACAGCGGGTCGGCGCCGAACAGGGAGAGTGGCGGCGTCTCGCCCTCGCCGTAGCGGTGGAAGGTGCACGCGGAGGCGTACGAGGGGTCGGTGTAACCACCGACGCTTGGCTCTGCAGCCGAGGCGGAAGCGGCGGGGAGCAGCGCGGCGGCTGCCGCCACCACTGCGCCGAAGACGGTGAGGCGGACGCTTGTCGACAGGGCGCCGAGGGCGTTCGTCGTGTGGCGGAGTACGGGCACAGCAGGACCTTCTTCACGTCCCAGCCCTGATGGGCGGCGGTTACCGGCGGTCACATGCAGTCAGCATCTTGATTGCTGCTCGCTGTCGGCGCAAGACATGGGACGGAGGTGATCCCGGTCGGTGGAGAGGCAAGGGCGTCGGCACACCCTCCGGATACGTGAAGCGTGCACGCCCGCCGGACAACGGCGCCGGAGGAGACGCGTACGACTCGCAGCGTCAAGCCGCCATGCAGCGATCACCACAGAGGACTCCGGCTGAGAACCTTCTGAGAAACGTCGGCCCGGACCGAGCGGACTGCCATCCCGTATGACGCCGTTCACCTGTGTGTTTGCTTCCGCGCCGGTCTCACGACGCCGGTGGCTCAGAGGGAACGCAGAAGTTGCGCCGCCAGGATTGTGCCGTGCCGCGGTATCCGGAACGTCCGGCCGCGACCAGCGGCGCAGAATGGAGACCAGCTGTCGTGACCACTGTTGTGGACGGCCGCCCGGCTCCCCGTCGGCCGCGCGCCCGGCACCGTGACTCCGGGCCACCGACCGCCGCCCTGCCGCCCGGGGCGCTGCCCGCGGCGATACTCGTGCTCATCTGGTGTGGTGCCGCCGCGGTGCTCGCCCTGTGGTGGGTGGGCACCCCGTCCGTCGCCGGGGCCGCGGCCTGGCTCACCGGCGCCGGGCGGATCACGGGACTGCTGGCCGGCTATGCCGCGCCGGTGCTGGTTCTGCTCATGGCCCGGCTGCCCTTCCTGGAACGGGGAGTCGGCGCGGACCGGCTGGCGCGTTGGCACGCGATGGGCGGGCGGTACATGGTCAGCCTGGTCCTGGCTCACGTCGTGCTCATCATCTGGGGTTACGCGCTCACGGACGGCAGCGGCGTGGCGGGGGAGACGGTGGAGATCGTCTTCCACTACCCGGAGATGCTCAAGGCCACGATCGCGACCGTGCTGCTGCTGGGCGTGGCCGCGGTTTCCGCGCGCGCCGCCCGCCGCCGGATGCGCTACGAGACCTGGTACTACCTGCACCTGGCCACCTATCTGGCGGTCGCCCTCGGCTTCGGCCATCAATTGGCCAACGGTGCCGATTTCGTCTCCCGGCCGCCGGCTCGCGCCGCCTGGTACGGCCTGTACCTGGGGACGGCCGCGCTGCTCGGCTGGTACCGGCTCGTCGTGCCGTTCCTCGCCGACCGGCGGCACCGGCTGCAGGTGGCCGAGATACGGCCCGAGGCGCCCGGGACGGTCTCGGTCTACCTCACCGGACGGCACCTGGAGAGGATCAAGGCGGAGCCGGGTCAGTTCTTCCGGCTGCAGTTCCTGGCCCCCGGCCTGCGTTGGGCCGCCAACCCGTATTCACTGTCCGCCCCCGTGCACCCGCAGTACCTGCGTTTCACCGTCAAGGACCTGGGCGGGCACAGCGCGGCGGTGGCGCGGCTGCGGCCGGGCACCCGGGTGCGTGCGGAGGGACCGTACGGGGCCTTCACCGCGGCACGCCGACGGTCACGCAAGGTGCTGCTGCTGGCGGCAGGCGTCGGCATCACCCCGCTGCGCGCGCTGTTCGAGACGCTGCCTGCTGCCCCGGGGGACCTGACTCTGGTCCACCGGGGCAGCCGGCCGGAGGATCTGATCTTCCGTGCCGAACTCGAGGACATCGCAGCCGCCCGAGGCGCCCGGCTCCACTTCCTGGTCGGCCCGCGCCGGGAGGTGGGTGAGCCCCTCAACGCCCACACCCTGAACCATCTGGTGCCGGACCTCGCCCGGCACGACGTCTTCCTGTGCGGCCCTGAGGCGATGACCGTCACCGCGGTGAGCGCGCTGCGAGCAGCCGGTGTGTCCCGCCGCCGTATCCACCATGAGTCGTTCACCTTCTGATCCCTCCCGCACGTTCCAGGAGCTCGCTGTGCGCCGAATCGTCATCACCAGTGCCGCCACCGTCTCCGGTGTGGTGCTGCTGCTCTCGCTCAAACCACACTCCGGCGCCACCGCCTCCGGCGCACCGTTCTCCACCGGCGCATCCCCGGGCGGCAGCACCACGGAGGCCGGCGGCGGGAGTTCGGCTGCCACGCCCGGCACCGGCAGCGACTCCGGCTCCTCCGCAGCCACCCGGTCCGTCACCGGCGAGGCGGAGCAGACCCGCTTCGGCCCCGTCCAGGTAAGGATCACCGTCGAGGGAAGCAAGATCACCAACGTCGCGGTGCTCCAGTACCCCAGCGACAACCCGAAGGACCAGGAGATCAACAGCTACGCCCTGCCGACCCTCAACCAGGAGGCGATCAGCGCACAGAGCGCCGAGATCGACGCCGTCTCCGGCGCCACTTTCACGAGCGACGGCTACATCAACTCGTTGCAGAGCGCGATCGACAAGGCGGGGCTGTGACCGGTGCACCGCTGCGGCACGTGGAACACGTCATGGGCACCGTCTTCTCCTTCGACATCCGCGACGCCGGTTCGGGAGCGCGCAGGGCCGCCGTCCAGGACGCGCTGCGATGCGCCGTGGAACGCCTGCACCGCATCGACGAGTTGTTCTCCACCTACCGCGCCGACAGCCAGATCGGCCGGTTCGACCGTGGCGAGCTGACCCTCGACGCGTGCGAACCCGAGGTGGCCGAGGTGCTGCAGGCCTGCGCGGCGGCCGGCAGGGAAACCGGCGGCTGGTTCAGCTCCCGGCCCGCAGACCGCCTCGACCCCTCCGGATACGTCAAGGGATGGTCCGTCGAACAAGCCTCGCACCTACTGTGCGAGGCGGGGTCGGTGCGCCACAGCATCACCGGCGGTGGGGACGTCCAGACAGTGGGCGGGCCCGCGCCGGGGCGGCCCTGGCGGATCGGCGTCGCCCACCCGCAGCGACCCGGCCTGCTCGCGACGGTGGTCGCCGGCCAGGACCTGGCCGTGGCCACATCCGGCACCGCGGAACGGGGCGCCCACATCCTCGACCCGCACACCGGCCGGCCGGCGACCGCACTCGCCTCGCTGACCGTACTCGGCACCGGCCTCACCCGCACCGACGTCTGGGCCACGGCAGGCTTCGCCATGGGGCCGGACTGCCTGGACACCATGGAGACGGTCGACGGACTGGAGGCGCTCGCGATGCTGCCCGACGGCAGCCGCCGGTGGACCTCCGGATTCCCTGCCTACGCCGCCGCGCCCCTCACCACCATCGACCCCGCCGACTGGCGCAGCGCCCTCCCCTTGCCGCCCGGCATCCGGTGACCGAGGCGTCGGGTCGTCAAGCGGCTTGCTTCCGAGAACTCCAGGCGTCGTCCGATGCCCGCGGGGCGATGCGCAGGGCGAGATGGCCAGGCACCGTGCGTGCGGCTGCATTCCGGAACCTGGACGTGCGGGGCGTTCCGTCAGGTGCGACGCGTGAGGATGCTGATCGCGTTGACCGAGACGACGGTTGCCATGCCGGCCCACTCGGTCCAGCCCAGGTTCTGCCCCAGAACGATCCATCCGACCACGGCCGCGAGGACGGGGTTGACACTCATGAAGAGACCGAAGGTCTGCGCAGGCACGTGGCGCAGCGTGAACAGGTCAGCGAGATACGGCACGGCCGAGGACAGAATGCCGGCGGCGACAGCGCAGGCGGCGGCCCCTGCGGTCGGCGGGTGCTGTACGACGACGACGAGTCCGACCGGCAGGAACGCCAGGGCGGAGAGGCCGGCCGCGGCCGCCGATCCCTCTGCTCCGGCGATGCGGCGGCCGACGGTGCGGTTGAGCAGGATGTAGGACGCCCAGCAGACGGCGGCCAGCAGCCCCAGACCCATCCCGACGTAGTCGGTGGAAGGCTGCGGGCGCATCAGGGTGACGACGCCCGCTGTGGCGATCACCGCACAGCACGCGTCCACGCGACGGCGTGAGGCGGCCAGGGCGATGCTGAGTGGTCCGAGGAACTCCAGGGTCACCGCCAGCCCGAGGCCGATGCGGTCGATGGCGCTGTACAGCGACAGGTTCATCGTTCCGAACACCAGCGCCAACAGCAGTACCGGCCACCACTGACGCCAGGTGAAGGTCCGCAGGCGGGGCCGGCCGACGGCCAGCAGGACGATGGCGGCGACGTACTGGCGTGCTGCGACGACACCGACAGGCCCGAGGACGGGGAAGGCCAGGGAACCGATCGCGGCGCCGCTCTGGTTGGAGAGGCCGCTGCCGAACATGGTGACCACACCGGCCAGGCGCTTTCCGCCGGGCCCCGGGGCCGGGGGCGTCGAGGCAGTGCGGTGCGCGGGTGCTGCTGGGCCTGCGGGAGCTGCTTGCATGCCCCGATCGTGCGACCGCCCGCCCCTTGCGCAAAATGCATTGGTCGATCCATCTATACGCTTGAGTCATGGATGTGGAGCTGCGGCAGTTGCGCTGTCTCGTCGCGATCGTCGACGAGGGCAGTTTCACCGATGCCGCCCTCGCGCTCGGTGTCTCCCAGGCGGCCGTGTCCCGCACGCTGGCCTCGCTCGAACGCGCCCTTGGGGTGCGGCTGTTGCGGCGGACCTCCCGTGAGGTGACTCCGACCGCGACCGGGCTGCGGGTGGTGGCGCAGGCCCGACGGGTGCTCGGCGAGGTGGCGGATCTCGTCCGGGAGGCCACGTCGGGCCACACCCGCGTGCGGATCGGATACGCCTGGTCGGCCCTTGGCCGCCACACGCTCGCCTTTCAGCGGCGCTGGGGCGGCACGCACCCCGAGACGGACCTGCAGCTCGTCCGCGTCAACTCCGGTACCGCCGGGCTGGCGGAGGGCGCCTGCGACCTCGCCGTGGTGCGCAGGCCGCTGGACGACCGCCGCTTCGACTCCGCCATCGTGGGGCTGGAGCGGCGTCTGTGCGCCATGGCCGCCGACGACCCCTTGGCCAGGCGCCGCTCGGTCAGGCTCTCCGACATCAGCGGGCGTACGCTGCTCATCGACCGGCGGACCGGCACCACCACCACGGAGCTGTGGCCGCCGGACTCCCGCCCGTCGACCGAGGACACGCACGATGTCGACGACTGGCTCACCGTCATCTCCACGGGCCGCTGCGTGGGGATGACGGCGGAGTCCACCGCCAACCAGTACCCACGGCCCGGCATCGTCTATCGGCCGGTGCGCGACGCCGAGCCGATCGCGGTGCGGCTCGCCTGGTGGCGGGACGACCCGCATCCCGCCACTCAGGCCGTGATCGAACTGCTCACGGCGCTCTACCGCACGGGGTGAGTCCTGGCCGCGGAGCCCGGAGCGGAGGCGAGAACCGGCCTCGGGCACAGCGTCCGCCTCGGTGAAGAGACCTCCGCGCGCATCACCGCCGAGCACGGTCGTAGCTCCCCATGTCCGTACGCCCGGCCCCGGGACGAAAGACCCTAATCCCGGGCTGCCAGAAACCGGTCCGCCCACAGCCGCAGCAGCTCGTCGTCGAATGTCGGGTCCTCGCGCAGCACGCCGGTGAGCGCCAGGCCGCGGTGCAGGACCAGCAGTGATTCGCAGAGCAGGGCGAAGTCCTCGCGCCCCGCTGTCTCCGGGCCGAAGATATCGGCCATCACCGCACGCTGGGCCGCGCCCACTTCCCGCTCGGCCGGAAGGAGTGCCGCCCTGAGGTCGGCGTCGGTGCGGGCCGCCAGCCACAGTTCCAGGCCCGCGAGGAAGTACGGGCCGGACATCGCCGTGCGCAGCAGGGCGAGTCCCTTCTCGCGGCTCCGTGCGCCGCCGTCCGTCTCGCGGCGGATGTGTGCGAGTCGCATCTCGGCGACATGGTGGGTGGCGGCCGCCAGCAGATCGGCCTTCGAGGCGAAGTGGTGCAGCAGCGCGCCTCGGGAGACGCCCGCCCGCTCCTGTACCCGCTGGGTCGTGGTGCCCGCGAAGCCGTGCTCGACCAGACAGTCGATCGTGGCATCGAGGAGGCGTTGCCGGGTCTCCTCCCGGCGTTGCTGCTGGGTGCGGC
The DNA here is from genome assembly GCF_036108815.1 of Streptomyces sp. NBC_00353. Lineage (NCBI taxonomy): Bacteria > Bacillati > Actinomycetota > Actinomycetes > Kitasatosporales > Streptomycetaceae > Streptomyces > Streptomyces sp. NBC_00353. Next base: position 2,152,006 of record NZ_CP107985.1, on the reverse strand, counting down.
GTGGAGCGGGCATGGCAGCGAGCGTACGACAGGACAGGGAACCAACAAACAGTCTGGACGGACTGTATGTGACGGGTCTATCGTCCGGCGCATGCTTGCCGTAGACCTGGTTCGCCGCGGTGCCGCGCGTTTCGCAGGACGTACCGCCGTGCATTTCGAAAACCGTTCCCTCACCTATGCGGAGGTCGACGAGGCCGCCAACCGCCTGGCCCACGTCCTCGCAGGACTGGGCGTCGGCCCTGGCGACCGGGTCGGGCTGCTCCTCGGCAACGGGCTGTGGTCCATCTCCGTCGACTTCGCCTGCTTGAAGGCCGGGGCCGCCCGCGTCCCCCTCAACGGCCGCCTCTCCGCCGCCGAACACACCCGCATGCTCCAGGACACCGGTGTGACCCTGCTGGTGTACGGGCCGGAACTCGCCGAGCGTGCGCTCGAACTCGGCGCCGCCGTACCGGGGCCGGCGCTCGCCTGCCTCGGCAGCCCCGACGCGGCCGGCCACCTCGACCTGCTGTCGGCCATGCGCGAGGCGAGCCCCGCAGACCCGATGCTGCCTGCGGCGGCGGACGACGTGATCCTGATCCTCTACACATCCGGCACCACCGGAACCCTCAAGGCCGTGCAGCACACGCAGGCCGGCTATGCCGCGATCACCGCGAACATCCTGTCCAACCTCGTCTCACCCGGCCGGGACGATGTGATGCTGCACGCCGCATCGCTCATCCACGCCAGCGGCACCTTCGTACTGCCCTACTGGGTACGCGGTGGCGCCTCCGTCGTCCTCGGCGGCTTCGACCCGGACGAGTACCTGGCGGCCATCGGCCGCTACGGGGTGACCGCGGTCAACCTCGTCCCCACCATGCTCGGCATGCTCTTCGCCGACGGGAGCGCCGAGCGCGCCGACCTCGCCCGACTGCACACCGTCGTCTACGGGGCCAGCCCGATGCCGCGCCCCCTCATCGAGCACGCACTGGACGCCTGGGGCCCCAAGTTCGTCCAGTACTTCGGACAGACCGAGGCGCCGCTGTGTCTGACCGTGCTCGACAAGGAAGACCATGCCGAGGGCGGTGATCTGCTCGGCGCCGCCGGACACCCGGCGGTCGACGCGCGGCTCGTCCTCACCGACGGGGACGGCGCCCCGGTCGCACCGGGCGGGATCGGCGAGGTCCGGGTCAAGGCACCGTTCGCCATGGCCGGGTACTACAACGCGCCCGAGCTGACCGCCGCGAGCCTCACCGACGACGGCTGGATCCGCACCAGGGATCTCGCACGCTTCGACGACCGCGGCTACCTTCACCTCGTCGACCGCAGCAGCGACATGATCATCACGGGAGGCTACAACGTCTACCCGCGCGAGGTCGAGGACGCCCTCGCGAGCCACCCCGCGGTCGGGCAGTGCGCCGTTGTCGGTGCCCCCGACGCCACCTGGGTCGAGGCCGTCACCGCCTTCGTCACGCTGCGGCCCGGGGCCATGGTGTCCGAAGCGGCCCTGCGCGATCATGTGCGCGCGCGGCTGGCCGGCTACAAGGTGCCCAAGACCGTGCACTTCGTCGAGACCATCCCGTACTCGCCGGTCGGAAAGATCCTCCGCCGGGCCCTGCGCGACCCCCTGTGGGAGGGAAAGTGACGACCGAACACCCCGCCGTACGGATCGAGCGCGACGGCCCCGTCCTCACGGTGATTCTCAGCCGCCCCGAGGTCCGCAATGCCGTCGACGGGCCGACCGCCGATCAACTGGCCGATGCTTTTCGCAAGTTCGAGTCCGACCCGAACGCATCTGTCGCCGTGCTGTGGGGCGAGGGCGGCACCTTCTGCGCCGGAGCAGACCTCAAGGGCATCGGCACGGAACGCGGCAACAAAGTCCACGCCGAGGGCGACGGGCCCATGGGGCCCACCCGGATGCGGCTGAGCAAACCGGTCATCGCCGCGGTCTCCGGACACGCCGTGGCCGGCGGCCTGGAACTCGCCGTCTGGTGCGATCTGCGGGTCGCCGAGGAGGACGCGGTCTTCGGTGTCTTCTGCCGGCGCTGGGGCGTGCCCCTGGTGGACGGCGGCACGGTGCGGCTGCCCCGCCTGATCGGTGAGAGCCGTGCGATGGACCTGATCCTCACCGGCCGCCCGGTCCCGGCAACGGAGGCCTACGACATCGGGCTCGCCAACCGGCTCGTGCCGACCGGTGAAGCACGTCGCGCGGCGGAGCAACTCGCCCGGGAGATCGCCGCGTTCCCCCAGCTCTGTCTGCGTCACGACAGGCTCTCCGTCCGCGAACAGCACGGCCTCTCCGAGCCGGACGCCCTGGCGGCCGAGTACCGGCACGGCCTGGTTCCGCTGACCGCGGGGGAGACCCAGGCCGGTGCCGACCGGTTCGGCGACGGTGCGGGCCGCCACGGGTCGTTCGACGAGTGAGCCGAAACCCGGCTGACACCGGAAACGGGCCCGTCCTACGCTCGCCGGATGACGACACCCAGCTACCCGGACAAGCCCCGCCCCGGCGACCGCATCGCCGTCGTCTCCCCGTCCTCCGGACTTCCCGGAATTCTGCCCCTGCCCTACGAGTTGGGGCTGCGCAGACTCCGCGACGAGTTCGGGCTCGAAGTGGTGGAGTATCCGACGACGCGGACCATGGGGTCGACCCCGGCCGAGCGGGCCACCGATATCCACGCGGCATTCGCCGACCCCGAGATCAAGGCGGTGATCGCCAGCATCGGCGGTGACGACCAGATCACCGTCCTTCCACACCTGGACCGCGAGCTCCTGCGCGCCAATCCCAAGCCGTTCTTCGGATACAGCGACAACACCAACCTGCTGGCCCTGCTCCGGAACCTGGGCATCGTGGGCTACCACGGCGGGTCGGTGATGGTCGAACTCGGACGCCCCGGTGCGATGCACCCGCTGACCGCCGACTCCTTGCGAGCGGCCCTCTTCACCCATGGCACCTACGAATTGACTCCCGCCAAGGAGACCGACCACGTCAACCGCCGCTGGGAGGACCCCCGGACCTTCGACTCCGAGCCCGAGATGCGACCCGCCGACGGCTGGATCTGGCACAACGCCGACCGGGTCGTCGAAGGACCCGGCTGGGGAGGCAACCTGGAGATCCTGGCGTGGCTGCTCATGGCCGACCGCGAGATCCGGCCGGTCCGCGACTACGCAGGCAGCGTGCTCTTCCTGGAGACGTCCGAGGAGATGCCCTCTGCCGACGAGGTCTACCGGATCCTGCGGAGCATGGGGGAGCGTGGGCTCCTGCAGCAGTTCCCCGTGCTGATCATGGGGCGGGCGAAGTGCTGGTCGTTCGCACAGCCGCTCGACGCCGAGGAGGGAGACCGGTTCCGTGCGGAGCAACGGCAGGCCGTTCTGCGCGCGTTGAGCGAGTACGCCCCCGACACGATGGCCGTCCTCGATGTCGACCTCGGCCACACGGACCCGCAGATGGTGATCCCGTACGGCGGGAACATCCGGGTCGACGGACCCGCCCGCCGTATCGTCGTGACCTACTGAGGCCCCACTTGCCGGTGGGCTTCTTCCTCGTCGGCGAAGTATGCCGAAGGGGTCGTTCCCAGCGCGCGGCGGAACATCGCCGTGAACGCACTGGGTGTCGCGTAGCCGAGACCGGTGGCGACAGCGGTGACCGGGGTGTTCCTGGCGAGCAGCGTCACCGCATGGACGAGCCTGGCCTGCTGCACCCAGCGGGCCAGGCTCAGACCGGTCGCCGCGGTGAACCTCCGCTGCAGACTCCGCGGGCTCATGTGCGTGTATGCCGCGGCCAGTGACGTCGTCCACGGCCGGCCCGGCGCCTGCCGGATCGCCTCGCACAGTCCGAGCAGCTGGGGATCGGCGGAGGCGGGAAGATGCAGCGCGGGAACCGGGCGCGGTGCGAGCAGCAGGAGCAGCAGTTCCATGATCTTGCCGTCCCGGCCCGTGCGCTCGTACTTCACGGGCAGCCGCGTCGCCTCGTCGATGAGTTCACGCAGCAGCGGGGACACCGAGACGACCGTGGGGTCGGCGGGCAGCCGCCAGTCCGGCTGGGGCTCGATGTAGAGCGTGCGCATGGCGACCGCGCCCGCGCACGTCATCGCATGGGTGAGGCCGGCCGGGAGCCAGACGCCCCGGGTGGCGGGAACCACCCAGGCGCCATGGTCGGTGACGACCGTGATGGCACCCGTCGTGCCGTAGATCAGCTGCGCCCGCCGGTGTTCGTGCGGCGGGATGTGATGCCCGTCCGGCAGATCGCGCGCCATCGCGGCGACCGGCCTCGGCACGTCCTGGTAGTCGTCGCGCTGCTCGCTCTTCCCGTACATTGGCGCACTCTCGACAGGTGTTGGCACTCCGGCGAAAGTATGCCAGTACGGGGTCGGCCTAGCGTCGGCGCATGTGATCCAGAAGCTGACCGTCCTGCTCGCCACCACCAGTGCCGTCACTGCGGCAAACGTCTATCTCAACCAGCCGCTGCTGGGGGCCGTTGCCGCGTCGTTCGGCGTCGCGCCCGACGCACTCGGGGCCGTACCCACCGCGACCCAGCTCGGCTACGCGGCAGGAATCCTCCTGCTCGTGCCCGCCGGCGACAGCCGGGACCGGCGGCGGCTGATCCTCGGCCTCGGTACGGCGTCCGCGCTCGCGCTCGCCGGCTGCGCAGTGTCGACCGGCGTGTGCGCGCTGATCGTGTCGAGCTTCGCCGTCGGGCTGCTCTCCCCGGTCCCGCAGCTCGTCACCCCGCTCGCCGTCGCGCTGGCAGGGAGCGGGGGCCGGGGACGGATCGTCGGCACCGTACAGGGCGGCCTGCTGGTCGGGGTGCTGGCCTCCCGCGCCTACGCGGGGGCGCTGGGCGAACTGGTCGGATGGCGGCCCGTCTACGGGTGCTCCGCTGCGCTGACCCTGCTGCTGATGCTCGTGCTTCGGCGGACGCTGCCGTACGTCCCGGCCGCGGGGGACATCGGCTACCGGGCGACCCTGTCCTCGCTGCCGCGGCTCTTCGCCGCCCACCCGTTGGTCCGCCGCATCACGCTTTCCGGTGTGCTGGTCGGGATCGCGTTCGGCGCGTTCTGGACCGCGCTGACCTTTCTGCTGGAGGGGCACTACCGCCTCGGACCGACCGTGATCGGGCTGTTCGGACTCGTCGCCGCGGCCAGCGCCCTCGCCTCTCCGTACGCCGGGCGGCTGGCCGACCGCCTCGGGCATCGGGGTGCCCTGGCCGCGCTGATCGGCCTGGTCGCCGTGGGCTGGCTCGTACTCCTGCCCGGCGGCACCGGGCTCGGGTGGCTCATCGCCGGTGTGGTCGTCCTGGATGTGGGTGTCTGGGGCAGCCAAGCCGCCTGTCAGACCGCTCTGTTCACTCTCGATCCCGCTCTGCACAACCGCCTCAACACGCTCTACTTCACGTTCCGCTTCCTCGGCATCGCGGTCGGCTCGCTCGTCGGAACAGTCGCCTGGGTGGGCGGCGGCTGGTCCGCGGTGGCCGGCACGGGCGTCGCCGCCACGGCGGCCGGGCTGATCGTCGCTGTCCTGCCGGCGCGCCGCGTGATCGGTTCGCCCACATGTCGTGTGTGACGCCGGAATTGGCATGCAGGGCGTGGGTGGCGTGATACGTACGCCTGAACTGGGCGCGTGCGCCTGCGCGACGGGGTGGCCCATCACTTGGCGAGCGTGACAGCGGGGCGAGCGGTTCGGCCGGCACCTCGGTCAGATCAGTGTCGGCTGAGATCGCCACGGGCCGCCGATACTGTCACACATTCCGAAATGGAACGATGTTGACGTCTGAGCCGATGAACTCGCCGGGACTCTGGCTGACTTCACCGTGCGGAAAATGCTGCGCCGGGTGTGGCAGTGGGACTTTCTCATGCAGATCATCAGACTCTTGACCGCGATGACCACCCTCGTCAGCCGACGAATTGCCGGTGAGCCCGCTCAAGAATGCAGTGTCACCCCGGGATTCGCATCGTCGACTTCAAGTGAATGGCGCCCCTGGATGCGTACGTTCGGGTGGTCTGTATGCCCTAAGTCCCTGACGAATCGTGACGCCATAACGGTCACCTCGTAACTTTGGTGACAATGAAGGAGGTTCGGAATCCGGTCTCTTCGGCACCGCCCTCAGGGCGCCCGAGTCGGTCGATCGGCATCAGCCGGATCCATTCCATCCCACCCCACACCGACTCCATGAGATGTGACCAAGTGAAACGTAGGCGATTGTGGACAGGACTCGCCGCAACGGCCGTGGTTGCCACCGGGGCAGCAGTCTGGGCGATTCTGTCCCAGCCGGCCGCCACCTCGGAATCCGAGGCCAAATCGGCCGCCTCGGAGGCGCAGACGCTTCTGAGCGCCGGCCTTATGCAGTCGCAGTACCAGGATTTCTCCGGGGCGACCACCACCTTCAAGCGGGTGGTGGCCCTGGATCCGCACAACAAAATCGCCTGGTACAACCTGGGTGTCATCGCGCAGCGGGACGGCAAGAAGGCTGATGCCCGCGCGGCCTATGACAAGGCGTTGAAGATCGATCCATCGTTCGACTCCGCCCTTTTCAATGAGGCGCTATTGCTCAAGTCCAGCGAGCCCGACCGCGCCATCAGTCTCCTGAAGCGTGTCGTCGCCCACAACTCGAAGGCCTCCACGGCCTACCTGCACCTGGGGCAGGTTCTGGCGAAGAAAGGCCGCGACGACGAGGCCCAGGACGCATTCGGCCGCGCCGTTGCGGTCGACCCCAAACTGCTTTCTCTCGTGCCGGAACCCTTCCAGGATTCCGCAAGCCCATCACCGTCAACTAGCCAAGCAGGTACTACCGAATGACGTCGACTGCGACACCGAGGTTCTCCGTCTTCACCCCCAGTCACAGGCCGCGATTCCTCGATGAGTGCCTGACCACCTTGCAGGCACAGACCTGTTCGGACTGGGAGTGGATCGTCCTGCTCAACAACGGCGCCCGGTGGAGGCCGGAGCAGCCCGACGAGCGTGTCCGTGTGGAGATCGCGGACGATGTCCACGGCGTCGGGGCCGCCAAGCGAAGGGCCTGTGAACTGGCGCGCGGGGAGATCCTCGTGGAACTCGACCACGACGATCTGCTGGCGAAGGGATGCCTGGCGGAGCTCGCCGAGGCGTTCGACGCCAATCCCGAGGCCGTTTTCGTGTACAGCAACACCGCACAGATCACCCAGGACGGGGGCCGGGACGAGAGCCGCTTCAACAAGGAGCACGGCTGGCAGTACGAGGATGTGAACGTCGACGGCCGTCGGCTACTGCAGGCTCTGTCCATGGCTCCGACGCCGCACAACGTCTCGTACATCTGGTACGCGCCCAACCACGTACGGGCGTTCCGCAAGGATATCTACGAGAAGGTCGGTGGATACGACGCCACCCGTACGGTCCTGGACGACCAGGACCTGATGTGCCGTCTCTTCCAGGCCGGCGACTTCCACCACATCCCTCGCTGCCTGTACCTGCAGCGGATCCACCCCGCGAACACGCAGCGTGATCCGGAGATCAACGCACACATCCAGCGTGAGACGGTCGCCCTGTACGACAAGTACGTCGAGGCCAACGCCCTGGCCTGGACCCGGCGCCGCGGACTGTTCGCGCTGGACCTCGGCGCAGCCCACCGGAAGCCGCCCGGCTATCTGGGCGTGGACCAGCATCCGGGAGAGGGGGTCGACATCGTCGCGACCCTGCCAGGGAAACTGGACCTGCCCGACGGCTCCGTCGGCCTGCTGCGGGCGGTGGACTTCCTCGAGCATGTGCCCGCGAAGGTGCCGCTGATCAACGAGCTGTACCGGCTGCTGGCTCCCGGGGGCATGCTCCTCACCATGACGCCGAGCTCCGACGGCCGCGGCGCGTACCAGGATCCGACACACGTCGCCTTCTACAACGAGAACTCCTTCTGGTACTACACGGACAACCAGTACCGGACCTTCGTGCCCGAGATCGAGGCCCGGTTCCAGAATTCACGGCTGGTCACCTACTACCCGACCGACTGGCACTCCAGGAACAACATCTCCTACGTCGTGGCGAACCTCATCGCGGTGAAGGACGGCGCCGCACGTTGCGGCGGACCACTGCTGGTCTAGGGCAGTCCAGGACCTGTCCCGAAAGGAGGCGCCCCGCGGAGCTGACAGCTCCGCGGGGCGCCTCCTTTCCGGTCGAGTCGAGGGCACGGCAGATTCGTGGCAGCCGACACGGGGGGCCGGTGTGCGGCAGTAGATCGACGACTGCCCGACCCTCGCCGGCTTGTCTCGTCCGTACGCGTTGACGGGACCGGGCGGCGCGTGGTCGGGGTCCGGCTGACGGGCGTCATCCGGGAACACGTAATCGGTGGAAATGTGCAGCAGGGCAGCGGGGCTGTCCCCGCAGGCCCGCGCGAGATGCCGGACGCCGGCGCCGCTCAAGATTGTGGCCGCCGCCTCGGCAGGCTCGGCGCCGTCGTCCGGAGCCGTTGTTCATGACAAAGGTGAGCCCCGGACCGCGAGTTGTACCGATGGCCGAGCTGCTTCCTGATCGGAAACGCGGACGGTGCCCCGAGGCCGAAGCCTCGGGGCACCGCCCACTCATTCCCAGGTCAAGCGGAGAGCCTGTACGGCACCACCGCTCACACGGAAGTTATGACGCGTTGTGGCAGATCGCGTAAGCGGTGAGCGCTCCGAGAGTGTCGGAAGCCTGCCAGCCGTCGGGCGGCCCGGTGACGGTGGTGACCGGCTGACTCTGCTCGACGCCGTTGGCGCTTACGAGGGCGGACTGGTATCCGCCGCCGGTGGCAACGTCGCCGGGGTCGCACGTGGCAGTCGACTGGGGCCCCTGGGTGCCGGTCGCGACGTAGGTGTCAAGCGTCGCTGCGCCCTGGGCGCCCTGGAGGCCCTGGGTGCCCTGGACGCCCTGGAGGCCCTGTGCGCCCGATGCGCCCTGCGCACCGGCGACGCCGTCCTCGCCCGCCGCACCCTGCGCACCCTGGGGGCCGGCGTCACCCTGGAATCCCTGCGGACCGAGGTCGCCCTGCGTCCCCTGGAGGCCGAGGCCACCCTGCGGGCCCTGTGTGCCGTCGAAGCCCTGGGGGCCCTGCGCTCCGTCGGTGCCGTTCACGCCCGGCGTGCCCTGGGGGCCGAGGGTTCCCTGCGGGCCTTGTACGCCGTCGGTTCCGTTGGTGCCGGGTGTGCCCGTGGTGCCCTGGGGGCCCTGTGCTCCGTCGGCTCCGTCGGTGCCGTTGATGCCGGGTGTGCCCTGGACGCCCGGGCCGCCCTGGGGGCCGAGTTCGCCCTGCGGGCCCTGTGCGCCGTCGGTTCCGTTGGTGCCGGGTGTGCCCGTGGTGCCCTGGGGGCCCTGTGCTCCGTCGGCTCCGTCGGTGCCGTTGATGCCGGGTGTGCCCTGGACGCCCGGGCCGCCCTGGGGGCCGAGTTCGCCCTGCGGGCCCTGTGCGCCGTCGGTTCCGTTGATGCCGGGTGTGCCCGTGGTGCCCTGCGGGCCCTGCGCTCCGTCGGCTCCGTCGGTGCCGTTGATGCCGGGTGTGCCCTGGACGCCCGGGCCGCCCTGGGGGCCGAGTTCGCCCTGCGGGCCCTGTGCGCCGTCGGTTCCGTTGATGCCGGGTGTGCCCGTGGTGCCCTGCGGGCCCTGCGCTCCGTCGGCTCCGTCGGTGCCGTTGATGCCGGGTGTGCCCTGGACGCCCGGGCCGCCCTGGGGGCCGAGTTCGCCCTGCGGGCCCTGTGCGCCGTCGGCGCCGTCGGTGCCGTTCACGCCCGGCGTGCCCTGGATGCCCGTGGTGCCCTGCGGGCCCTGTGCGCCGTCGGTTCCGTTGGTGCCGGGTGTGCCCGTGGTGCCCTGGGGGCCTTGTGCTCCGTCGGCTCCGTCGGTGCCGTTCACGCCCGGCGTGCCCTGGATGCCTGTGGTGCCCTGCGGGCCCTGTGCGCCGTCGGTTCCGTTGATGCCGGGTGTGCCCTGGACGCCCGGGCCGCCCTGGGGGCCGAGTTCGCCCTGCGGGCCCTGTGCTCCGTCGGCTCCGTCGGTGCCGTTGGTGCCGTTGGTGCCGGGTGTGCCCGTGGTGCCCTGGGGGCCTTGTGCTCCGTCGGCTCCGTCGGTGCCGTTGACGCCGTTGGTGCCGGGTGTGCCCTGGACGCCGGGGCCGCCCTGGGGGCCGAGTTCGCCCTGCGGGCCCTGTGCGCCGTCGGTTCCGTTGATGCCGGGTGTGCCCGGCGTGCCCTGGATGCCCGTGGTGCCCTGCGGGCCCTGTGCGCCGTCGGTTCCGTTGATGCCGGGTGTGCCCTGGACGCCGGGGCCGCCCTGGGGGCCGAGTTCGCCCTGCGGGCCCTGTGCTCCGTCGGCTCCGTCGGTTCCGTTGATGCCGTTGGTGCCGGGTGTGCCCGTGGTGCCCTGGGGGCCTTGTGCTCCGTCGGCTCCGTCGGCTCCGTTGATGCCGTTGGTGCCGGGTGTGCCCTGGACGCCGGGGCCGCCCTGGACGCCGGGGCCGCCCTGGGGGCCGAGGTCGCCCTGCGGGCCCTGTGCGCCGTCGGCTCCGTCGGTCCCGTCGGTCCCGTCGGTGCCGTCCACGCCCTGGAAGCCCTGGAAGCCCTGGGAGCCTTGGATGCCCTGGGAGCCGAGGGGACCCTGGGTGCCCTGCGTGCCCGTGCCGCCCTGGGGGCCCTGCGTGCCGCTCAGGCCAGGGACGCCCTGGGAGCCCTGGGTGCCCTGGGAGCCGAGGGCACCCTGCGCGCCCTGCGTGCCCGTGCCGCCCTGGGGACCCTGCACGCCGTCCACGCCGTCCACGCCGTCGACGCCGTCCACGCCGTCCACGCCCGGCTCACCCTGGGGGCCCTGAAGGCCCGCGGGGCCACCGAGGGCACCCGGGAGGCCCTGGTGACCCTGAGGGCCCTGAGTGCCCACGCCCGTCGCACCCTGCGGGCCCTGTACGCCGTCGACGCCGTCCACGCCGTCCTGGCCCGGGACACCCTGAGGTCCCTGCAGGCCTACCTGGCCCCGCGGTCCCTGCGGGCCCCTTGGTCCCCGCGGGCCCTCCGGGCCGCGGTCGCCGTCGCGGTCGCGGTCGGCAGTGGTGGCGCCGTTCGGGCCCGGCAGCCCCATGCTGTTCTCGGTGCCGGACCTGTGGATCGCGTCGGCGATCGCCGCCGTGCTCGGGACGACATTGAGCACAACGGCAAGGGTGCCCGCCGAAACCAGCGTCGCGGTTTTGATGCGAGAGCTTCGGATCGTTTTACGGCTCACCTAGGGAACCTTCCTCACGGAATTCGGAGTGACCACACCGCGTGCGGGCGCACTCGATAAGCGCGGTTAATTTGCATGCGTGTCACGTCGCTCGCAGCCACGGACATCGGCATCCTTCACTCTCCGTGATTGAACGTGTGCGGAAGGTTCCGTGTCGTGGATGAAGATCACCCAAAGGGCGGTGATGTGCCGCAGGCACCATCTTCCTGTCGTATCTATGGACCCGATGAGGCGGAACTGTTGGCCTCCCCTGCCCGGCGTGGCGATCTCCGGTGCGACCTCGGTGCAGGTCGCGAGGGTGTGCTGCGCTGGTGGACGAACTCGACTCCCCCTCCACGGCGGACGCCGCGCTGCACGGTTCGCCGGGAGGGGATGTCCTTCACGTCGCCACCGGACGGGGCAGTCGGAGGCTGTCGCGGGCCCGAGCGCGAACGGAAGCGCGAGTCGGGCGTGTGAGGTTCTGTGGCGTCTCGGCGACTTCCGATGCAGTAGCGCTTGGCAACAGTGAAGAGTGCAAAAGAGTCGGGCCTGTCTGCGAGCGACGGCGGAAACGTGGTTCTGGATCACTTTTCGTACCGCGATCGCGGTTCGCTTGCCGCGCGGCATTCCCGCGAATGGGCGCCGCAGCGTCTTCTTTCGGTACCGAGTGTTTGGTCCGACCACATGTCGTGTGTGACATAGTGAGATGAAGAGGCTGAGGCAGGGGGTGAACGATGCCCGTCGAGTGGCAACCCGTACGGCAGTCCCGTACACATGAACTCGTGCTCCAGAGCATCGAGGAGCGGGTATTCGCCGGAGAGCTCAAGGCCGGGGACCGGCTGCCGCCCGAGCGGGAGCTCGCGCCGGTCCTCGGGGTCAGCAGATCCGCGCTGCGTGAGGCGCTGCGGGTGCTCGAGACGATCGGAGTCCTCGTCGCCCAGCCCGGCCGTGGCCCGGATGCCGGGGCACGGATCGTACGCAACCCCGATGGCGCCCTTGGCCGGCTGCTGCGACTGCACTTCGCCCTCGGCAGCTACAGCCTGGAGGACGTCCTGGAAGCGCGCGTCGTGCTGGAGCGGTCCAGTTTCGAGGCGGCGGCCACACATGCCTCCGCGGAGGACCTCGACGAAGCGGAGCAACTGGTCGTGCGGATGGCGGAGCCGGACGTCGGCGTGGCCGAGTTCAATGATCTGGACACCCGGTTCCACGTCGAGATCGCCCGCAGCTCCGGCAATGAACTGACCTCCACGCTCACCTCCGCCGTGCGCGAGTCCGTGCGCCCGCTGATCCTGCGCGCACTGGAGGAGGCCGAGGACTGGCCGGCCACGGCGTCCGGCCTCAACGCCGAGCACACCGAACTCCTGCGGCTGGTGCGCGCGGGCAAGGGTGCGAAGGCGGCCGGTCTGGTCGAGCGGCACATCCGCAGCCTGCACGGCACGCTGGTGGACGAGAAGTCGTAGCCGCAACACGACAGCAACCAGGGGACGGTGCGAACGCGTGCCGTCCCCTCGGTATGTCCTGACCCTCTTCACGTTCCGGACCGAGGCTAGTATGGTCCGACCATACAAAGGCCAGAGAAACGATCGGAGAGGCCCCATGCGTATCGGACTCTTCGCCACCTGTCTGGGAGACACGCTCTTTCCCGAGGCGGTGAAATCCACCGCGGTCCTGCTCGCCCGCCTGGGGCATGAGGTGGTGTTCCCGCCGGAGCAGACCTGCTGCGGCCAGATGCACGTCAACACCGGCTACCAGCGCGAACCCGTCCCGCTCGTGCGGAACTTCGCCGAGCAGTTCGGCGACGCGTCGATCGACGCAGTCGTCATGCCCTCGGGATCCTGCGCCGGGTCGGTCCGCCACCAGCACGAGATCATCGCCGAGCGGTACGGGGACGCGGCGCTGCGCGCGGGCGTCGCCACGGTCAAGTCCAAGACCTACGAGCTGTCGGAGTTCCTCGTCGACGTCCTGGGCGTCACCGGTGTCGGCGCGTACTTCCCGCACCGCGTCACGTACCACCCCACCTGTCACTCCCTGCGCATGGTGCGCGTGGGTGAGAAGCCCCTGAAGCTGCTGCGGGCCGTCGACTCCATCGACCTCGTCGAGCTTCCAGAAGCCGACTCCTGCTGCGGGTTCGGTGGCACCTTCGCCGTGAAGAACGCGGAGACGTCGACCGCGATGCTCCAGGACAAGATGCGCAACATCACCACCACCGGGGCAGCCGTGTGCACCGCGGGAGACTCGTCCTGTCTGATGCACATCGGCGGCGGACTCTCCCGCATCGCATCGGGCACCCGGACCCTGCACCTCGCACAGATCCTCTCCTCCACCCGCACCTCGCCGTACGTCCTGACGGAGGCCGTCCGATGAGCAGCACCTTCCTCGGCATGCCCGCCACCCCGCCCCGCTCCCCGTACGGCACGGGCAATCTGCGCGGCGACCGGAAGTTCCCCGCGGCCGCCCACGACGAGCTGCGCAACGAACAGCTTCGCCGCAACCTTGGCAAGGCCACCCGTACGATCCGCGCCAAACGCCTCAATGTGACCGGTGAACTGCCCGATTGGGAGCAGCTGCGCGACGCCGGCTCGGCCATCAAGACCGACACCATGAACCGGCTCCCCGAACTCCTTGAGCAGCTGGAGCGGAAGGTCACCGAGCGCGGCGGCACCGTCCACTGGGCGCGCGACGGCGTCGAGGCCAACGAGATCGTCGCCCGGCTCGTCCGCGCGACCGGATCGAAGGAGGTCATCAAGGTCAAGTCGATGGCCACCCAGGAGATCGGCCTCAACGAGCACCTCGAATCGATCGGCATCACCCCGTACGAGACGGACCTCGCCGAGCTCATCGTGCAGCTCGCCCACGACAAGCCGTCGCACATCCTGGTGCCCGCGATCCACCGCAACCGCGACGAGATCCGGCAGATCTTCCTCAAGGAGATCCCCGGTGTGGACCCGCGGCTCGACAACGTCCCCGCCCATCTGGCCGCCGCGGCCCGCGCCTATCTGCGCGAGAAGTTCATGACGACGAAGGTGGCGGTCTCGGGCGCCAACTTCGGGATCGCCGAGACCGGCACCCTGTCCGTCGTCGAGTCCGAGGGCAACGGCCGGATGTGCCTGACCCTGCCCGACACCCTGATCACCGTCATGGGTATCGAGAAGGTGCTGCCGCGCTATCAGGACCTCGAAGTCTTCCTGCAGTTGCTGCCGCGCTCGTCGACCGGGGAGCGGATGAACCCGTACACCTCGATGTGGACGGGGGTGACGCCCGGCGACGGTCCGCAGGACTTCCACCTGGTCCTCCTCGACAACGGACGCACCGCCGCGCTCGCCGACCGGATCGGGCGCGAGGCGCTGAACTGCATCCGCTGCTCGGCCTGTCTGAACGTCTGCCCGGTGTACGAACGGGCCGGCGGCCATGCGTACGGATCGACCTACCCCGGCCCGATCGGGGCGGTCCTCACCCCCCAGCTCGCCGGCATGCACGCGGCCAAGGACGACCCCAACAGCTCCCTGCCGTACGCCTCCACTCTCTGCGGCGCCTGCTTCGACGCCTGCCCGGTCAAGATCGACATCCCGTCGCTGCTGGTCGAGCTGCGCCACCAGCACACCGAACAGTCCGGTACGACGGCGGAGAAGCTGGCCATGAAGGCGGCGGCCGGCGTGATGAGGAGACCGACACTGTTCACGGCCGCGCAGAAGGCCGCCGGGCTGGGCCGGGTCCTCGCCGGGCGGGACGGGAAGATCTCGCATCTGCCGCCCCCGTTCAACGGGTGGAGCGACAGCCGTGACACCGCGGCGCCGCCGAAGCAGTCCTTCCGCGCCTGGCTGGCGTCGGACGAGGGCGCCGCGACCATGCGGGCCGCCGCCGAGGACGGCAGGAACCAGCAGCAGGAGGAGAAGTGACGACCGCTCGCGAAACGGTGCTCGGCCGGATCCGGGACGCCCTGGCTCTCGCACCCACCCCCGACACCACCGTCCCACGCGACTACCGGACCGGCCGCACACTCCCCGACGACGAGCGCCTCGCGCTCTTCACCGACCGGCTCGTCGACTACAAGGCACAGGTGCACACGTCCACCGGCGACCGCACCGCCGAAGTGATCGCGCAGGTCCTGCGGGAGCGTGGTGCCCGGAAAATCGGGGTGCCCGCCGGCCTCGACGAGCGGTGGCTCGACGCGTACGACGGGGAGGTCCAGCAGGACTGTGCCGACATTCCGGCGCCCCGGCTCGATGCGCTGGACGGTGTCGTCACCGGGGCGGCCGTCGGCTGCGCCGAGACCGGCACGATCTTCCTCGACGGATCGCCCGACCAGGGGCGACGGGCGCTGTCGCTCGTCCCCGACCTGCACGTGTGCGTGGTGGATCTGTCGGCGGTCGAGGTGGGGGTGCCGGAGGCGGTGGGCCGGCTGGTGCCGGAGCGGCCGACGACGCTGATCAGCGGGCCGTCGGCCACCTCGGACATCGAGCTGGAGCGGGTCGAGGGGGTGCACGGACCGCGGTCGCTGGTGGTGGTGATCCGCATCGACGCGTAGGGCGGGTCGTCCGCCGGACGGCCATGAGGCGGTCCGGCGGACAGCTGGTCAGCTGGTCAGCGGTGCTCGACCTTCAGCGGTTCGAAGGCGATACGGGTCGTCGCCCCGTCCTCCGCCCAGCCGACCTCGACCGTGTCGCCGTCCACGTTGTTCACCCCGCTCACCGCCGCCGCGAGCGCCGTCGCGTCCGGCTCCGCCGTCAGGGACGCGAGGGACACCAGCAGGACCGTCCCCTCCGCGTCCGCGCCCAGCCGCGGCACCACCGCCCAGCGGGTGTACGCCGTGCCCTGCGGAGCCCGTACCTCGTCCCAAGTCTCCCAGCCGTGCAGTCCGTGCAGCGCGGACCGTACGCCGTCGCCCGGGCCGGTCGCCCAGCCCGTCTGCTCCACCCGTGCCCCGGCCGGCGCGCCCAGCACCCGGTGCACCCGCAGCTCATACCTCCCGCGGACCACCGTGACGCTCTCGACCCGCAGCCCCGGCACCATCGGCGCACCCGACGTGAAGACGGGGCGGTGCCAGGACGCGGCCCAGCCCCAGCCGTCACCCTGCCCGGCGCCCAGCGGGCGGATGCTGCGGCGGCCGCTGCGCACCCCCGCGACGACGACGGCCAGATGGTTGTCCGCCGCGTTCACGTTCGACGTGGGGCCGGTCACCGTGGAGTACGAATGACGGCTGTACAGCGGATCGTCCTGCACACCCGACTCGCCCTCGTGCGGCCGGACATGGTCACTGCCGTGGTTGTGCAGCCGTACGATGCCGTCCGCCCGGGTGGACTGGATCAGCAGGCCGGGCGCGGGCAGCGCCAGCACCCGGTCGGGGCCCTCGCTGGGCGCGGATTCCTCGGTCGCGGTCCACAGCGGATGGCCCTCCGGGGCCAGCAGCGAGACGAACGCCTTGGACGCCCAGTACGGGGACGCGGGGCCCGAGTAGTGCTGCAGCGTCGCCTCGTGCGGACCGTGCCAGCCCAGGCTCAGCAGCCCGTCCGTGCCCGTCGCGCCGCGGTCCAGGAAGTAGCGCAACGATCCGCTGATCACCCGCCGCGAGGCACCGGGGGAGAGCGGGGTGTGCCCGGTGACGGCGCCCAGCGCGACCGCCGAACCGGCCGCGAAGCGGTAGGTCAGCGAGCGGCCGAAGTGGATCGGCGCGCCGTCGCCGCCGAACAGCAGCGAGAAGCTGTCCAGGTGTTCGCGCAGCCGGGAGCCGAAGTGCGTGGACAGCTCAGGGTCGCCCGACAGATGCGCGTCCAGCACCGGATACAGGTGCAGCGCCCAGCCGTTGTAGTGGTCGAAGGCTCGGTGGTCCCCGTCGGAGTACCACCCCTGTCCGCAGTACCAGCCCTCCAGCAGGCCGAGCGCCCGCTCCTTCGCCCGGGTCGTCTCCGCGTCGCCGCGTCCGACCGACTCCAGGAACGCGGCCACGGAGTAGGGGAACAGATACCAGTTGTTGGGTGCGGGGGTGTGCCGCAGCGCACCGCGCAGCCACTCCTCGGCCCGGTCCTGGACGCCCGGATCGAGCCGGTCCCACAACCAGGGGCGGGTCAGCCGCAGCCCGATGGCGACCGAGGCGGACTCGACCATGGGCTGGCCCTGCACATGGTGGTCGAGGATCAGCGGCCAGGACTCCGGATCGTCCCGGCCGGGCGTCCGGGTACCGGCGGCGAGTCCGTCCGCGTACCGGTCGAGCCAGCCGTGCGGATCCTTCCCGTCCGCGCCCGCGACCCGGAACGCCGCCGCGAGGAACGTACGGGCATAGCCCTCCAGACCGTCCGAGCGCACCCCGGATCCGGACGGCCGGCCCGGCAGGTCCAGCAGCGCGCGGCCGGGTGTCGACCACTGCCATGCGGCCCGCAGCAGGCCGTCCGCCGCCGCCTCCCAGTGCGCCCGGGTGTAGCCGGTGTACGGGCTCAGGTCGCGGTCGTCGGAGGGAAGTTCAAGGGGGGAGGTCATGCGAGGAATGCCAGCCTTTCGCGTCGTACGGGGTGGGCGAAACCGTCGCCCGCGGCCCAGCGGCCGATCTCGCGGACCGCCAGGTCGACCAGCCGCTGCCACTCGTTGCCCTGCGAGCCCGCGAGATGCGGAGTGATCAGGGCGTTGTCGCACTCCCACAGGGGGTGTGCGGACGGCAGCGTGTCGGGGTCGGTGACGTCGAGGACGGCGCGGATCCGGTCCTGACGGAGTACGTCGGTGAGCGCGTCCTGGTCGACGACGGCGCCCCGCGAGGTGTTGATGAGCACACCGTCCGGGCGCATCGAGGTGAGGAGTTCACGACTGACGAGCCCGCGGGTGGCGGGCAGCAGCGGGGTGTGGACGCTCACCACGTCGCTCTGCGCGAACAGCTCGGCGAGTTCGACCGGCCGGACACCCAGCTCGGCGGCGTCCGCCGCGGAGACGTAGGGATCGTGCAGCAGCACCTGCAGGTCGTACGGACGCAGCAGCTCGATGACGCGCCGGCCGATCAACGAGGCGGACAGGATGCCCACGGTGCGGCCGTAGTTGCCGACCTCGGGCGAGGTGCGCAGCCAGTCGTCGCGGCGGCGCTCGGCCCGGTAGTCGCGGGCCCGCTCCAGGGCCCGCTTCCCGGAGAGCAGGATCATCGCGACGGTGTACTCCGCGACCGGCAGCGCGTTGGCGGCGGCGGCCGAGGACACTTCGATGCCCCGGTCCCAGCAGGCCTCGGTGATGTGCCCGCGGACGGAGCCCGCCGTGTGCACGACGGCGCGCAGCCGGGGAGCCGCCGCCAGCACGGCCTCGTCGAGCGGCGGGCAGCCCCAGCCGGTGACCAGGAGTTCGGCGTCCGCGAGTGCGGCGCGGGCACGGTCGGTGGTGAAGTCGTCGAGGACGGGCAGCGGGGCGAGAGCGCACACCTCGGCGAGTGCGGCCAGGGATCGGGGGGCGAGGACGGCGGCCGCGGCATCCGGCTTCATGGCGACGGCGGCGCGCGGCCGACGGGCTGCGGTGAGGGTGGTGCTGGGCATCTTGCTCCTGGTACGGGAGTGGTCCGGGTGGCCCGGCTACTTGACGGCGCCCGCGGTGAGCCCCGACTTCCAGAACCGCTGGAGCAGTGCGAAGGCGAGGATCAGCGGGAGGACGGCGAGCAGCGAGCCCATGATCACGACGGGGTAGTACTCGGGGGACACAGTGGCGGAACTGTTCCAGGTGTAGAGCCCCAGACTGACCGGATACAGGTCCTGGTCGGAGAGCATCACCATCGGCAGGAAGAAGTTGTTCCAGATGGCGGTGAGCTGGAAGAGGAAGACGGTGACCAGACCGGGCCCCAGCATCCGCAGCGCGACCCGGAAGTAGGTGGTCAGCTCACCGGCGCCGTCCACACGCGCCGCTTCGAGCACCTCGTTCGGCACGTACCCCTGACTGAATATCCGGCCGAGATACACACCGAACGGATTGAAGAGCACCGGGATGAAGACCGACCAGAAGGTGTTGACCAGCCCGGTGCCGGACGCCATCAGATACAGCGGGAGGGCCAGCACCGTCTGCGGCACCATGACGGCGGCGAGGACCAGGCCGAACAGCTTCTCCTTGTGCGGGAAGCGGTACTTGTCGAAGGCGTAGCCGCAGGCGATGCTCACGAGGGCTCCGAGCGCGGCGCCGAGGACCGCGTACAGCAGGCTGTTCCCGTACCACCGCCCGTACAGTCCGCCGTCCATCGCGAACAGGTCCTTGAGGTTCTGCACGAAGGCGAAGTGGTTCAGCGACAGCACGTTGCTGCCGAACAGGGCGTCCCGGTTCTTCGACGCGGCGAGCACCAGCCACAGCACCGGCAGCAGCGTGTACAGCACCGAGATGCCCACCACCACATTGACGACGGAGCGGCCGAGAAGCCGGGGCCGCAGCGTGGCGGCGGTACGGGTGGGGCTCGTCGCGCTCATCGGGCGTCCTCCTCGGGGGCGTTGGCGCGGTTGGTCCAGCGGGTGACGCCGTAGGAGAGGGCGATCGTGCAGATCAGCAGGACGACCGAGGCGGCTGCGGCCAGGCCGTAGTTGTTACGGGTGAACGCCGCGTCGTAGATGTACATGCTGGGCGAGAACCGCGAGTTGATCATGGGGGTGGACTGGCTGAGCAGCATCGGCTCGGTGAACAGCTGGAGCGCGAAGATCAGGGTGAACATCGCCACCATGACGATGGACGAACGCACCAGCGGCGTCTTGACCTGGAGCGCGGTACGCACCGGTCCGGCCCCGTCGACGACCGAGGCCTCGATGACCTCGTGGGGCACGGCCTGCAGTGCGGCGTAGAAGACCACCATGTTGTAGCCGAGATTGCTCCACAGGGCGATGTTCACGATCGAGGGCAGGACGGTGTGCACGCCGAGGAAGTCGATGGTGATGTCGGCCTTGCCGAGCAGATCGATCACCGGGCTGAGCCCGGGCGTGTACAGATACAGCCAGATGACGGCGGCGATGATGCCGGGCACGGCGTGCGGCAGGAACAGGCCGAGCTGGGCCCAGGAGCGCAGCCGCACCACCCCGGAGTCCAGCAGCAGCGCCAGCGCGAGCGCGGCGATCACCATCACCGGGATGTAGATGACGCAGTACAGGAAGACGGTGGCCAGACCACCGAGAAACGTCGGGTCGGTGAGCACGGCCGTATAGCTGCGCAGTCCGACGAAGACGGTGCGCTCCGGGCCGAAGCCGAGCCCCGGCTGGTCGTCGCTGAAGAAACTGAGCCAGACGGCCGTTCCGACGGGGATCAGGAAGACCGTCACGAGAAGTACGAAGAACGGTGTCATCAGGGCGCCGCAGGCACCGAGTTCACGGCGCCGGGCCGACCTGCGGGCGGAGCGCGCGGGCGCGGCGGCCGACCGGGCGTTCGCCGGGTGCACGGGGGTGATCGAGGGGGTGGAAGCGGGGGCGGTCATGAGTGTCACCTGCCTCTCTGCTGCTGGGAACGTGGGAAGTGGCGAACGGGGTCAGTCGCTGCGCTCGGTGGTGGCCAGGCCCAGTGCCTTGAGGTCCGGCATGGTGCCCTGCTGGGCGGCGCGTACCGCGTCGATCAACGAACCCTGGCCGCCGCCCGCCCGCGCGAAGCCGTCCTGCATCACCTTTCCGGTGGCGGTCATCCGCGGTCCCCAGAGCCAGCCGTGCCGGATCTTGCGCGCCTCCTCCTCGAAGACCGTGTAGATGTCCTGGCCGTTGTAGTAGCTGCGGTCGAAGGCCTTGCGGCCGACGGCGACGAGACCGGGGGCGGCCGGATACTGGCTGCTGCTGCCACTGGAGAGCCGGGCGCGCAGTGCGTCCGGGTGCGACACCTGCCACTCGATGAACTCCAGGGCGGCCTCCGGGTGCCGGCTGTCCTTGGTGACCGCGAAGGTGGAACCGCCGTGGGTGCCGACGGCCGGATTCGCCGGATCCCACTGGGGGAGCGGGGCCACAGCCCACTGGCCCTTCTGGGCAGGCCGGGCGTTCATCTGCGCCCCGGCGTCCCAGGCGCCGCTGAGCCGGACGAGGATCTGGCCGTTGCTGATCTGGGCGTCGCTCTGCCGGCTGTCCACGGCGTTCATGAAGACCAGGTCCTGGTCGATCAGCCGTTGCCAGTACGACGCGACGCGGCGGGTCGGCTCGTCGGCGAGCGACACGTTCCAGGCGCCGTCCGAGGTGTCGAACCACTGGGCGCCGGCCTGCCAGGCGAGCGCCGCGAACTGCATGGCACCGTCGGTGGCGAAGGTCGCCAGGCGCCGGTCCGGGGCCCGGCGGCGGACGGTCCGGGCCACTTCCTCGAACTCGTCCCAGGTGCGCGGCACTTCGAGACCGAACTGCTGGAACAGGTCGGTGCGGTAGTGCATCAGCATCGGCTCGACGTCCAGCGGCACACTGAAGACGCGCTTCTCGAAAGTGGTCAGTCCCAGCGCCTGCGGCAGCAGCTTGGCGCGCAGTCCGTCGCCGATCAGATCGGTGAGCTCGCGTGCCACCCCGTCGATGGCGAAGCCGGGGACCTGGGGGTACTCGATGGTCGCGACATCCGGGGCGTTGCCCGCCCGGGACGCGTTACTGAGCTTGGCGTAACCGCCCTGGCCTCCCGTGGGGATCTGCTGGAAGTCGACCTGGACGCGGTCGTGGGTGCGGTTGAACGCGTCCACGACCTCCTGGCTGCCGCGCAGGGCCGACCAGAAGGTGATGTGCGTGGCGCGCTTCGCGCCCTTGCTGCTGATGGTGCTGGTCTTGCTCGTGCTGCCCGACTTCGATGCGCCGTCACTGCTGCTGCAGGCGCTGAGAGCGCCCGTCAGCGGCAGGGCGGCGATCGAGGCGAGCACGGATCGACGGCTCTGTCGACCAGGCATGGGTGCCTCCCGCGGCTCCTGATTCGAGACACGGGAATCCTGATCGGCTGATCGGTACGGGTCAATAGATCGCTCAGAAGAAAATTAAAGCGGTCAAACGATCAGACTTCGGAAGTGGGAAGCGACTGCGCCGAACCGCGGATCTTCAGAGTGGGCAGCAACTCCGTCCTGCGCACCGGACCGGTGGCACCGACGGTCCCGGCCAGCCGGTACAGCAGCAGCTCGGCCGCCGCCCGCCCGATCTCCGCCTTCGGTGGCGCCACCGCGGTCAGCGGCGTACTGCCCAGGGCGGCGACCACATCGTCGTACGCCACCACCGAGCAGTCCCGCGGCACCTGGACGCCGCCCTCCGCCAGTCGCTGCACCAGCATCAGCGCGTCCACATCGCCGTGCAGAACAGCCGCCGTGGCGCCCCGTTCGCGCAGCAGCGCGGCAAGGTCGACCGCTGTGGCATCGTCCTCGGGTTCGGGAGCGGGCGCGGCTTCGGCCGGTGCGCCGGGCGTCTGCGGACCGGGGCCGGGCACCGCCGCCGGCGAACTGAGCACTATCGACCAGTCCTCCACCTCCGGACGGGCCGCCGCGATCTCGGCGAACGCCGTCCGGATGGTGCGCGCCGTCGGACTGTCGTCGCGGGCGGCCAGGACGATACGGCGGTGGCCCAGCGACACCAGATGGTCCACGGCCAGATGTGTCCCGTACCAGTGGTCGGAACAGACGGAGTCCAGCGCGTGCAGCGCACTGCCCGGCCGGGGCCGCCGCTCCATCAGCACGGTCGGCACCCCCACCTCCGCCAGCCAGCCGTAGTCCAACTCCTCCGAGAGCGCGTTGCGCCACCGTGGGGCGATCAGCAGCCCGCGGGCCCCGTCCGCCAGGGCCCGCTCCACCAGCGGCCGTTCGGCGCCCGCCGACTGCGGCGCGATGTGCAGGGCGATCCGCATCCCGGACTCCTCCAGCACGGTCCGGGCGCCGTGCAGCGTCTCGTACAGGTACGAATGCCGCTCCGGTACGACGAGGGCCACCGCAGCGCCGTCCCCGGCCGGCTCCCCGGTCCGTGCTGCCGGGACCGTGGCGGGTTCCGGCACGTCGACCACCGGACGGGCCACCCCGTGTCCCCGCCGCAGCCTCCCCACCCGGGTCAGTTCCTCCACGTCCCGCCGGATCGTGACCACCGAGACATCCAGCTCGGCGGCGAGCACGCTGACCTTGACGGCGCCCCGCGACTGCACCACCGACAGGATTCGCTGACGCCTGAGTTCAACCGGCTCCCGCATGCTGTTGGCCCCCTCGCCGTACCGCCGCGCATTGTTCGTTTGAACGCTTCCTGTGAGCGCTTGCGTCGCAGCATAGCGATCAGCTCGGCGCCGTCCATGGCGGCCGAGGCCTGCGTGGTCTCCATGGCCGAAGATCGTCGAAAGGGGCGGGCGACGGGAACAGGTCCCGTGCCTGCCCCTTGGTGGCGTGGGAGGCGCAGTGGTCCCCGACCTGGCGGACGCCCGGCACACCTCAGGGGCCGCTGGGAAACGGCCCCTGAGGTGGATCCGCCGGCGACTCTACGGCTGTCCCAGCGACAGCCGGTCGAGGTCGGGCGCGGACTCCTCGTCGTTGTAGATCCTGATCGTGTTGGCGCCCGCGGCGAGCGTCACCGGAACGGTGGTCGTCGCCGGGGTGCTGTTCCCGATGCCGCTCACCGCTGCTTCGACCGGCGCTCCTCCGTTGACGCTCACCAGGAACGAACGATCCCCGTTCACCGTGTAGTCGATGAACAGCGTGTATGTGCCGGCCCGGTCCACGATGACATCGGGGAACCGGACATCGGCAGCCGCGCTGCCCCCGATGTTGCGCACCTTCTCGCCGCCGGAGCAGGGCGAGCAGCCGGTCAGACCCGCGGTGCCGAGCGTGTTCCGCGAGTCCTCGGCCTCGCGCATGAACACCCGGTCCGCCGGGCGCGGCCGGACGCCGACGCTCTGCGTCACCTCGTGCGGTGTGCCGAGCGTCAGGAAGGCCGCGGTGACGGGCACCGTCGTCGACGCGACATCCGCGCCGGGCGGCGAGGTCAGCGTCCAGCTCGCCGCCAGGGTTTCGCCCAGCCGCATCGACGACGCCGTCGCCGGATCGCCCTCGACCGACCAGCCCGCAGGAACCTTCGGGGCGAGCCGGACACCGTCGAGTATGTCGTCGGCGTCGAGCCGCAGCTTCGCCGTCACCTTGATCGACTGCTGCCCGGCGCCGACCCATTGCAGCCCGTGCGGATCGACCGTCATCGTCGTCTTGGGCACGTACGACGTCGGCGGCAGCGGTCCGACGGCGATCCGGTCGAGGCCCGGTCCCCGGGCCGCCCTGCTGAACACCTCGACCGTATTGGCGCCCGCGACCAGCGGCACGGAGACAGCTGTGGACCCCGGCACGTCCGGGTTGCCCGCGGGCACCGCCACATCGATGGCCGCGGCGCCATTGACCCGCACCGACAGCGAGGTCGCGGATCCGGCGGTGTGGTCGAACTGGAGCCGGTAGTTCCCGGCTTCGGCGGCCGTCACGTCGCGGAACGTCACGGAGCTACGTGCTCCGCCGCCGAACCCGACGAGCCGGGACGAACCCGAGCAGGCCCCGCACGCGGACGCCCGTACGCCACCGTCCCGGTCGTTGCTCCGCGACTCCGCCTCCAGCGGCACCTGCGCCGAGCCCGACACCGGCGCCCCGTGGGCCACCTTGATCTCGTCGATCCTGAGCCGGCCGAAGAAGTCCGGTGCCTGCGGACCGGCCCAGGTGTTCCGTACGTCGAGCTTCAGATAGCGGGCCGTCCGTTCACCGATGTCGATGAACTGCACCCCACGGGCGCTCGGCAGCGCCCCGGTACGAACCGTCCTCCAGTGCCTTCCGTCGTCGCTCGTCGAGACCGAGTAGTCCTTGATCCGCGCGGAGTCCTCCGGCCTGCCGAACGTCGACCGGGCGTGCGTCGGTGACCATTCGCGCTGGTTGACCGCGAGCGAGGTCGCCTTGCGGCGGCTGCCGAGATCGATCGTCACGGACGCGGGGAGCTTCCCGTCACTGTCCCAGTAGTTCTCGTGACTTCCGTCGACGACATCGGCGGCCGGGTGCCCGGTGGCCGCGGACGAGGCCGTGGCCCGCAGGGAGTTCTGCGGGTAGTAGGACTGCTGCCGGCCGTCCGTCTCGACCTTGAACACCGTGTCGTACGGATCCCAGTCGGCGATCCCGAGGATCGTCAGATAGCCCCCGGACTGGCTGAACGCCATCGCTTTCCCGGTGCGCACATCGGTCACCCCCGTCGCGCGGTATCCGTTGTCCCGCAGGCGCACCAGATCCGTTCGGGGCCGGGTCACCACATGCACGTACTGAGTCCGTGCCCCGGGCCCGACGGTGACGACACCGTGCGCGCCGTCGTTCCAGAAGCCGGGCTGCATCCCGCCGTACATGTATCCGCCGCCCTCGGTGCCCTGCAGCGAGGACCGGATCGGGGCGGTCCAGTCGGCCATGAAGTCGTTGTACTCCTGCTGGCTCGGCGGGAACCTGCCGTTCACCATCGCCGTCTCCGCCATCAGCGACTTCATGGACGAGCCCGCGTTGGTGATGTACCGGCCCGTGCTCAGCCGGAAGTCCACCGGGTGGTCCTTGCCGTCGTACCACCAGTCGCCGCTGGTCGGCAGCTTGTAGTCACCCTCGGAGATGCGGGGCATCGGCGTGAACGCGGCCGACGGATAGTCGTACGCCGGAGTCATGCCGGTCTTCTGCTCATTGCTGACCGTGTCCATGATCGGCGTGTCCTCGTTGTTGTTGGTCAACAACCAGGACGGCCGCTTCGCCCGGATCTGCTCGTAGAGGTGATGGTTCTCCCAGTACTCGTTGTCGTTGTCGATCCAGAACCCGGCCAGATCCGGGTAGTTCTCCATCACTTCGAAGAACTGGTCGTAGCTGAACCGGCCGAACCCGTCGCGCGTCGTCAGGTCGACCTTCTCGCCCTTGTACGCGGAGTACGCGTCCGAGTCGAGCGTCTGCACCCCCGGCACCTCGTTGTGCCACTGCGGATCGTCGGTCATGTACAGCATGACCTCGATGCCCTTGGCCTTGCCCGCGTTCACGAGCTCGCCGAGGAAGTCGCGCTCCGTGGAGCAGCTGCCGGGGATCTTCGAGGGCCACGGCCGCGCATAGCCCAGTCTGCTGTGGAAGGTGGCAAGGACGATGTACGAGGCGCCGAGCTTGCGGGCCTCGTCGACCCAGTAGTCGGCGGTCCAGCCGCCCGCGGTGACGTCGTGCTCCCACGCCTCACAGTCGACATGGCGGGGCGCGGTGAACATGCCCCAGTGGAGGAACAGACCCGCCGTGGACTCGCGCATCCACTGCTGGCGCGGATGCTGGACCTCGGCGGTGGCGGCGGGTGCGCCGAGGAGGGCCGCTGCCATGGCCAGGGCCAGGGACAGACAGAACAGGGTCCATCTGCGCCCCGCCGGTGAGGTGCGTGGTCTGCCCGTTGGCCGAAGTGCTGGAGATGTGCGGCTGTGCGGTACGAATGGCATGGCCGTCGCCCTCTCGCCGGGGCCGATGTGGGTGGAGCCACGGTGGCTGCCCACTGAGACATCCGATGCTTACAACGCCCCTGTCCGAGGTCAAGACTCCTGACGTGCAACTACCCAGTAGGTAGGGTCAATTGGGCTGGCGATGGAGGGAGTCGTGTGACAACACATCGGATGAGTCGGTGCAAAGTCGGGCGTTGAGCGAGGGACTCGATCGCGGCCCGAAAATGGGTGCGACTACCATCTGTTCCTGGCATGGACACCCTCACACTCTGGCAACTGGCGGCGCTGGCCGCGGCATCCGCACTCGTAGGCTTCTCCAAGACGGCCGTCAGCGGTGCCAATACGATCAGTCTCGCGGTCTTCGCGGCCGTACTCCCGGCCCGCGAGTCCACCGGGGTACTGCTCCCGATCCTCATCGCGGGCGATGTGCTCGCCGTCCTCACCTACCGCAGGCACGCGCACTGGCCGACGCTGCTGCGGCTGTTCCCCGCCGTCGCTGTTGGCGTGGTGGCCGGCACGCTTTTCATGATGTGGGCCGACGACGACGCGGTAAGGACATCGATCGGCGCGATTCTGCTCTTCATGGCAGGCGTCACCGTCTGGCGCCGCCGTTCCGGCGCCGAGGGCAAGGAACCTCCGGAGGAGTCCGGCCGCCCGTCCCGGACGGGTCGGCTCAAGGCCCGTTCGTACGGAGTGCTCGGCGGCTTCACCACCATGGTCGCCAACGCGGGCGGCCCGGTGATGTCGCTCTATCTGCTCTCGGCCGGTTTCCGGAAGCTCGGCTTCCTTGGTACGTCGGCGTGGTTCTTCCTGATCGTCAACACCTCCAAGGTGCCGTTCAGCGTGGGCCTCGGCCTCATCGATGCCCAGTCGCTGCTGCTGGACGCCGCGATGCTGCTGTTCGTCATTCCCGGCGCCTATATCGGTCGCAAGTGCGTGGACCGGATCAACCAGAAACTCTTCGAACGACTGGTGATCGGCGCGACCGTGCTCGGCGGCCTCCAGCTGCTCGTGGGCTGACCGCACCCGGCGGCACGGCAGGGCCCTCCCGGACCCGAGGGTCCGGGAGGGCCTGAAGAGGCCGCGACAGCCCCCGCGTCAGACGATGTCCGCCGCGATCTCCGCCTGCTCACGGGCGTTCCCGTACGCGGACGGCGTGCCGTACGAACGGCGCGCGACGAACCACCACACGGTGGCCAGCACCAGGACCGCCACCAGTGCGATCGAGGCATAGTTCATCGAGTCGATGGTCACCGGCGACGACTGCGGAAGCAGGAACAGTACGGTCACGATCGCCACCCACACCACGGCGATCCAGCCGATCGGCTTCGACCAGCGGCCCAGGTGCCAGGGGCCGCGCTGGAAGCGGTCGCCCGCGCGCAGCTTCAGGAAGATCGGGATCGCATAGGCGGGCGTGATGCCGATGACATTGATCGCGGTCACCGCACCGTACGCGGTCGCGGAGTAGAGGGACGGAAGCGCGAGCAGTCCGGCGACGACGACCGACAGCCATACCGCGTTCACGGGTGTCTGGGTGCGGGCGCTCACCTTGCGCCACAGCGCCGAACCCGGCAGCGCGTTGTCCCGGCTGAACGCGAACACCATCCGGCTCGCCGCGGCGACCTCGGCGTTGCCGCAGAACAGCTGGGCCGCGATCACGATCAGCAGCATGGCGGTGGCGCCCGAGGTGCCGAGCGCGTCGATCAGGATCTGGGCGGGCGGTACACCGGTGGCGGTGTCCTGGGTGCCCGCGTAGTCCTGGATCGCGAACGTCAGACCGGCGAGCAGCACGAACCCGGCGATCCAGGAGACCCAGATCGAGCGGACGATGCCGCGGGCCGCCGTCACCGAGGCGTTCGACGTCTCCTCCGACAGATGGGCGGAGGCGTCGTAACCGCAGAAGGTGTACTGCGCGAGGAGCAGACCGATCGCCGCCACATAGAGCGGGTTCTGCCATCCCGTGTCATTGACGAACTCGGTGAAGACGAACGACGGCGACTGGTGGTGCGAGGGGACGATCGCCAGCACGGCGACGATCACGGCGACACCGGCCAGATGCCACCACACGCTGATCGAGTTGAGAACGCTGACGAGGCGGACCCCGAAGAGGTTCAGCACGGCATGCAACAGCAGGATGCAGACAAAAATGATCATGGTGTGGCCGGGCGTCGGGTCGAAGCCCCACTGCAGGTTCATCAGCGCGCCGGTGAACAGAGCGGCGCCGTAGTCGATGCCCGCGATCGCACCGAGCAGGCCGAGCAGATTCAGCCAGCCGGTGTACCAGCCCCACTTGCGGCCACCGAGCCGGTCCGCCATGTAGTACAGCGCGCCGGACGTCGGGTACGCGCTGGTGACCTCGGCGAGCGCCATGCCGACGCAGAGCACGAACAGGCCGACACCTGCCCAGCCCCAGAGCATCACCGACGGTCCGCCGGTCGACATGCCGAAGCCGTACAGGGTCATGCAGCCGGACAGGATCGAGATGACGGAGAAGCTGATGGCGAAGTTGCCGAAGCCGCCCATGCGACGGGCCAGCACCGGCTGGTAGCCGAGTTCGCGCAGCCGCTGCTCCTCGTCCTTCTGGGGGTTGGCCTCCGCGCCCGGCTGGGCCGAGGTGGATATGGACATGACAGATACCTCCGTGAGCGGGATGGGGATGGGATGGTCTTCTGCGGGGCGACGGCACCGTGGGCTCAGCCGTGCGGTCCGCGTCCCGGTTCGCGTGCTGTGGCGAGACAGCGGCTCCGGGCACGCAGGAACACGTCCTCGGCGGCCGAGGGGTCGTGGGGGGTGCGGGTGCGGTGCGACCAGGGCAGCGTGGTGAAGTACGGCCCGAGCGCCCGGAACACGGGGACCGCGTCGGCGAACCGCAGGGAGCCCCACAGCGCGTGGGCGAGATGATTGACGTCGAGCAGGGACTGTCCGGCGGGATCCGTGCGGTGGAACCACAGGCGCAGGGCCCGCTCGGCATCCCGTTCGGCGTCCTCGGTGACCCAGTGAAGGTCCAGAGCCTTCTCCTGCCCGTGCTCGCGGCGGTAGCGCTCGACCCGCACATACAGCGGCAGGACATGGAGCGCGGAGCCGTCGGGTGCCGAGGAGGCCGCCCACTGGGCGAAATTGACCGCCTCCGAGAGGGTGCCGCCGGCCTTGCGCGCGTATACGAACTGGAGCATCCGATGGTAGGCCTCGCGGTTGCCCGGATCGCGCCGGTCGGCCTCCGCCAGCAGGCCCCACGGACCGGGAAAGAGCATCGGCCCCGGCGGATGCAGCCGGTGCTCCTTCAGTCGCTGCTCCTCGTCCAGTTGGGACAGGGCCAGCAGGCACACCCATGGCACCGGGTCGGCCGGGGTGGCGTAGGCGGCGGCGCTGCAGGCCTCCCAGGCTTCCTGCCACAGTTCCTGCGCCCGGTGGTGTCCTTCGCGATGAGCGCGTACCGCCCGCTCCACGACGACCCGTGCGTGCATCACGACAGCTGCGACGCTCCCGGGCTCCTCGGCCCGCCAGGCCTGTACGGCGTCGGATCCCGCGGCGACCGCTCCGAGCACCTGGGTGCGCTGGGTCCACAGCGTCCAGTCCGGAGTGCTCTCCAACAGATTGCGCATGGAGACCCAGCGACCGGTACGCAGGTCCTGTAACGCGGCACGTAACTCGTTGTCATGTCCGGCAGGGTGATAGACCGGCCGGAAATCACTGTTGGCCATGGGCTCGCCCCGCTCCCGTGCGACAGGGCCGAACGGGGCGGATCGGGGGTGTTCTCAGCACGTCACGCCGCCCGGAGGCGGTACAGCCATGCAGGAGCGGAAGGCCCGGTGACCGTGATGTCGGTGCACGGGAAAGTGTGTCGGTCTCATCAATCCTCAAGCACGTGGGGGGTGAAGCAGCCTTTGGAGAGTGAACTGCTCCGGAGTGTCCGGTTGTTGCTCGGCGGTGAGTGTAGAACGCCTGGTGCCGACCACCTGACCGATTCGCGGATCTTACTCAAGTCCTCTGAATCAAAGGTGAGTTGACCACCATGCGGTCGCTCCGTCAGGGGTACGGACGGTGCTTGACGTACGCGGTGGTCTGCACCACTGTGTGCATCAGCGACCAGTGATCACGATTCCGTTCAAGCCGCAGAGCTTCCGTACAGCTGGAGTGTCGATGACAGGCCCGGTACTCGCCGTGGACCAGGGCACATCCGGCACCAAGGCGCTGGTGATCTGCCCGGAGCGCGGAGTGATCGGTTCCGGATCGGCTCCGGTGCGGCCTCGGTACGGCGCCGGGGGAGTGGTCGAGGCCGACCCCGCCGAGCTGCTCGCCTCGGTCGTCGACGCCGGACGGCAGGCGGTGCACGAAGCCGGCGAGCCGGTGGCCGCCGTCGGACTCGCGAACCAGGGGGAGACCGTGCTCGCCTGGGACCCCGCGACCGGGCGGCCGCTCACCGACGCCATCGTCTGGCAGGACCGGCGGTCCGCATCGCTGTGCGCCGAACTCGCCGGTCACGGCCAGGAGTTGAAACAACTCACCGGTTTGCCGCTCGATCCGTACTTCGCCGCCCCGAAGATGGCCTGGATCCGCCGCGAGCTGACCCGCGAGGGCGTGGTCACCACCAGCGACGCCTGGCTCGTCCACCGACTGACCGGGGCGTTCGTCACGGACGCGGCGACCGCGGGACGAACCCAGCTGCTCGACCTCGACCGGGTCGGCTGGTCACCCGCCGCCCTGGACATCTTCGGCCTCTCCGGTGAACGGCTCCCGTCCGTCGTCGACGCCGCCGGGCCCGTCGGTGTGACGCGCGTCTTCGGCGGTGAACTCCCGCTGACCGGACTGCTCGTCGACCAGCAGGCCGCCCTCCTCGCCCAGGGCGCCCTGGAACCGGGCACCGCCAAATGCACCTACGGCACCGGTGCCTTCCTCCTCGCCCAGACCGGGCCCACGCCGCGCCGCGGCTCCACCGGGCTGGTCAGCTGTGTCGCCTGGCAGCTCGGCGGACGTACCAGCTACTGCCTCGACGGGCAGGTGTACACCGCCGCATCCGCCGTCCGGTGGCTCACCGACCTCGGAGTGATCTCCGGCGCCGCCGACCTCGACCCGGTCGGCTCCACCGTCCCCGACGCCGGCACGGTCACGTTCGTACCGGCGCTCGCCGGACTTGCCGCACCCTGGTGGCGCAGTGATCTGCGCGGCTCGGTCACCGGCCTCGGCCTGGACACCACCGCGGGGCACCTGGTGCGGGCCCTGTGCGACGGCATCGCCGCGCAGGTCGTCGAACTGGCCGATGCCGTTGCCACCGACCTCGGCGGACCGCTGACCTCGCTCCGCGTCGACGGCGGCCTGACCCGCTCCGCGCTCCTCATGCAGACCCAGGCCGACCTGCTGCAGCGGCCGGTCGAGGTGTCCGCGCTGCCGGACGTCACCGCACTCGGCGTCGGGGCCGTCGCCCGGCTGGGCCTCGACCCGCAGTTGCCGCTCCACCAGGCGGTACCCGCATGGGAACCGGCCGCCGTCTACGAACCGCGGATCGGCGCGGACGAGGCCGCCGAACGTCTCGCCCGGTTCCGCGCGGCGGTGGAGACCCTGCTGGACCGCGCATGACGGGCATCGCCGACCGGCGCGGCCCGGGAGAGACGACATGACACCGACGATCACCGCGACCGGAGCCCTGGCGCACCGCCTGCCTGACGGGGACGGGGACGCGACGACGTACGACGTGACCGTCATCGGTGCAGGAGTCGTCGGCACCGCCGTCGCCCGCGAACTCGCCCGCTACCGGCTGCGCACCGCCCTCATCGACGGATCGGACGACATCGGCAACGGGACGTCGAAGGCCAACACCGCGATCCTGCACACCGGTTTCGACGCCGTGCCCGGCTCGCTGGAAGCCCGCCTCGTGCGCGACGGTCAACGCAGGCTCGCCGCGTACGCCGCCGTGACCGGCATCCCGGTCGAACGCGTCGGCGCCCTCCTCGTCGCCTGGGACGAGGAACAGCTCGCCGCACTCCCCGCCCTGGCGGCAAAGGCGGAACGCAACGACTACCACGCGGCACGCATCATCGAAGCCGGCGAGTTGCGTGCCCGTGAACCCCATCTGGGCCCGGGTGCGCTCGGCGCGCTGGAGATCCCCGACGAGAGCATCATCTGCCCCTGGACGACGCCTCTCGCGTACGCCACCCAGGCCGTGCGCGCAGGAGTCCATCTCCACCTCAACTGCCGGGTCCGGCACATCGACAGTGGTCAGGACGTCCACACCCTCACCACCACGCGCGGCCCGCTGCGCACCCGCTACCTGATCAACGTCGCCGGTCTGTACGCCGACGAACTCGACCGGCAACTCGGCCACGACGCCTTCACCGTCACTCCGCGCCGCGGCCAGCTCATCGTCTTCGACAAGCTCGCCCGCGATCTCGTCGACCACATCCTGCTTCCGGTTCCCACCGCGGCCGGCAAGGGCGTCCTGGTGGCACCGACCGTTTTCGGCAACGTCCTGCTCGGGCCGACCGCCGAAGAGCTCGACGACAAGACCGCCACCGGATCCAGCGCCGACGGTCTCGCGCTCCTGCGCGAGAAGGGCCGCCGGATCCTGCCCGGACTGCTCGACGAGGAAGTCACGGCCGTCTACGCCGGACTGCGCGCCGCCACCGGCCACGAGGACTACCGCATCCGGGCCTACCCCGACCAGCGGTACGTCGCCGTCGGCGGTATCCGCTCCACGGGCCTCACCGCCTCCATGGCCATCGCCGCGTACGTCACCGAACTGCTCGCCGGCACCGGCCTCGACCTCGGTACACCGACCGAACTGCCGCCGCTGGTCATGCCCCAGCTCGGTGAGGCCTTCCCCCGCCCGTACCGGCGTGCGGAGCTGATCGCCGCCGACCCGGCCTACGGCACCCTCGTCTGCCACTGCGAACGGGTCTCCGCGGGCGAGATCCGGGACGCGCTGACCAGTACGATCCCGGCGCGGTCGAAGGACGGGCTGCGGCGCCGGACCCGGGCCGGCGGCGGACGCTGCCAGGGGTTCTACTGCGGGGCCGCGGTCCGTGCCCTGATCGAGGAGGCCCGGCCATGACCCGGCGCGAGCGGACCGTCGATGTCCTGGTCGTCGGGGCGGGACCGGCCGGTCTCGGCGCCGGGGCCGAACTCGCCGCGTCCGGCGCGGGCCACGTCGAGATCCTGGAACGCGAACAGACCGCGGGCGGCATCCCGCGCCACTGCTTCCACGGCGGATTCGGTGCCGGCCGCATCGGGGGAGGGGCCATCGGGCCCGTGTACGCACGACAGTGCGTGGCCGCGGCCGTCCGGGCCGGAGCCACCCTCCGTACCTCAGTCACCGTCACCGGCTGGGCCGGACCCCGCACGCTCGACACCACCGGACCCACCGGACTCGAACGCATCACCGCGCGCGCCGTCGTCCTCGCCACCGGCGCGCGCGAACGCCCGCGCAGCGCCCGGCTCGTCCCCGGCACCCGCCCGCCCGGCGTCTACACCACCGGTGAACTGCAACAGGCGGTCCACCTCTTCCGGCAGCGGATCGGTACGCGAGCGGTCGTCATCGGCAACGAACCCGTCAGCCACGCCGCGGCGGACACGCTGAGGGTGGCCGGCCTCGACGTGATCGCCCTGGTCACCGACCAGCCGCCGTCCCCGCTGCCCGCCGCCCCGGTACGCGCACGGCACCGCACACCACGCCTCACCCACGCCACCGTCACCGGACTCACCGGCCGGGAGCGGCTCACCGGGGTCTCACTGCGCCACCGCGACGGCCGGACCACGACCCTGCCCTGCGACACCGTGGTCTTCACCGGCGACTGGATCCCCGATCACGAGCTGGCCCGGCGCGGCGGGGCGACCCTGGACCCCGGCACCCGTGGACCCGCATACGACGCCTCGTACCGCACCCTGGCGACCGGTGTCTTCGCCGTCGGCAATCTGCTGCACGGGGTGGAGAGCGCGGGGACCGCGGCCGCCGAGGGCCGGGCCGTGGCCGCGTCCGTACTGCGTCACCTGGCAGCGGATCCCTGGCCGACCGGCCGTCCGGCGCTCGCCGTCGACGCCCCGCTGGAGTGGATCGCGCCGAACCTCGTCGCCCTGGACGGCAGCCGCCCGCTGCACGACCGCTTCACTCTGCGCACCGGCCGGCGGCTGCTCCGCCCGATCCTCGTCGTCGGCCAGGACGGACACGTACTCCACCGGGAGCGGCTGCTGCTGCCCGCCGTGCCGAACCGGTCGTTCCGGCTGCGGGGTGACTGGCTCGACCGGGTGGACCCGCACGGCGGAACCGTGCGGATCACGGTGCACTGAGACCTGGGGCCTCTCGTTTGTCCCTGATCCGGCCTGATCCGAACGAAAGACCTAGGCGCGGCGTCAGGGGATCAGCAGCCAGTCCGAACCGATCGCCGCCACCAGGCCGACGGCCAGCAGCCAACTGCCCAGCCGCGTGCGGCCGTTGCGGCTGAGCTCGATCACGACCCCGCACAGGATCAGCGCAAGCCCGTACACCCCGACCACCAGAACGGACGACCGGCTCGCGATCCGCAGCCCGAGCACGACCGCCATCGCCACCATGCCGACCGACGAGAGGGCGATCCGCAGCCGTCTCGCCTGACGTGGCGTCAGTCTGCGGCCCTCGCCCTCTGCCGCGGCCTCGCCCTCTGCCGCGGCCTCGCCCTCTGCCGCGGCCTCAACCTCTGTCTCGGCCTCGACCTCGGCCGCTGTACCGGCTTCGGGGGCGGGTATCGGGGTGTCCACGGACTGGTCCTGGTCAGAAGTGCTCATGACGCGGGATGGTAATAGCTTCGCGGCGTCGTGTTCGCCCGTCCGGGCGAGGGGAGCCCGAAAACGATCGCAGCCGACCGGCTCGCCGCCTCACCGGTCTACCGGCGCCCCGGCCGCAGACACGGCGCCTCCTCGGCCGCATCCACCGGCTGCGCGTCCGCCGCCTCCACCCGTCCGGCCAGCTCCTGCGCCCAGCCGATCAGTCCATGGACCCCGATCCCGTAGGGGACCGCGTCCCCGAACTCCCCGGGTTCCACGAACCCGCCGGACTGCGCACACTCCGCGAGCGCCGCCGCACCCCGTCGCAACAGCCGCGCCCCGCCCGTCGTGTTGCCGCGGGCCGAATGCGTCAGCCCCACCGCCAGTTGTGCCAGCCCGCGCCACAACTCCCGTTCCTCCTCAGGACCCGACTTCCACGCATCCTCGAACACCTCGTGCGCATGGAACGGCATCCCCGCGTCCAGCAGGCGCTGCGCCTCCCGCAGCGTCTCGTCGGGTGAGCGGATCACCCCCTCCGGCTGCCGCTCCACCCCGGGCGTCCCGTACGGCAGCGGGCGCCCCAGCCCGTCCCGGGGGCGCGCGTTGCGCGCCCGGCCCTCGGCGTCGCGGTCCCTGTGTGTCTCGTCCACCCTTCGATTGTGCCCCGCACCTGCGACGAACTGTCCGAACCACTGTCGGTGGCCCCCCGCGCACGACTAGTGTCGGGAGTCATCCGTACCACTATGGGGAGGGTAGGCATGAAGCCGTCCCGGCCGCTGTACGAGCGCGATCCGGAACTCGCTGCCGCCGCACAAGCCGTGGATGCCCTGTGCGGCGCCCAGGCCGTCGGCGGGCTGTTGATCTTCAGTGGCGAGGCAGGCATCGGCAAGACCGCACTGCTCGCCGAGATCGAGACCCTGGCGGCGGACCGCTGCACCGTCTGGTCCGCGCGCGGCGGCGAGACGGTCACGTCCGTACCGTTCCACGTCGTACGCCAACTCCTGCAGCCCGGCCTCGACCAGTTCCCGCCCGACGAGGTGAAGAGTCTCTTCGGGTCCTGGTACGAGATCGCCGCGCCCGCCCTCGGGCTCGCCGAACCCACCGGCCCGCAGCCCGATCCGCAGGGTGTGCGGGACGGGATCGACTGGGTCGTCGCGCGGCTCGCCTCACGGCTGAGTCACCGTCCGCTGCTGCTGATCATCGACGACGCGCACTGGGCGGACGGCGAATCCCTCGCCTGGCTGGCCTCGTTCACCGCGCGCCTCGGCGAACTGCCCGTCCTGGTCGTCCAGGCGCACCGCCCGGACGAGCTGGCGGCGCGGAAGACGGAGGGCGGCAACGGCAGCGGACACCCGGCACAGGTCCGGGTCGCGCTGCGCGCCCTCACCCCCGACGCCACCGCCGAACTGGTCAGGGCGGCGCTGGGCGACCACGCCGACGATCCGTTCTGCCGCGAGGTGTGGGCCGTCACCGGCGGCAACCCGTACGAGGCGGTCGAACTCGTCGCCAAGGTGCAGGACCGCGAACTGCCGCCACTGGAGGAGTCGGCCGGACTGCTGCGCGAACTCGGCGCATCGGCCCGCGGCAGCGGACTCGTCGCCCGGCTCGAACGGCTCGGCACCAACGCCAACCGGTTCGCCTGGGCCGCCGCCGTCCTCGGCACCGACATCTCCCAGGACCTCGCCGCCACCCTCGCCGGGATGAGCCCAGCCGAGGCCGCCGACTGCACCGCACGGCTGCGCGACGCCCGTATCGTCAGCGGCTTCGACCCGCT
Organism: Streptomyces sp. NBC_00353; assembly: GCF_036108815.1. Classification (NCBI taxonomy): domain Bacteria; kingdom Bacillati; phylum Actinomycetota; class Actinomycetes; order Kitasatosporales; family Streptomycetaceae; genus Streptomyces; species Streptomyces sp. NBC_00353. The sequence continues at coordinate 2,114,997 of NZ_CP107985.1, read as the reverse complement.
CGAATTCGTCCACCCGCTGATCGCCACCGCCGTCTACCGCTCCATCCCGCCGGCCACCCGCACCGCCATGCACGGCAGGGCCGCCTGGGCGATCGCCCGGGCCGGACTGGGTGCCGCCGCGGCCTCCCGCCACCTCCTCGAAGTCCACCCGGACGACGACCAGGAACTGGTCGAGCAACTCCGTGAAGCAGCCGGCCAGCACCTCGCTGTCGGCGCACCCGAGGCCGCGCGCCGCTGCCTGGAGCGAGCCCTGCGGGAACCGCCGCGCCACCAGGTGCGCGCCACGCTGCTGTACGAACTGGGCTGCGCCACACTGCTCAGCTCCCCGCCCACCACCGTCCAGCATCTGCGTGCCGCCCTCGATCTGCCCGGACTCGACGACGACGTACGGGTCGACGCCACCTTCCGGCTGGCCGCGGCCCTCTCCCACAACAACCAGCTGAAGGAAGCCGCGCTCGCCCTCGCCGCCGAGGCCGGACGCACCGCCCCCGGCCCGGGTCAGATGCGCCTCCAGGCCGCGCACTTCATGTGGGAGGGCATGCAGGCCGCCGAGGACGACGGCCCCGGCCGCTCCCGTCGGCTCGCGCGCAACGCCGACCATCTCACCGGCAAGGACAACGCCGAACGCGCCCTGCTCACCATCCGCGCGTTCGACGCCATGCTGCGCGGCGAGAACTCCCAACTCATTGTCGACCTCTGCGAACGCGCCCTGGTCGACGGGCGCCCCGCCCGCGGTCTCGGCTGGACCGACACCGAATGGGGCTTCGAGTTCCCCACCCTGGTCGGTATCACCTATGCCTTCACCGACCAGCTCGACCGGGCCGAGGAACTCTTCAGCGAGGCAGTGCGCGCCTTCGAGATCTCCGGCTGGAGCGGCGCCCACCTCGCATTCGCGCACACCCTCCTCGGCCTGGTCCACCGCCGTCGCGGCCGACTGGCCGAGGCCGAGGGCTTCCTGCGCGAAGGGCTGCGGCTCGCCGACCGTGTCGGCAGCGGTCTGCCCGTCCACTGGGACGCCGCCTGCCTGCTCATCGACACACTGCTGGCCCGCGGCCGCGTCTCCGAGGCCCGCACGATAGCTGACAGGTACCACTTCGGGCTGCCCTATCCCAGCGCCATGGTGCTGCCCGACGCGCCGTGCGTCCGGGGCCGTCTCCTGTTCGCCGAAGGCCGTACGAAGGAGGCCGTCACCGAACTGGAAGCGGCCGGCCAGGCACTCGAGCCGCGCGGCAGGTTCAACGGCATCTGGGCCCCCTGGGCCGGCGATCTCGCCCGCGCCCTGGCCGACGACGACCCGGCCCGCGCCGCGCAACTCGCGACCTCGGCCCGGGTGCACGCGGAGAGGTTCGGCACGGAGACCGCGATCGGCGAGGCGCTGCGCTGCGTCTCGCTGTTCGCCCGCCCCGAGGACGCCCAGCACCTGCTCGCCGACGCGGTCCGGCACCTGGAGGCCTCCCCGTCCGCGTACGAACATGCCCTGGCCCGCTTCGACTACGGCGTCGCGATCCGCTCCCCGAAGGAGCTCGCCCGGGCGCAGAAACTTGCCACCGCGTGCGGCGCCGAATCGCTCGCCACCCGCGCCCACCAGGCACGGGCGTCGATCCGGTCAACGGAGTGAGGTAATGTTTGTCCTGCGCGGCCGCCTGGGAACACCGGGGGAGTCGTAGCGGGACGTGGCGCAGCTTGGTAGCGCACTTGACTGGGGGTCAAGGGGTCGCAGGTTCAAATCCTGTCGTCCCGACAGAGATGTCGGAATTTTCCGCAGGTGAGGGGCGCTCTTCGGAGCGCCCCTCACGCGTGGGCGGGGGCCGTGCGGGAGCCCTCTTCGGACGCCGAAGCGGCGGCATCATGCCGAGCGTTGTCCACGAGGCGGTGTCACGCGCGGTCAGCGCCCGGGCAACGTCTCCTGCAGCCAGTCGAAGACGACCTCGCAGTGCTGCTGCGGGGCCATCGGGGAGCAGTGCAGCTGCGCGCCGGTCGCAGCTGTGAGCTTCACGTAGTCCTTGGGGGACGTCAGTTTGTCGAACATCTGTCGCGGCTGCCCCGGATAGAACTGCTCGTAGTCGTAGTCCAGGACCAGCGTGGGCATCTTGATGCGCCCTACGACATCCGTGATGTCGAGCGACTTGATCAGCTGGGCGGGGGTGTAGAAGTCCGTGAACATCTTCCCGTCACGGGCAGCGAGCATCGCCGGCACGGAGAAGGGTTCGAACCGCTTCTTCAACGTCGCGGCCTCGGCCGGAGTCAACCCGGGGACGACCTGCTTGTTCCAGATGTTGTTCGTCTCCGCCTTGTCCGGGGTGAGGATCTTCCGGATCTCCGGGGGGAAACCCAGCCACGGAGCCAGAACGCCGGGCATCGCCACCAGGGCGGCGATCCTGTTCTCGAAGGCGGCGGCCCGCGGTGACAGGTCGCCCGCCATGCTCAGCCCGGTCAGGGCGATCCTCCCGGCGTCCACGTCGGTGCGGGCGACCAGCCAGTCGACGAGGGGAGTGACGACCGTTTCCCAGCGCGGCGTGAACACCACCCGGTCCACGAAGAGCAACTGCCCCTGACCTGGTCCGTCATACACGAGGGCGTTCCAGCCGCGCTCCAGGGCGGCCTGGACGCCGTAGGTCCACATGTCGACGTTCTGACCGTCGCTGCCGTTGGTGAGGATCACGGTGGGGCGTCGCTCGCCGGAGTCGTCCGGCCTGAAGAACCAGACAGGAAGCGGCGTCCTCCCGAACGGGACGTCCGCCGTCACCGGGGGCGGGGCGGACAGCCTGCAGAACGTGTCCCAGCCGCGGCGCCCGGACTTGTACAGCCCTTCCTCACCGCCGGGGTCGTCGGAGCCGAGGACGAAGAACAGCGCCTGGCCGTAGTACTGCGATGCCCGCAGCGCGCGAAGGCGCGTCGTCTCCGTCCCGGCCTTGCTCGCCACGGGCGCCACCATCAGCTGATCACCGAGGTTCTTGAACGTCCCGGTGTACGTCTGCGCGGAAGGCCCGGCCTTGTTGATCTCGTTCACGGCGGTGAGCACCTCGCCCACTTCGCCGGCACCCTGGCCCGCGGCGCCGAGTGCGAGAAGCCCGTTGAAGTTGAACCCCGGATCCTTGAACAGGGTCATCACCCCGGGCGTGGCACCGTCCGCGGAGCCGGTGGCCGATCCCGTACGACTGGGTGTGGGCCCCTGCGCGGAAGTTGCGCCCGAGGGTGTACAGCCACCTGCCAGCAAAACCCCGGCCCCACCGGCGAGCCCGGTGAGCGCGGTCCGCCGACTGAGGCCGGCTGCGTCCTTCGATACGTGCGTCATGCCAGCCGACCGTAGGAGCCCCGACCCCTGCACCTCGATGCACGACACCTGCCGTTCCCCCGAACAGCCTGCTTGCCGCCGAGGGCCGCAGCCCGGGGTGCGGAGCCCGACGGCACGATGCGTCCGGCCGCTGCTGCGCCGCCCGGCCTTTGGTGCCGCCGCCCAGGTGCATGGGCAAGGCCCGCTTGTCGCGGCGCCCCCGGCGGAAACAGGCTGGTTGACGCGTTCTAAGCGACCGCTTAGTATCCAGAAGGTCCGCACCCGCCCGATCACCGCCCCTGGAGTCCGCCGTGACCTCACTGTTCTCCGTCTCCGGCAAAACCGCCCTGGTCGCCGGAGGGTCCCGCGGTATCGGCCTGATGATCGCCCGAGGCCTGGTCGAGGCCGGGGCCCGGGTCTACGTCAGTTCCCGCAACGCAGCGGCCTGCGAGGAGGCCGCGCGTGAGCTCTCCGAGCTCGGCGAGGTGATCGCACTGCCCGCGGACCTGTCGCAGGAGGAGGAGTGCCACCGGCTCGCCGCGGAGATCGCCGAACGCGAGGAGCGGCTGCATATCCTGGTCAACAATGCGGGCGCGACCTGGGGTGCCCCACTGGACGAGTTCCCGGTCAGCGGCTGGGACAAGGTGATGGACCTCAACCTGCGCAGCCCCTTCCTGCTGACCCAGGCACTGCTGCCGCTGCTGCGCAAGGCCGGCTCCCATGACGACCCTGCACGCGTGATCAACGTCGGTTCCATCGACGGCCTGCACGTCAACCCGCTGCCCACTTACTCCTACGCGGCGAGCAAGGCCGGACTGCACCATCTGACCCGGGTGCTGGCCAAGGAACTCGGCCCGCAGGGCATCACCGTCAACGCGATCGCCCCCGGCCCGTTCGAGTCCAGGATGATGGCCGCCACGCTGAAGGCACAGGGCGACGCCGTGGTCGAGTCCGCTCCGCTGCGCCGGATCGGACGCCCTGATGACATGGCCGGCGTGGCGGTCTATCTCTCCAGCCGGGCCGGGGCGTACGTCACCGGCGCGGTGATCCCCGTCGACGGCGGCATCGGCACCACCGTCTGAACCGCCGCTCGGACGCGTACCCGTTTCCGCTGCCCTCCCCGATCGGACCCGTACCCATGGACTCCCTGCTGCTCTCCCGCCGCGACCTGGACTTCCTGCTCCACGACTGGCTGGACGTCACCGCCCTGACCCGCCACCCCCGTTACGCCGACCACGACCGGGACACCTTCGATGCGGTACTGGACCTCAGTGAGGCCATCGCGACCCGGCACTTCGCCCCGCACAACAAGAAGAACGACGCCGAGGAGCCGCGCTTCGACGGCGAGCGGGTGCATGTCATCCCGGAGGTCGGGCAGGCGCTGCGGGTCTTCGCCGAGGCCGGCCTGACCGGCGCCGCGATGGACTACGAGGTCGGTGGGCAGCAACTGCCCACCGTGGTCGCCAACGCCTGCATGTCCTGGTTCCAGGCCGCCAACGTGGGCACCGCCGCGTATCCGTTCCTCACGGTCGGCAATGCCAACCTGCTCCTGGCGCACGGCAGCAAGGAGCAGGTCGACACCTATGTGCGGCCCATGGTCGAGGGCCGGTTCTTCGGCACCATGTGCCTCTCGGAGCCGCAGGCCGGCTCCTCGCTGGCCGACATCACCACCCGGGCGGTGCCGCAGGACGACGGTACGTACCGGATCACCGGTACCAAGATGTGGATCTCCGGCGGTGACCACGAGCTCAGCGAGAACATCGTCCACCTGGTGCTGGCCAGGATCCCCGGTGGGCCGGCGGGCGTGAAGGGCATCTCGCTGTTCATCGTGCCCAAGCTCCTGGTCGAGCCGGACGGCAGCCCGGGCGAGCGCAACGACGTGGTGCCGGCCGGCCTCAACCACAAGATGGGCTACCGCGGCACCACCAACGCCCTGCTCAACTTCGGCGAGGGCCGGCACACCCCGGGCGGCGCCCCGGGCGCCGTGGGCTTCCTCGTGGGCGAGGCCCACCACGGGCTGGCGTACATGTTCCACATGATGAACGAGGCCCGCATCGGCGTCGGGCTCGGAGCCACGGCGCTCGGCTACACCGGCTATCTGCACGCCCTCGACTACGCCCGCACCCGCCCGCAGGGCCGACCGCTGACGGGCAAGGACGCGAACGCCCCGCAGGTCCCCATCATCGAGCACGCCGACGTACGCAGGATGCTGCTGGCACAGAAGAGCTACGTGGAGGGCGCCCTCGCGCTCAGCCTCTACTGCAGCCGCCTGCTCGACGAGGAACGCACCGCCGAGCAGGAGCCCGGACGCGCACGCGCCCGGCTGCTGCTGGACGTCCTGACGCCCATCGCCAAGAGCTGGCCGTCGCAGTGGTGCCTGGCCGCCAACGACCTCGCCATCCAGGTGCACGGCGGCTACGGCTACACCCGCGAGTACAACGTCGAGCAGTTCTACCGGGACAACCGTCTCAACGCCATCCACGAGGGCACGCACGGGATCCAGGGACTGGACCTGCTCGGCCGCAAGGTCGTCACGAACGGCGGAGCAGGGCTGCGTCTGCTCCTGGAGACCATCTCGGCAACCGTCGCCCGCGCCACGGCGGGCGGCGGCGAGGCGGCCGAGCTGGCCGCGTCGTTGGAGCAGGCCGCGGCCCGAGCCGGGCGCACCACGGCCGGGCTCTGGTCGACCGGAGACCCCGCGACCGCCCTGGCCAACGCCTCCGTCTACCTGGAAGCCGTCGGCCACGTGGTGCTGGCCTGGATCTGGTTGGAGCAGTTCCTCGCGCTCAAGGACGGCACGGACGACTTCCACGAGGGCAAGCGACAGGCGGCCCGGTACTTCTTCCGCGTGGAACTACCGCGTACGGGACCTCAGTTCGACCTGCTCGACAGCCTGGACCGCACCGCGGCGGACAGCCGGCCCGAGTGGTTCTGATCCACGGGCTCGTGGCGCCTGTCATCCTCACCGGAGAACAGGCACATCGCCGCGCAGTCGAGACCATGGCCGCCCGACGGATTCGGGCGGTCGGCGTATCGGCACTCATGTGACGGGCGCATGAGTGCCGCCGGCCACGCCTGTCCGGCCAGGGTCGCACTCGTGTGCGGTGTGTCGCCTGCTGAACAAAAACGCTTGGACTCTGCGGGCGCCGTCGCGGGACACTGTGATTCCTGGCCCGCCCGTACTCGCACGGTGGCGTCGCCGCGATCTGCGCGGGGGGCTTTGTCGTCGTGCCCCGCCTGTCGGAGGACGACCCGAGCGCGGGCACTCACTCGAACCGGAGCTCCGCACGGCCATGGAGACAGCGGCATGCCCCGAGAGGCGCACGGCGGGCTGCCGCACGACAACACGAGGTTGGGATGGGCTTACCTGAATCGCGCGAGGCTCCTCGGAGCAGGGGCTCGGTACTCCTCGCACTTCGTTACTACGGACGGGAGTTGGCCCGGTGCCCGCGGTTGACGGTGCCCGCGATGCTGCTGCCGGCGCTGGGCAACATCGGTATCAACTACATCGCGCCGCTGGTTGTCGCGAAGCTCGTCGGCCGAATCGCCGACGACAACGGTATCTCCATCGGTTCGACGCTGCCCTACGTTCTCGGCTTCGCCGGCGTCCTTCTGTTCGCGGAGACGCTGTGGCGTATCGGCTTCCACTGTCTGAACCGCGTAGCCGCCCTCGCCATCGAGCACCTGTACGTGATCGGCATGGACGAGCTGTTCGCCAAGGACGCCGCGTTCTTCCATGACAACTTCGCCGGGTCGCTGACCAAACGGGTCCTCAGCTTCGCCTCTCGCTTCGAGGAGTTCATCGACACGCTTACGTTCTCGGTCGTGGGAAGCTTCGTGCCGCTGCTGTTCGGGTCGGTGGTGCTGTGGCGCTACGACCCGCTGCTCGTAGTCGGGCTCCTGGCGATGATCGCACTGACGGCGCTGTGCGTGGTGCCCCTCATCCGTCGCCGCCAGGCGCTCGTCAAGCAGCGCGAGGAGGCGATCGCCCGGGTGTCGGGCCACGTCGCCGACAGCCTGACGAACATCGACACGGTCCAGGCGTTCGCCGCCCAGGAACGTGAGGCCGCCGAGCATCGGTCCCGCGTCGCGCAGTCGCGGCGGCTCACGCTGAGGTCGTGGGACTACGGCAACCTGCGCATCGACACACTGGTCGCGCCGATGTCCGTGCTGACCAACGCGCTGGGCCTGCTGCTCGCGGTCACGCTCGGCGGGGGCGGGCACGGCGTGGAGGCGGTCGTGGTCGCCTTCACGTACTACAGCAACGCGACGCGGATCATGTTCGAGTTCAACCAGATCTATCGCCGCCTGGAGAGCTCGATGACGGAGGCCGCGCAGTTCACCGAACTGCTGCTGACGCCGCCGACCGTGCTCGACCCGGCGTCGCCGGAGCCGTTGCTGTCCCAGGCCGCCGACGTCCGCTTCGAGCAGGTGAACTTCGCCCACGGGGGCGGGAAGCCGCTCTTCGAGGGCCTCGACCTGGCCGTGCCCAGCGGGGCGAAGATCGGTCTCGTCGGCCGGTCCGGCGGGGGCAAGACCACGCTCACCCGGCTGCTGCTCCGGCTGACGGACATCGACGCCGGCCGGATCCTGATCGGGGGTCAGGACATCAGCAGGCTGCGTCAGGCCGACCTGCGCAGCCTGATCGCCTACGTGCCGCAGGACCCGGCGATGTTCCACCGCACGCTGCGGGAGAACCTCGCGTTCGCCCGGCCGGACGCCACCGATGCCGAGATCCGCCGCGCGGCCGAGGCGGCGCACGTCACGGAGTTCGCCGACGCGCTGCCGGACGGCTTCGACACCATGGTGGGCGAGCGCGGTGTCAAGCTGTCCGGCGGACAGCGCCAGCGGGTCGCCCTCGCCAGGGCGATCCTGCGCGACGCGCCGATCCTGCTGCTCGACGAGGCGACCAGCGCCCTGGACTCCGAGAGCGAGATCCTCGTCCAGGAGGCGCTGTGGCGGCTCATGGACGGGCGGACGGCGCTTGTGGTGGCGCACCGGCTGAGCACGGTCGCCACCATGGACCAGCTCGTCGTCCTGGACCGCGGACGGATCGTCGAGCAGGGCACCCACCAGGAGTTGCTCGCGTCGGACGGTTCCTACGCGAAGTTGTGGCAGCACCAGTCGGGCGGCTTCCTCGACGGCAGCCCCGCGCGGGCCGACCTGCGCTGAAGGCGAGTCTGTGCATGGATCTGTCGGTCATGGTCTCTTCCTTCCTACGGGCTGTCCCGTAATCCCTGGTGGATCGGGGCGCGGCGTCGGATGCGGTGCATCGCAAGGCGGAGGAGCGTCCTCATACCGGGCGTATTCGGGCGTTCCGACAATGCGACGAGGTGCCGTAGCTGTCGTCGCGCGCCCGCCAGGGATTACGGCACAGCCCTTAGAATGACGGCCGTGAAGGGACTGCTGCTGCGGCTGTCGGCACTGGATGCGGATGCCGCCACCGCCGTCCGCGTGATCGCCCACTTCGAGGCGTTGCTCGGTGGCGGTCTCGATCCGGTGTCCCTGACCCGGTCCACCGCCGCGCTGGCCGGGTGCGCCGCGGGGCTGGAGCTGCCCGACGGCCGCTCGGCGCGGTTCGGTTCGGCCGGTGTCGCCCTGCCGGGCGCACCCGAGCAGGTATCCGGCCGGGTCGATCTGGAGCCGGACGGACGCGTCTGGCTGGAGCGGCCCGGTGCGCCGGGCCCGTTCGACGAACTGGTCCTGGAGTGGATGGCCATCACCGCGCGGGTGCTGGCGGGCCGGCCGCGGCAGACCCGGGTGCCCTCGGCCGCCGATCCGGCGCTCGTCGAGCTGGTGCTGTCCGGGCGGGAGGATGCCTCCGACCGGGCCCGCGCTCTGCGGCTGCTGGGCCTGGACCCCGAGGCGCCGTTGCGGGTGGCCGCGGTGTCCGGTGGCCCGGGGGCGGACGTCGGGGTGGAGGCGGTGGCGCTGCTGGGGCGCGGCTCGCTGCACGGCATCGTCCGAGTGGCGCAGGTCGGGTCCGTGGGCGCGGTGCTGGTACAGCGACCGATCGGTTACCCGGCCGGTTCCGCGCCCGGTGACGAGCCCTCGGGCCGTACCGCCTCACCGGCCGCGGAGCTCCGTACGGCCCTGCGTGAACGCCTCCGCGACCGGGGGCCGTCCCGCAGGTCCGCGCACGCGATACGTGTGGGAGTCGGCGGCGGCGCCGATCCGCTGGACGCGCGGGACTCCTGGGCACAGGCGCGCGCGGCCCTGCGGTTTGCGGGGACGGGCACCCCGGAGGAGGCGGTGGCCGACCATGACGAACTCGGCCCGGTCGCACTGCTGGCGGACATCCCGGTGGACCGGCTGCGCGCCCAGGCCGACGTACGGAGGCTGGCGAAGCTGGAGTGCGCTGACCGGGGCGGCAGGTCCGGGCACGGCAGCGACCTTCTGGATGCCCTGGCCGCCTTCTGCCGTACGGGCTCGCTGCGCCAGGCCGCCACGGAACTGCACCTGCACCACAGCTCGGTGGCCGCCCGTCTGGCGCACGTCGAGGACGAGTTGGGGTGGCGGTTGCGCGACCCGCAGGACCGGTTCCGCGCCCAACTCGCGCTGTACGCGCTGCGGCTGTCCGAGGACCGCGAAGGTGAAAGCGAAGGCGACGGACATGGCGGCCACGGCGCCGGCGACGGCGGATGAGCCCGCACCGGCTCATCGCCCCAGCGCCCTGCGGAGCACCGTGATCGCCTCATCGGTCGCGCGCTGTATGACGGCGGCGTGCTCCACGGCCCACGCGCCGTGAAAAGTGCCGGGGATCAGATGCAGCTCTGTGGGTACCGACGCGGCCAGCAGGGCGCGGGCGTAGTCGATGCCCTCGTCCCGCAGCGGGTCGAACTCCATGACCGAGACGTACGCGGGCGGCAGCCCTGACAGGGTGACGGTCCCGGCGCGACCGGGGGCGGCGTAAGGGGATACGTCTGCGGTACCCCGTACCCCGTACCCGAGATAGGCGTCCCAGCTGAGGCGGGCGCTGCGCCGGTTCCACACGGGCGTGTCGGTGAACAGCCGGGCGCTCGGGGTTTCCAGCCGGTCGTCGAGTGCGGGGCTGCACAGATGCTGGAAGCAGACCGCGGGCCCGCCGCGGTCACGGGCGAGCAGGGTCAGTGCGGCGGCGAGACCGGCTCCGGCGCTGTCGCCCCACAGCGCGATCCGGTCGGCCCGGACGGCCGTCCCGCCGGCGTTCTTCGCCAGCCAGCGCAGCCCGGCGTAGCAGTCCTCCAGTGGGGCGGGGAAGGGGTGCTCGGGGGCCAGGCGGTAGTCGACGGAGACCACCAGCGCCGCCAACTCCCGGCAGAGCAACAGGTTCCAGTCGTGATCGACGTCGGGCGAACCCAGGACGAAGCCGCCGCCGTGGATGCTGTAGACGGCGGGGAGCAGCCCCTGTACCCCCTGCGGCCGGTAGATGCGCAGCCGTAGGTTCGGTGCGCCGTCCGGGCCGGGTACGGAGACCTCCTCGACATCCACCCCCGTCGTGTCCGCCGCCGCGACCACCGCGGCCAGCTGCTCCGCCTGCGCGGCCCGGGCCATGTCCACATCGGAGATGTCGACCTCGGGCATCATGACGAGCGCGGCGGCCAGTTCGGGATCGAACCGGTGGCGCGAGAGCATGTCCTGCTCCGATCGTCGGCATACGGAGTACGGAGTACGGGGTACGGGGACGGCGTTCCGTGAGACGGCGTGGCGTCCGGTGAGACCGTGTCATGGACGTTCCCCCAGGTCATCAGACGGGTGTCGGGAGATCCACGGCTCCCACCCGACAACATCGCGTTTTTTCACCGGGTATGTGGCGGCGACCAGCCCCCACAGGCCTCCTCAAACAGCTGTGACCTGCAAAAACGCACCCCTGGACGGAGCAATGGACCGCTCTTGACGTCGGCGCCGGGCCTTTCTACGTTCTCCCCGCTCGACCGGAGGATTCCGACGAGGTCCCGGCTCGCGCCGGCGGGACGGCCTTGCCGCGACGGAGCGTCGGGCCCGGCAACGCCAGGAAAGGAAGCAGCTTGACCACCACCAGCACCACCGAGAGGGCCGTCCGTGAAAGGACGCGCTCCCGGCGCGCACGCCGGCTGCGCCGTCTCGCGACACCCCTGTTGCTCTCCGGCGGAATGTGTCTGGGCGCACTGACCGTGGCGGGGCCGGCCCAGGCCCGGCAGGCCAACGCCCAGGTCGTCGACTCCACCCGGCACGGCGGCAGGGCCGTCGCCCTCACCTTCGACGACGGCCCGAACCCTGCCGACACCCCTCGCCTGCTGGAAGTGCTGCGCAAGCGCCACGTCAAGGCGGTGTTCTGCCTGTGGGGCGACCATGTCAAGGAACACCCCGAACTCGTGCGCGCGATCGTCGCTGGCGGCCACACGCTGTGCAACCACACCATGCACCACGACGACATGGGCACCTGGTCGGCGGAGGACATCCGCGCGGACCTGGAGCGGACCAATGCCGAGATACGCCGGGCCGCGCCGGGCGCACGGATCCCCTACTTCCGTGCACCGTACGGCAGTTGGGGCAAGACCTCGCAGGTGGCGGCCGACCTGGGGATGCAGCCGCTGGGATGGCGCCTGGCGATCGGCGACTGGGAACCGCCCGGCACCGACGAGCTCGTCCGCCGCGTCGAGGAGGGCATCACGCCCGGGGCCGTGATCCTGATGCACGACGGGGGAGGCGACCGCAGCCAGACCGTCGACGCCGTAGACCGGCTCATCCCCCTGCTCAGAGCCGAGGGCTGGCACTTCGACAGGCCGGCCCGCCGTGGCTGACCTTCACTCACGACGCTCCAGGAGATCCGTATGAGAGCACACCTCGCGTGGTTCCCCGTCCGGGGCCGCGCACAACGCTCCGGCCGTTATGTCGTGGCCCTGCTCACCGGAGCGCTGCTGCTGAGCACGGCGCACTCCGCGCCTGCCGCACCGACCTCGGCTGCTGCTGAGGCCGTCGCCCGGACGGGGCCGGTGGAGAAGGGCAACGCCGGGGCCTGGGTCGGTACGTGGGCAACCACGCCCACGGCCGTACCGGCCTCGGACACCACGGAGTTCGACAACCAGACCATCCGTCAGACCGTGCACACCAGCATCGGTGGGGACCGGGTGCGCATCCGCCTGTCGAACGAGTTCGGCGATCGGCCCCTGGTCATCGGCGAGGCCCGGGTCGCCCGCCCGGCGCACGGCGGTCCGGCCTCGCGCACCGACCCGAGCACCGACCGCCCGCTCACCTTCGGCGGCCGCACCTCCGTGACGATCCCCGCGGGCGCGCCGGCCGTCAGCGACCCGGTTTCCCTGCGACTGCCCGCCGGCTCCGACCTCGTGGTGAGCATCCACCTGCCCGAGCGCACCCCCGGCTCGACGGTCCACGCGTTCGCCCTCCAGCACAACTACGTCGCGTCCGGCAACGTCACCGGGCGGGCCGGTATCGAGGCGACCTCCACCATCGACCGCTGGTACTTCCTGACCGGCGTGAGCGTGAGCACCAGCCGGCCGGACCGCTCCTCGGCCGTCATCGCACTCGGCGACTCCATCACGGACGGCGCGAACACCGAGGCGGACGCCAACCACCGCTGGCCCGACTTCCTGGGGCAGCGCCTCCGCGCCGCCCACGGCCCCCACTCCCTCGGCGTGCTCAACGAAGGCATCAGCGGCAACCGCCTCCTCCACGATCCCAACCCGCCGGCCGGGTCCGACGCCGAGAACTACGCGGCATACTTCGGCCAGAGCGCACTGCGCCGCTTCGACCGCGACGTCGCGGCCCAGCCCGGGGCCGAGCACGTCATCGTCCTCCTCGGAGTCAACGATCTCGGTCATCCCGGCACCGTCGCCCCGGAGTCGGAGAAGGTCTCCGCGCAGGACATCATCGACGCCCACCGCCAGCTCATCGACCGCGCCCACGAACGCGGACTCACGGTCTACGGCGGCACGATCCTGCCGTTCAAGAACGACACCCTTGGCTTCTACAGTGCGCAGAACGAAGCCGCGCGGCAGGCCGTCAACCGCTGGATCCGCGCCGGCGGCGAGTACGACGGGGTGATCGACTTCGACAAGGCCCTGCGCGACCCGGCCGACCCGCAACGCCTTCGTCCGAGCTACGACAGCGGCGACCACCTCCATCCCAACGACATGGGAGCCGAAGCGATGGCCGACGCCGTCCCTCTCCACCTCCTGCACTGACCCGACCCTGCAAGCGGTGCCCGTACCGGCGTCCCCATCACCGGTACGGGCACCTTTGCGTTCGGGCCGTCCGCCACGGGGCATTGATGTGAGCGCTTACCGTCCAGCGACTTAATCAGGACGCCTATCCGCCATAGAAAATGATGGAAACTCTGCCGGGACTCTTGCCTTGAGTAGCAACCGCTTACATTCTGTCGGGCAGCCAACGCGCCATGGCCTGCCCGGTGCGTATCGAGACCAACACCCCGAGGTCCAGGGCGGCGCACGCGCCGAATGACCTCGGGTCTCACTCTGCAAACCAACAGCAAGCCGGTGGAGGAGAAATGAAACCGCTTTTCGCGAAACCGATTCGGGTGAAAGTGAAAGTATCGATCGTGCTGGCCGCTCTGCTGGCAGCCCTGTCCGTGTTCTCGTACATGCCCGCGACAGCGGCACCTCCGCAACACGGGCAGCAGCGAGTTCTCGGCACCTCCGCGACGAACCTCGCCGCCACCATGTCGGTGGGTTACACCCTGCTGGGGAACAAGTACCGCGGGGACGCCGGTCTGGGAACGTGTCTGCGCACGTTCAGTGGCAGCGCCACCGTGCAGGCCGGTGACTGCACCCCCGCCACCGGCGAGTACACCTCCATGCGCATGTGGCAGGCCGTCGACCAGGGCAACGGCTACGTTCTGCTGCAGAACAAGTACCGGGCGGACGCCGGACTCGGGAACTGCCTGCGCACCTTCAGCGGCAACGACACCGTGCAGGTCGGCGACTGCACCCCCGGCCCCGGCGAGTACACCTCCATGCGCCTGTGGAAGGCCGTGGACCAGGGCAACGGATACGTCCTGCTGCAGAGCAAATACCGCGGGGATGCCGGTCTGGGAACGTGCCTGCGCACCCTCAGCGGCAGCGACAGCGTGCAGGTCGGCGACTGCACCGCCCAGGGCACCCCCACCGACCTCACCTCGATGCGTCTGTGGGACGACGATGCCTTTGCCACGGGCTGGCCGGTTCGCCCCGTCGCCGGTCAGAAGCGGGCCCTGGTGATGGCGACCCACTGGAGCGACGCGACCCCCGCCGATCCTGCCGCGGTACAGCAGGCGACTCTCGGAAACAGCTACCCGTCTCTCCGGACGTACCTGCAGGAGGTGTCCGACGGGGCGCTCGACCTCACGGGCGACATGCTCACCGGCATCGACCTGGGACCGCGCCCGACCGGGTGCGACTCGACGGCGATCCGGAACTCGGCCAGGACCGCGGTGCTGGCGCAGGGCGTCGACCCGGACACGTACGACTACCTCTTCGTCGACATCTCGCGCCAATCGGCCTGCGCGTGGGAGGGGCTGGCCTCCCAGCCCGGGAACTGGATCCTCTCCAACGGTGTGGGCTACAAGACGTGGATGTGGACCCACGAGTTCGGCCACAACCTGGGCTTCTCGCACTCCGACACGCTCAAGGCCTGCCCGGTCACGGGCAACGTGACCCAGGTGAACAGCTCCTGCACGGTGTCCGGAGGCGACGACCCGACAGACACCATGGGCGGCGGTGGCATGCACCTCTACCCGGTCGACTACCGGCAGTTCGCCGGCTGGATCCCCGACTCCCAGGTACTCAAGGTCACATCCGGCGGCAGCTACCAGCTGGGCGTGCTCGGAGGGAACGGGGCTCAGGAGTACCGCCTGGCGCGCGGCGACGGCAGTTACCTGTCGCTGGAATACCGCCGCGCCACTCCGCCCTACGACGACTACGTCTCCTCCGATCCCCTGGTCAACGGTGTCATCGTCCGTATCGTCACGAGCGGTTCGACGGTGCACAACAGGCTCGTGGACGCCACGCCCGCCACCTCCACCACCGACGACGCCCCGCTGGCCGCGGGCAGGACCCTGGCGGACGAGGTCGCCGACGCAGCCGTCATGGTCTGCGCGGTCGACGCCCAGGGCGCAGACCTGCGCATCGCCGTCGGCAGCACCACGCCCCCTTCCTGCTGATCCGCCATGCCTCGGAGCGGGGCGTCGCACGCTGCACGCCACCGTGCGAACCCGGCTCCGGGACGCGTCGGGCACGGGACCCCAGCAGTACACCGTCCACCGCGAACTGCAGCTGAGGAGGAAGCGATAGGAGAGGGGCATAGTGGGCCAAAGATGAACGCGCAGAACGATCGAAATGCTCAATTCTGCTTCCTCTGTTGATCGGTTGAGCGCTTGCGTGCTAGAAACCGCCTACTCCACAGCGGTATCCCGCACACCTCCCGGCCTCCGGAGCACCCATGACGCCCCCTCCCTCGCCCCCTCGGTCCCGCCGCACCTTCCTTGCGGCCACCGGCGGCACCGCGCTCGCGGTCGGCCTCACCGAGCCCGGCACCGCCGCGGCCACCACTCGCCCCCAGGCATCGGCCGCCGCCCAGGCGGACGACGAATTCGCTGTGCTGCGCGCCAAGTGGCGCACTCTGATCCTCGGCGAGGGCTTCAGCCCGACCGCGGAGCCCTTCAAGTCCAAGCTCGCCACGCTCGGCACCCAGGCAGCCGGCTTCCAGGCCACCATGGCGCCGACGGCCGGCTCACTGTGGCCCGGCATCAGCTATGCCGACCCGTCGCCGGACACCGACCAGGAGTCGTACGGCTACTCGGCCAGGATGAACGACAGCTTCACGCGGCTGAACACCATGGCCCAGGCGTACGCCCAGCCCGGAACGGGGCTCACCGGGGACGCCGCACTCAAGGACGCCGTCATCGCCGGCCTGGACCATCTCCACTCGGACGTCTACAACGAGAACAAAGCCCGGTTCGGCAACTGGTGGAACTTCCAGATCGGCTCGCCGCAGGCGCTGATGGACACCGCCGTGCTGCTCTACGACCACCTGTCGGCCGAGCAGATAGCCTCCTACTGCCGAGCCGTGGACAAGTTCCTGCCGGACTCGGCCGTGGCGCAGTACACCGGCACCAGCACCGGCGCCAACCGTGTCGACCTGTGCCGCGGGATCATCCTGCGCGGCGTCGTCGGCGGCAGCGCGGCCAAGATCCAGCTCGGCCGTGACGCGTTGTCTCCCGTCTTCCCGTACGTCACCTCCGGTGACGGTTTCTACGCCGACGGCTCCTTCATCCAGCACACCAACGTCCCCTACATCGGCGGCTACGGCGCGGTGCTCCACGACGGCCTCGGCCGGCTGTTCGCGCTGCTGCGCGACTCGACGTGGCAGGTGAGCGACCCGGGCAGTCAGCTCTTCCTCGACACCGTCGAGAAGGCCATCGCCCCCTTCATCTACAACGGCCTGATGATGGACAACGTCTCCAGCCGCGGCATCAGCCGAGGCCTGACGGTGTCCGACCCCTTCCAGCTTCCCCAGGACGACCACACCCGCGCGCACAGCGTGATGGCCTCCGTCCTGCTGGTCGGCCAGGGCGCGAGCCCCGAGGAGCAGGCCCGCTGGAAGGCCATGGTCAAGGGCTGGCTGCAGCGCGACTACTACGGTCCCGCCCTGAAGAACCCGAAGCTGAGCCTGGTCAACACGGCCCGGCTGCAGACGCTGTTCGACGACGACACGGTCAAGGCGTCGCCCGAGCCGACCGAGCACCGGGTCTTCTCCAACATGGACCGCGCCACCCACCGTCGCCGCGACTGGGGCGCCTCGGTCAGCATGGCCTCCAAGCGCATCGCGCACTACGAGTTCGGCAACGGTGAGCACGCCCGCGGCTATCACACCGGCTCGGGCTGGCTGTCGTGGTGGGGCGACGACCACGGTCTCGAGCAGTACTCGGACACCTTCTGGCCGACGGTCGACCCGTACCGGCTGCCCGGCATCACCGTCTCGAAGAAGCCGCTGCCGGACGGTTTCGGCGGCAACTGGGGCAACCCGAAGCCGGACACGGCCTGGGTGGGCGGCACCACCGACGGCGAGTTCGGCGTCACCGGGCAGCATCTGCGGGGTGTCGACAGCACGATGACCGCCAGGAAGTCGTGGTTCTGGCTCGACGACTCGATCGTCTGTCTCGGCGCCGGCATCACCTCGGCCGAC
The DNA here is from genome assembly GCF_036108815.1 of Streptomyces sp. NBC_00353. NCBI lineage: Bacteria > Bacillati > Actinomycetota > Actinomycetes > Kitasatosporales > Streptomycetaceae > Streptomyces > Streptomyces sp. NBC_00353. Next base: position 2,097,563 of record NZ_CP107985.1, on the reverse strand, counting down.
GGCACCGCGGTCGAGACGGTGATCGACAACCGCAACCTGGGCGCCTCGGGCACCGCCCGGCTCAGCCTCAACGGCATTGCGCAGCCCGGTACCCAGGGCCGGCAGACCACCCGGGCGCACACCAAGTGGGCGCACATCGCGGGGCACGCGGGCTATGTCTTCCCCGAGGCGGGCGGCAGCCGGGTCAGCGCACTGCGCGAGGAGCGCACAGGCGCGTGGAAGGACATCAACGCGGGAAGCTCCCCCACCTCGTTCACCCGGCGCTATCTGACGCTGTGGCAGGACCACGGCACCGACCCGCAGGACGCCTCGTACGCGTACATCCTCATGCCCGGCGCCAGCGAGCTCCGCACCGCTGCCCGCGCCATCGACCCGCTGTGGCTGCAGATCCTCGCCCACACGGCGCAACAGCACGGCATCCGCGTCCCCTCCCTCGGCTTCACCGGGATCAACTTCTGGGAGGCGGGCACGGTCGGCAAGGTCACGGCGAGCGCACCGGCGAGCGTGCAGATCCGTGAGAAGCGCGACGGCACGGCGACGATCTCGGTGGCCGACCCGTCCCGCACCGTCACGGGCCTGACCCTCACCTGGAAGCGACCCGTCAAGTCGGTTCTCTCCAAAGCAACTTCGGTCACCGATGTGCAGACGGGCTCCTCCCTCACCCTCACGTTCGGCGACCTCAGCGGCAGCTACGGCACGACCCACCAGGTCAAGGTGCGGCCGGCCTGACGCACGGCACCCCTCGGTGGGCCGGGTTCCCGCCCACCTGCGTGAGCAGGAAACGTCGGTCCCAGCCCCCTCAGCCTCCTCCCACCTCCTCATCCGGAGATCGCAATGACGCGTTTCTGGCCCCGTCGCACCTTCCTGGCCGCAACCGGCAGTACGGCACTCGCCCTCGGCCTGGCCTCGGCCCCCCTCCTGACCCCTGAGGCCGCGGCAGCAGGGGGCTCCCTCCGGACGGAGTCCGGGGAAGAGTTCTCCACGCTGCGCGCCAAGTGGCGCACCCTGATACTCGGCGAGGGCTTCAGCCCGACCACCGAGCCCTTCAAGAGCCGTCTCACCGACCTCGGCGCCACCGCGACCCAGCTCCGGTCGTCCATGGCTCCGGCCACCGGCTCGCTCTGGCCCGACCTGGTGTTCGCCGACCCCGAGCCCGACACCGACCAGGAGTCGTACGGCTTCTCGGGGAACATGGCGAGCAGTTACGGCCGGCTGAACACCATGGCCCAGGCGTACTGCCAGCAGGGCACCGGCCTGACCGGCAACGCCGGCCTCGCGACCGACATCCTGACCGGCCTCGACCACCTCTACTCCCAGGTGTACAACGAGAGCCGGACCCGGTACGGCAACTGGTACAGCTGGCAGATAGGCGCTCCGCAGGCCCTCCTCGACGTCTGCGTCCTGATGTACGACCAGCTGTCGGCCGCCCAGCTCGCCGACTACGCCAAGGCCGTCGACCACTTCGTACCCGACTCCGCGGTGTCGAGCTACACCGGTACCAGTACCGGCGCCAACCGCGTCGACCTGTGCCGGGTACTCGCGCTGCGCGGCGTCGTCGGTGACAACTCGGCCAAGATCGCGCTCGCGCGGGACGCCCTCTCGCCCGTCTTCCCGTACGTCACCGTTGGCGACGGCCTCTATACGGACGGGTCCTTCATCCAGCACACCACCGTCCCCTACACGGGCTCGTACGGCTCGGTGATGCTCGGCGGCCTCGGCATGCTGTTCGCGCTGCTCGCAGGGTCCAGCTGGGCTGTCACCGACGCCGACCGGCAGATCGTGTTCGACGCGGTGGAGAACGCCTGGGCACCGTTCCTCTACAACGGACTGGTGATGGACGGCGTCTCGGGCCGCGCCATCAGCCGAGGGATCTCCGCATCGGACGCGCGGAGCATCCAGCAGGACGACCATCTGCGCGGCCATCCGATCCTGGCCTCGATCGTGCTCCTCGGGCAGGGTGCGAGCGCGGCCGAGAACACCCGCTGGCGCGGCCTGGTCAAGGGCTGGATGCAGCGGGACTACTACAGCCCGCCGATGAGCAACCCTTCGCTCGGGCTGACAAGTCTGGCCCGGCTCAAGGGCGTTCAGGACGACACCGCGGTCTCGGTCATCGCCGAACCGACCGGCCACCGGCTCTTCACCCATATGGCACGGGCCACCCACCGCCGCCCCGGCTGGGCCGCCTCGATCAGCATGGCCGACAGGCGCATCACGTACTACGAGACCGGCAACGGCGAGAACCTGCGCGGCTGGCACACCGGTTCCGGAATGCTCTACTGGTGGGGCGACACCTACGGCAACGGCCAGTACAGCGACGCCTTCTGGCCCACCGTCGACCCGTACCGGCTGCCCGGCACCACCGCATCCCGCAAGGCGCTCGCGGATGCCGCCGGCGGCGACTGGGGCGCGTCCATGCCGGACGTCAACTGGGTCGGCGGCGCCACCGACGGGCAGCGGGCGGCCATCGGGCAGTACCTGAAGGGGCTGCAGAGCACGCTGCTGGCGAAGAAGTCCTGGTTCTGTCTCGACGACGCGATCGTCTGTCTGGGAGCAGGCATCAAGTGCAGCGACGGCACAGCCGTGGAGTCCACCGTCGAAAACCGCAATCTCGGCCCCACCGGCAGTACCTCCTTCACCGTCGACGGCACCACCAAGCCAGTGACCTACCCGTGGTCGGAGACCCTCACAGGCGCCATGTGGGCACACATCGGGGGTCACGGCGGTTATGTCTTCCCCGGCGGTGCGACCGTCAAGGCGCAGCGCGAGGCCCGCGACGGCAAGTGGAGCACCATCAACAAGGGCAGTTCCACGACCACCCTGAACCGCAAGTACCTGACCATGTGGGTCGATCACGGCACGAACCCGGTCAACGCCTCGTACGCCTACACGCTCCTGCCGGGCGCCACCGCGGCCCAGACCTCCGCCAGAGCGGCGGACACCGGCTGGCTGCAGATCCTCGCCAACACCGACAACCAGCAGGGCGTCAGCGTCCCCACACTCGGTTTCACCGGGGTCAACTTCTGGTTCGGCGGCACCGTCGGGACACTCACCGCGAGCGCGCCCTGCGCGGTGATGATCAGTGAAAGGAGCGACGGCACCGCGGTGATCTGCGTCAGCGATCCGATGCGGATGCAGACGTCCCTGACACTCACCTGGAACAGGGCCGTGGCCTCGGTGACCGCCAAGCCGGCCACGGTCACGGGGGCCACCACCGGGGCTTCGCTGCAGCTCACGTTCGGCGATCTCAGCGGCACCGCGGGTGCCACGCAGAAGGTCACCGTCAAGCTCGGCTGACCGGTCGGTCGGCCACCCCCGACAACCAACCGACGACCACTCGAGACCACGTGTCGGCCGCCTCACCGGCCGACGGAGGGAGATTCACCGTGCGATCACTACCGATGCGACGGCTGACACGCGTCGCAGGCGTCCTCTCCGGCGCGCTCGCCACGCTCCTCCACACGACAGGCCCCGCGGCCGCCGCGGTGACACCGGGTGGCCCGGTGTCCAACTCGTACTCCATATCGGGCGCGCCCGCTGAGGGCCTCGAGAAGCTCGCCTTCCCGCTCAAGGTGATCAGCCAGCCGAACGACGCGGGCTACTACTGGGCGCAGCAGTACTACTTCAAGTCCGGCCAGGTCGGCTACGTCGGACTGCAGCCGCGCGTCAACAGCGGCCTCGCGGTCTTCAGTGTCTTCGGCTCCGGCACCTCCACCACGCACCCCAACTGCCGCACCGGCGCGGACGGCGGCTCGGGGACGAGCTGCAGCGTGACCTATCCGTACGTCAAGGGCCGCTGGTACCAGCTGGAGATCATCAAGACCGGTACGGACAACTGGACCGGGTACGTCGTCGACACCAGCACCAACACCTGGACGACGATCGGGAGCTGGAACGTCTCGTCGTCGGCCGGACTGCTCAAGCCCAGCGGTGTCGGCTTCGTCGAGTACTACAAGTCGGTGGCCGACTGCGCCTCGATCCCGTACGGGCAGGCGGTCTGGGGCAAGCCGTTCGTCAGTCCCGAGCCCGGTACCGGCACCAACACGAGCGCGTACACCTACGGCCCCTGCAAGGCGAACGCCGGCTACAGCCTCAGCAACGGCGAAGTCACCATGACCAGCGGAGGCTGAACCACGCGCACGTCCTTGCCCGTGACCGCAGCCGCGGCCCTCGCCGCCTCCTAGCCATGCGGCTGCGGGCGGCGGGGCGCCAGGCGCGCCACGCCGCCCGCAGCACTACCCGGCCTGAAGTCCCGCGGTCCACAGGGTCTGTGGCTCCATCGCCCGCAGATCGCGCAGAACCGTCCTTCGCGGCGCAGCTGGGATCTCCGTGAAGGAGGCCACCGCGAGCACCCTGCAACCCGCGGCCTCGGCCGAGGCGACACCCGTCGGACTGTCCTCCACGGCGAGGCACGCCGCCGGGTCCACGCCGAGCGCCCGCGCCGCCGCGAGATAGGGATCGGATGCGGGCTTGGTACGAGGCGTCTCGCCTTCGGCGACCGTCGTACGGAACCGCTCCGTGCCAAGGAGCTTGAGCACCGCGTCCACCACGGGGCGCGGGGACGCCGAGACGAGCGCCGCGGGAATGTCCAGGTCCCTGAGCAGATCGAGGACTTCCAACGCGCCGGGCAACACCGTGGTTTCGGACTCGACGGCGGTCAGGAAGGCGGCGTCGAGTTCCCCGGCCACGGACTGCACACTGCGGTCGGTGCCGGAGACCTGCTGGAGATGAGCGGCCGTGTCGGCGACCGCGCGGCCCAGTACGAAGGGCAGGTCGGTCTCGCCCAGCTCGTGGCCGAGCCCGGCGGCGGTCTCCCGCGCGGTTCGCAGCCACAGCGCTTCGGTGTCGACGAGCGTGCCGTCCATGTCGAAGAGGACTGCGTGCGGGGCGGCGGCGAAGGGCCGTCCGTCCAGTGTCCAGTGCCGGTCGACGTGCCGGCCGAGAGAGGCGAACACCTGGGCGGCGACGTCGACATGGCGGACGGCGCGGGGGGCAGCTCCTGCCGCGATGCCGGGACCCGCGGCGATCAGCCAGGCGGTGCGCTCCTCCTCGGTGCGGCCGCCGTGCCCGCCCGCGTCCGCATGGCCGTGGTCGGTGACCACGAGAAACGTCCAGTCCTCGTTCTCGTACGAGGGCCGGGACCGCACCGCGTCGAGGAGCCGTCCGAGGCGCTCGTCGGCCGCCAGCACGGCGCTCTCGTACTCGCTGCCGCAGCCCAGGAAGTGTGCCGTCTCGTCAGGCGCGCCGAGGTAGACGAACGAGGCCTCCGGGTCGTCTCCGACCAGGACCCGTACGGCCTCCTCGGTGATCTGTGCGTCGCACGCGTCCCAGCCTTCGGGGGTGTGTGCGGTGGGCGAGACGTACGCGGTCCTCGCCGGGGCCTGGAAGAGCGGGCCCCCGCCGCGGGCGAGCATCAGAGGCTCCCAGCCGGCCGCGACGAAGGTGCGCCGTCCGTCCTGTTCCGCGAGCCGGGTCGCGAAGTCGGGGAAAACGGCCAGTCGGTGGCCGGTGAAATCGTTGCTCCACACGCCGTGCTTGGCAACGGTGACACCGGTCACGACCGTGGCCCAGCACGGCCCCGACATCGTCGGTGTGCCGTCGTCGATCCCGACCGGCGCGAAGAAGCCCTGCCGTGCGAGGGCGTCCAGGTGCGGGGTCGGCAGCCGGCTCAGGGTGTCGAGCCGCACGCCGTCGATGCCGACGACGAGGACGCGGCGGGCACGACCAGACATGACAAAGTCCTTCCCAGGTTCGATCGGAGTGGCCGGGTCCGGCCGCGCCCGTTGTCGACGGGGCGCTCAAGTCGTTCCGCTGCTGCTGACGGCTGGTCACCCAGGCGGTCGGCTGCTGCACGGCCGGCTGCTGCGCAGGGTGATCCGCAGGGCTGTCGGTCGTGCCTCCAGGGTGTGCCGGGGCAGCGTGCCGGGGCCACAGGACGCGGTGCCGATTCCGTGGTGCGCCGCGTCGAGGTTGACGTACACACGGCTGCCCGGCACCAGGTCGCCGTTGTGCCGGGTGGCGTCCAGGTGCTCACTGGTCCAGCGGCGTACCACGAGGTCGTACGAGGGTGCCCCGGCCAGCAGGAGCCCGCCGCCGTCGCCGGTCAGCCGGGCCCAGCGCACCTCCCGGCGGTTGCCGTTCTCCTGCGGGCGCACATACGGGGTCTGCATCTCGTCGACGGTTCGCCGGAACCGGCCGATACGGGCCGCGGCCGTCGTGTCGCGGTACGCCTCACCGGGCCCGGCGCCGTACCAGTCCACGGTGTCGATCCAGCCGGGCAGTCCCGTGCGCAGCCCGATCCGGGGCACCGGGCAGGGCCACTCGCCCTCCGGGGCGACCGTGAGGTGCAGCTGGAGCGAGGTGCCGTCCGTGCTCCAGTGGTACGTGGTCCGCATCGCGGCGTCGGTCCCCGCGGGCGCCACGCGTGTGGTCACGGTGAGACCGGTGCCGCCGATGTCGACGCCGACGACCTTGGTGGTGAGGCGGTGCAGACCGAGGGCGCGCCACTGGTCGGCGAGCCGGGCGCCGAGGCGGTCGTTGTCGGTGGGCGCGCGCCACAGGTCGAGTTCGGGGGCGTCGAGTTCGAGCTCGCCGACGGCCCGGAGCCGTCCGGTGGCGGCGTCGAAGCGACCGGGTCCGAGGATGAGCGCGGAGCCGTGGCGTGAGACGGGGAGCGAGCGCGTGGGCCGGCTCACCACCGCGGCGGTTGCGATGACGGCCTGGCCCCAGGCGATCTCGTGGCCGGCGCCCGCCCAGGGCTCCTCGGCGGCGAGGACGGCGGTGACGGTCAGCAGCCGCTCGCCGCCCTTGCCCGGCGGGAGGCCGGGCCATGGCAGGCTTGTGCGGGCGCCGGGTTCGAGCGGGGGCATGTCGAGCTCGCCCGCGGCGACCGGCTCGCCGGCTTCGTCGGCGCGCCAGCCGAAGCGCAGATGCGCCGTGTCACGGAAGTCGTGGCCGTTGCGGACGGCGACCGTGCGGCCGACGGGATCGACGGTGATCGTGACCGGCTCGATCACCTTCTTGTACTCGGTCAGACCGGGCGACGGCGTGCGGTCGGGGAAGACCAGACCGTCGGCGACGAAGTTGCCGTCGTGGACCGGCTCGCCGAAGTCCCCGCCGTACGCGAAACAGGATCGCCCGTCGGCGGTGCGCCGTGCGATGCCGTGGTCGATCCACTCCCAGACGAAGCCGCCCTGGAGGCGCGGATACTGTTCGAACAACCGCTGGTACTCGCTCAGTCCGCCCGGTCCGTTGCCCATGGCGTGCGCGTATTCGCAGAGGATGAACGGCAGCCCACGGCGGTGCGCGTCGAGGCCCGGGTCCTCGGTCATCGGTTCCTCGCCTCGGCCGATCAGCTCGGTCTCGGCGTGGTCGGCGTACATCCGGCTGTAGACGTCGACGTACCCGCTGTCCCGGTCGCCCTCGTAGTGGATGGGCCTGGACGGATCACGGGTGCGCGCCCACTCGGCCATGGCGGCCAGGTTCTCGCCTGTGCCGCTCTCGTTGCCCAGCGACCACATGATGACGCTCGGGTGGTTCTTGTCCCGCTCCACGACGCGCCGCATCCGGTCGAGGTACGCAGCGCGCCAGCGGGTGTCGTCGCTCGGGTTGCCGCGCCAGCCGACCAGCTCGAAGCCGTGGGTCTCCAGGTCGCACTCGTCGACGACCCAGAGCCCGAACTCGTCGCACAGGTCGAGGAATTCACTGCTCGGTGGGTAGTGGCTGGTGCGTACCGCGTTGATGTTGTGCTGCTTCATCAGCAGCACGTCGCGGCGCATCGTCGCGTACGAGAGGGTTCGCCCGGTCTCCGGGTCCCACTCGTGCCGGTTGACGCCGCGCAGCAGCAGCGGGCGGCCGTTGACCTTGAGGAGTCCGTCCTCGACGGCGACCCTTCTGAACCCGATGCGCACCGGTACCCGTTCGGACGGGGTGACCAGCTCGCCCTCGTAGAGGTGGGGTTGCTCGGCGGTCCAGGGGACGACGCCGGCCAGGGTGTGCGGCCCTGCCGGATCTGCGTCGACGAGTCCCAGGGCCGGCACGGTGAGCCTGGCCCGGGGCGAGGTCTCGACGGCGAGGGTGCCCGTCCCGGTGACATGGTCGTAGTCGGCATGCACGAAGAGGTCGTCCAGGCACCCCTCGGGCCTGGAGAGCAGCCGCACCGAGCGGAAGATGCCCGACAGCCACCACATGTCCTGGTCCTCGAGATAGCTGCCGGCCGACCACTGGTGCACCCGGACGGCCAGGACGTTCCGGCCCGGGCGCAGCGCCTGTGTGGCGTCGAACTCGGTGGGGACACGGCTGCCCTTGCCGTCACCCAGCCGTTCGCCGTTGAGCCACACGGCGAAGCAGGAGTCGACGCCCTCGAAGCGCAGCACGGTGCGGCCCGCGGGCCACTGCCCGGGGAGGGTGAACTCGCGGCGGTACTCACCCGTCGGATTCTCGTCGGGGACCCGGGGCGGATCGACGGGGAAGGGGTAGATGACGTTGGTGTACGCGGGCGCGCCCACGGTCTGCATCTGCCAGCACGACGGTACGGGCAGCCGCCCCCACCGGGTGTCGTCGAAGCCGGGGGCCTCGAAACCGGGGGTGAGGTCGTGCAGTCCGGCGGCTGCCCGGAAGCGCCACGCACCGTCCAGTTCCAGCTGCGGGGCGTCCGGTACGAAGGAGGCCCTGGGATCGAGCCGGCCGCTGCCCGGTGAACGGTCCTCGACATAGGCGGTGTCCGGTGCGGGGCTGTAGGTCATCCGGGATGCTCCTCAGGCCGAGCGGTTCAGCTCGTCGGGGCCGACTCCGTACGCGAAGGGCGCACCCTGCGCGTACCGCTCCACTTCATCGATCGCCCAGTGCGCCATGCGGCCGAGCTCGTTGCCGAGGGAGCCGGCGATGTGCGGGGTCAGCAGTACGTTGGGCAGGTTGTACAGCGGGGAATCCGAAGGCAGGTGGTCGGGGTCCGTCACATCGATGACGCCGTGGATCCGGCCCGACACGAGTTCCTCGGTCAGTGCCCGGGTGTCGACGAGCGAGCCGCGTGCGGTGTTGATGAGCGTGGACCCGTCCGCCATCAGCGCGAGCAGCCGCGCGTCGAACATGTGCCGGGTCTCCGGGAGTTCGGGCGCGTGGATGGACACCACATGACTGCGCCGTACGAGCTCGTCGAGACCGACGCACTCCACACCGAGGGCGGCGGCATCCTCCTTGTCCACATACGGATCGTGCAGCAGGACCTCCAGGTCGAACGGCCGGAGCAGTTCGATCACCCGTCGGCCGATCCGTGAGGCGCCCACGATTCCGATGGTGCGCAGATAGTTGCCCTGCCCGGCGAAGTGCGGGAAGAGGTCGAAGGGACCCCGTGTCTCGCGGTAGCGCCGCGCGGCGCCGAGGACCCGCTTGTTGGCGAACAGGATGGCGGCCAGGGTGAATTCGGCGACGGGCAGCGCGTTGGCGGCGGCCGCGGACGAGACGGCTATGCCCCGCTCCCACACCGCCTCGGTGACGTGGTGCTTGATGGAGCCTGCCGCATGGACGACCGCCCGCAGTCGCGGCATGAGCCGCAGTACCTCGTCGGTGAGCTGCGGCGAGCCCCAGTGGGTGAAGAGGACTTCGGTGCCGGCGAGCACGGCGGGATCGGCGGCGGCGTAGTCGGTGACCAGGAGCGACGTGTCCACCGCCGCGATGTGACCGAGCCGTTCGAGGGCGCCGCCGGCCAGCAGGGTGCGGTGGATCTCGCCGCCCATGGCGAGCACGGTGACCGGTCGCGGGCCGGCCGGGGTGCGGTCCGAGCTGTTCAGGACGGTGCCTTCCGGTACGAGCATCATCACTTCACCGCACCCGCGGTCAGGCCGGAGCGCCAGAAGCGCTGCAGGCCGATGAACGCGATGATCAGCGGGATGACGGCGATGAGCGAGCCGGTGATCACCAGTGAGTAGAACTCGGGCTGCTGGGACGTGTTGGTGTTCCACATGAACAGGCCGAGGTTGACCGGGTAGAGGGAGTCGTCGTTGAGCATGACCAGGGCGCCGAAGAAGTTGTTCCAGCTTCCGGTGAAGGAGAACAGGAAGATGGTCATGAATCCGGGGGCGAGCATCGGCAGCGAGATCCGGCTGAACGTACGGAGCTCTCCGGCGCCGTCGACCCGCGCCGCCTCGAGGACCTCGTTGGGTACGTATCCCTCGGAGAAGACCCGGGCGAGGTATACGCCGAACGGGTTGACCAGGGCGGGCAGCAGGATCGCCCAGTAGGTGTTGACGACGCCGACCTTGGAGGCCAGCAGATACATCGGCAGCTGGATCACCGTGGCGGGCACCAGGACGCCGCCGAGTACCAGGCCGAACAGCTTCTCCTTGCCCCGGAAGTCGTACTTGTCGAAGGCGTAACCGGTGGCGGTGCAAAGCAGCGCGGAGGCGGCCGAGCCGACCACCGAGTACAGCAGGCTGTTGCCGAACCAGCGCAGGTAGATGCCGTCGTTGAAGGTCAGGACGTCATGGATGTTCGCGAAGAGGTTGAAGTCTCCGAAGGAGAAGCCACCGGTGGCGAACAGGTCACGGTGATTCTTGGTGGCCGCGAAGAGCAGCCAGCTGACCGGCATCAGCATGTAGAACGCGGCGACGAGCAGTACTCCGTTGACGACGCCCTTGGAGAGCAGCACATGCGTCGGACTGCGCCGCCGGCCGGCCGCGGCGGGTCTGCGCTCGGAGGGAGCGGCGGGCGCCTGGGCGGGGGCGGATTCCTTGGTGACCGTGTGAGTGCTCATGCGGACTTCCACCGGTTTCCGAGCTTGGTGACGACGTACGAGAGCAGCACGCCGAGGGCGGCGAGCATCAGGGAAGCGGCGGCGGCGAGTCCGTAGTCGTGCTGGACGAAGCCGGCCTTCCAGATGAACAGGGTCGGCGACCACTCGGTGTCCACCGACGCGGTGCCCCGCTGGTTGAAGAGCTTGGGCTCCGTGAAGAGCTGGATCGCTCCGACGCAGGTGAACAGCACGGTCATGACGACCGCGGAGGCGATCATCGGCACCTTGATCTGCAGGGCGGTACGGATGGCTCCGGCGCCGTCGACGACGGCGGCCTCGACGAGCTCACGCGGCACGGCCTGCAGCGCCGCGTAGAAGATCACCATGTTGTAGCCGATCCACTGCCACGCGGTGAGGTTCACCATGGACGAGAGCACATGGTCGTCGCTGAAGAAGCTCCACGAACCGCCGAGGGCGCCGATCCAGTCGAGTACCGGGCTGAGGCCGGGCGTGTAGAGATAGATCCACAGGATCGAGGCGATCAGACCCGGCACGGCGTGCGGCAGGAAGAGCGCCAGCTGGAAGAACTTCCTGGCCCTGGCGACCGCGGAGTCCACCAGCAGCGCCAGTCCGAGCGCGGCACCGATCATGACCGGGATGTAGAGCGCGCAGTAGACCGCGATGTGCAGGAAGGACTCGCGGAAGCCCTGGTCGGACAGGGCGTTGGTGAAGTTGGCGAAGCCGGCGAACGCCCGCTCGGTGCCGCCGAATCCGAGCCCGGAGGAGGCGCGCTCCTGGAACAGGCTCATCCACACGGCATAGATGATCGGAGCCGCCATCACGGCGGCGAACAGCACGAAGAACGGAACGATGAACAGGGCCGCGGCTCCGCGCTGATTGCGCTTCAGCCGGGACGCGCTCGCGCGGGGGGTGCCGGCTCGTGATGGGCGCACGGCCTTGGCGAGTGGTGCTGCCACGGTGGGCTCCTTGGCGGATGGACGCTGCGGGGGAGGGTGGTCGACGGGGTCCGGCCGCGGTCAGGCGCGGCCGGACCCCGACGGGTCACTTGGCGAGCTTGAGCCCGCGGTCCTCGATGCCCGACTTCGCCTTCTGCTGGCCGGCCTCGACGCCGGCTGCGAAGCCGCCCTTGGCGGATGCGTCCTGCACCGCCGTGTAGACGTCCATCTGGTTCGGACCCCAGGTCCAGCCGGGGACGATGGTGTCGACCTGCTCGGAGGCGAGCTTGTAGATGTCCTGGCCCTTGAAGTACGCGGTGTCGAACTGGGACGCGGCGACCTCACGCATCTCCGGGTTGGCCGGCAGTGCGCTGCTGGGGGACTTCTTGTCGCTCAGGCGGGCCTTGACGGCGTCGCCGTTGGTGGTGACCCACTTGATGAACTCGGCGGCGGCCTCGGTGTGCTTGCTGCCCTTGAGTACGCCGTAGGAGGTGCCGCCGTAGTTGCCGATGGCGGGGGTGCCCCAGTTCGGCATGGGCGCGGCGGCCCACTTGCCCGCGAGGTCGGGCAGCGAGGTCTTCATGCCACCCGCCGACCAGGAGGCGCCGAGGAAGCTGAGCGTCTTGCCCTCCACCCGGGCCTTGGTCTCCTCCGGGCTCCAGCCGGTGAAGGTCTGCACCAGGTCGTCCTTGATCAGACCGTCCCAGTAGGTGGCGACCTTCTTGGAGCCGGCGTCGTCTACGGCGGGCTTCCAGGCGTCACCCTCGGTGGAGAACCACTTGCCGCCGGCCTGCCAGGACAGCGCGGCGAACAGCCCCGGGTCCGACTTGGGCATCGAGGCCAGTCGGACGCTCTTGTCCTTCTTCTTGACCTTCGCGGCAGCGGTCTTGAACTCGTCCCAGGTCTTGGGGACTTCGATGCCGTACTTCTTGAACAGGTCCGTGCGGTAGTAGTACAGCTGCGGTGCGGCGTCGAACGGGACCGTCCAGGTCTTGCCGCCGAAGTTCACCAGGTTCTGGATGGGCTCGGGAAACTTCTCCTTGACCGTGTCACCCGCGAGGTCGGTGAGGTCGACCAGATTTCCCTGGCTCGCGAACTCGGGGACCATCTGGTACTCGATGGTGGCGACGTCGGGGGCGTTGCCCGCCTTCACCGTGTTGGCCAGCTTGCTGTAGCCCTCGGTCGAGCTCGGGATCTCGGTGAACTTGACCTGGATGTCCTTGTGGGTCCTGTTGAACTCGTCGGCAGTCGCCTTGGCGCCCAGCGTCCAGGTCCAGTAGTTGATGGTGACCGGCTTGCCGTTCGACTTGGCGTCGGTCGAGCCGCCGTCGCCGCCGCAGGCAGTGGCGAGCAGCCCCAGAGCGGCGACGGAAGAGACGGCGGCTATACGGAACGAACGTGAAGTGCGCGGCATTGCACGGCTCCTACGGGACCTCGTACGGGAAGAGAGGCGAACGAGGGACATCATTTGCGCGATGCCGATCACAGTCAAGAGCGAACGCACACAACAATCAAAACGATCGAATCACGATCAGTTGGTGCTCACTTCGCCGGCCCCGCACGACGCCCGTACCCGTAGCTCAGGCAGCAGCTCGAGGTGCTGGCGCGGCGTCGGAGTCCGGCCCGAGGCGCGCTCCGCCAGTCGCTGAAGCAGCAGTTTCGCGGCCAGCTCGCCCACCGCCCGCTTCGGTGGCGCGACGGCCGTGAGCGGTACATCGGAGAGGCCCGCCACCTCGTCGTCGTACGCGATGAGGGCCAGGTCGGCCGGCACATTGATGCCGCGCTCCTGCAGCCTGGGCACCAGCACGATCGCGTCCTCGTCGCTGTGCACGAGCGCTGCCGTGACATTCCGTTTCTCGACCGCATCGACCAGGTACTGCACTGTCTCGTCGTACTCGCCATGCCCCCTGACCGCCGGTGATCCCGGCACGGGCGTCAGCCCGAGCGACTCCACCGCGGCCAGATATCCCGCGGTGATCTGCGCGGCATGCGGTCCTTCCTGCAGCACCGCCGCGACCGCCCGGTGCCCCAGTTTCGCGAAGTGACCGACCGCCACCGCGGCGCCGTGCGCCCGGTCCGTGCGTACGCGGTCGAGCCCCGCGGCGGGATTGCCGGCCGGTGCCGTGCGCTCGACGAGCACGGCCGGAACCGGGCATTCCAGCAGCCATTTCTCCTGGCCGTCGGCGGGTACTCCGCCGAACCAACTGGGCGCGATCAACAGCCCCTCGGCCCCTCCCGCCAGCAGATGTTCCGCCTGTACGGGGTCCTCCGTGTCGACATAGCCGGACATCCCGAGCACCAGGCGGCCGCCCTGGGCCTCCACGGTCTCGCGCGCCCCGCGCACGATGTCGGCGAAGATGAAGTTGGTGGTCGGCACGATCATTCCGATCACGGCGCCCTCGGTCGCCGGCGCCTGTACCGGCACCTCCGAGGCCTGCCCACCAGGCCACACCACGGCCCCGTGCAGCCGCTGCACCCTCCCCTGAGCCGCCAGCGCCTCCACATCGCGCCTCAACGTGACTGCTGAGACGCCGAGTTCGGACGCGAGCTCGGCGACCCGGAGGCTGCCGCGCTCCCTGACGAGCTCGAGCACCCGCTCGTGGCGCTGGTCGACATGCAGTCGCATGGGCTCCCCCTGTGGCAAGGCTGGACGGACAGACGCGGAGAGTGACTCCTCGCAGGTCACTGTACGCCCAATAGCGTATCGAGCGTCTGCGTTCAATACGATCGTCCGGGGGTGAAGGGGCGTCCGCCGACTCCTTCTGCAGCCACCCTCTGCGGGGACTGACGTACGCCGTTGCCCTCGCTGCGGCGGTGCCCGGAATCCGGTCGCGCCGACTCAGGGGAGCCGCAGATCAGGGCCCGTGCCGGATCCGGTACGGCCCTCGATCTGCGGCAAGCCGGTCAGGCCACGTACAGCGTGCGCAGGAACGCGGCAAGGTTGGTCCGGGTGCGCGCCACCTGCTCCTCCAGGGTCAGTGACTCCTTGAAGCGCCCGCCGGAGGCCGGGACCCTTCTGCCGCGGACATATAGCGAGCAGGCGAGGTCGGTGCAGATGTACACGCCGACCGAATTCCCCTCCCGTCCCGCCGGGCCCGTCTTGCGGGCGGTCATCAGCGACACCCCGCTCCCCGGGTGTGTGGTCAGGCAGAGCGAACACATGCTGCGGTGGAGAAAACCCCGCTGCTGGGAGGGGAACCGGAGGGTGATGCCGATCAGCTCGCCGTCGTGCTCGGTGACGATATAGCTGCGCCCCGGTTCGGCGAGATCGCGCCAGCCCAGGAAATCCAGGTCGTCCCAGGGCTGCTCGGCAAGATCCCGCGGCATCGGCAGACGCTTGGCTTCCCCCTTCGAGCAATTGACGAACGATGCGCGGATGTCCTGCTCACTCACGGCCTTCATGCCGAGGACGCTAACGATGCCTATGAGCCCTAGGCAAACGATTAATTGTCCTAGGTTAAGAGTCGCCTCCGGCAGGGGCGGCCACGACCTTCAGACAGTGGGCGGGGGGATGCTCGACGGGCAGTTCCGGGCGCCAGGCGGCGAGGATCTGGGCCGAAGGATCGAAGAGCGGCTCCGGCAGGTCGTCGAGGCCGGTCCACTGCCAGGTGCTGATCAGATGGGGTTCGGTGACCTGCGGGTTCTCCGCCCGCACGGTCACGACGGCCGCCATGGTCACGCGGTTGATACCGCCGACCACGTCGTGAAGCATGGCGAAGACCGTCACCCGGTCCTCGGTGACGTCCAGTCCGGTCTCCTCGCGGAGCTCACGCACGGCAGCCGCGGCGATCGACTCGTTCGTCGGGTCGACCTTGCCGCCCGGCAGTTCCCAGGTACCGCCGTGGTGTCTGCCGAGCAGGATGCGTCCCCGCTCGTCCTGCACGACGACGCCCACGCCGAGCGCCGCTTGGGCGACGGGCGGACGGGTGTTGCGTGTGGGGCTCTCGGTGGGTCGGGAATCCATGGTGCTCCTCGATGGCCGGGATCGTCGCGCCCGGTGCGAGCGGGCGCGACGATCCCCTGTGCGGTCGTCGGTCGGTGCGGTCGTCGGTTCAGCGGTCCTGCGACAGGGCGTACAGCTCGGCGAAGAGGCCGTCGCCGTAAGCCAGTTGGTCGAAAGTCCCTTCTTCCCGGATCCGGCCCCGGTCGAGGACGAGAATCCGGTCGGCCATCCTCACATTGTCGAGGCGGTGCGTGACGACCAGGGTGATCCGGCCCGGGGCCATCTCCCGCAGCGCCGTGAAGATCTGGTGCTCGCCCCGGGCGTCCATCTCGCTGGTGGGCTCGTCCAGAATGAGGAAGCCGGGCCCGCGGTACATGGCCCGTGCGCAGGCGAGGCGCTGCCACTGGCCACCGGACAGCTCGTGTCCGCCCCACAGGGAACGGGCGAGCAGCGTGTCCATCCCGTCGGGAAGGCCCTGGATCGGCTCGTCCATGCCGACACGCGCCGCCGCCTCCCACACCAAGTCGTCGCCGTGCTCCCGGGGCTGGCCCAGGTCGATGTTCTCGCGCGCGGCCAGCGGCCAGTGACCGCTCTGCTGCGGTACGAGCCCCACGTGCTGCCACACCGCTTCGGCGTCCGCCGTCGCCAGGTCGGTGTCGTCCCAGTGCACGGTGCCGCTGGTGGGCAGGGTCAGCCCGGTCAGCAGGCGTACCAGGGTGGACTTGCCCGCCCCGTTCTCGCCGACCAGCGCGACGACCTCGCCCCGGCGCAGGGTGAGCGACACCGGGTGCAGCGCCGGGGTGTCCTTCTTCGGGTAGCTGAATCCGGCCCCGGTCAGCCGGATCTCGCTCGGGGCCTGCGGTACGGCCGTGCCCCGGTGGGTGGTTAGATCGCGGGCCCGGGCGAGAAAGCGGTGGTAGTCGTCGAGGTAGAGACCGTGGTGGAACATGGCAGCGCCGTACCGGATCACGGAGTTGAGCGAACGACCTGCGGTCTGCGAGGCCATGACGGCCGTGCCGGCGATCGCCAGAGTCATCCGCCCGGACACGACCAGCCCGGCCAGCGAGGCCCACATCCCGACGGTGAACACCCCGCTCAGTGCGGCGGCGACGGCATTGACCCGGAGATACAGCGGCGCCGCGGCCAGCGCCCGACCCTCGACCCGGTCGCACATCGTGCGATACCAGAAATGCAGGTAGGGGCGCATGGTGTTGGCGCGCAGTTCGTCGGCGAGCGTCGGTGTCGTCAGGAACCAGCGCATCATGCCCCTCGTGTTGCGTGCCGAGACCGACGCGTCGAACACCCGGTAGTCGATCCTGGCGGCGATCACCCCGCCGAGACCACGCGGGACGACGGAGAGCAGCAGGACCACGAGCAGCAGGGGGTGCAGCACGGTCAGTACGGAAGCGGCGGTCACGAGCTGGACGAGCCCGTTGGTCATGCTCTTGGCGTCCTCCGCGAGATCGACCGCCCGCATCGCTCCGATCTCCGCGGCCTGGCTGCGGTCGGTGAACCCCTCCTGGTCGTACGCGGACAGCTCGACCCGCATATGCGTGTCCACCATGGTCAGATCGGCGGCCGACGCCACCTGCGGATTGAGCCGGCGCGTCGCCCAGTCGGCCACCAGCCAGGCCGTCGAGCCGACCCCGAGCGCGACGCCCGCGACCGTCAGCGCGGGCCACGCGCGGTGAAGACCGGCCGCGGCGTCCGCCGAGCCGAACAGCGGCCCCATCGCGTCCGCCACCGAGGCGAGCATCACGGCCGTTCCGACGCCGGAGAGCAGTTGGCAGAGCAGCACGGTCACCACCATGTGCCGGTCGACCGACCAGGCCAGCCGAAACGTACGGCCGAGCGCGGCCGGGATACGGCGCGCCATGTCCCACAGGGTCGCGTCCTGCATCGCGTTGGCGTGCACCCGTCCGGTGAAACTCAGTTCCGGGGGTGCGGCGGGCCGTGGTGCACCGGGCTTCGTCCTGCCCTCCTGGTGCGGGACGGCGGCGGTGGGACCGGTCGGCAGCGGCTTCTCCAGGCTCATGCCCACCACCCCGAGACCGGGCCGGCCAGGGTCAGGCGTGGAACTGATGCAGCGTCAACCCGATGCCGGGGAAGCAGGGGAGGCACCGGAAGCGGATCGAACATGAGATGAACACGCTGAAGGGCGCGTACGGAATTCATTGTTCCTCCTGAGTCGCTTCGATCGGGACGAGCGACCGGAGAACGCAGCTGATCACGAGGTCGTCACGGAGGGACGAGAGCGAATCGTCGGCCTGATGTTCGAGTTGGAGGCGTGTTCCGGAGTACGGCTGGGCGAGCGGTCGTAATCGGACGTTCGATTCACCCGTGCGGTGGGAAGTCACTCGATCGAGGCATTGACCGGGATGTGGCCAGGACCCGGCGGCCCTTGTCCGCCCGCCCCGCGACGGCTGCTCATACGGTCAGCCGCAGAGATGTCGCCGAGATTCCGATGCGCACGGTCTGACCCCATGTCAGTTCCAGTGCGTCGCCCTCCATTCCGTCGCCGAAGACCGCCACCCGGTCGGACTCGACGGTGAGACGCAGACGCTGGTCGTGTCCGAGTTCGCCCGCCACCAGCGAGGTGCCGGTCGTGGGCGACGGCCAGGCCTCGCGTACGAACCAGACCAGTCGGGGGTCGGTCGGGCCGGGCAGCGTCAGAGCGCTCCCGCGCTCCTGCCAGAGCGAGCGCAACCAGCCGGTGGAGCCGGTGCCGGTGCCGACCAGGACGCCGGAGGACGCCTGCGGTTCGGCGGGGGAGCCCTCGGCGTCGGGGCCGAGCCGGTACCGGGCCGTCTGGTGACCTGGCGGGCCCAGATAGATCTCATTGAGTGCGAGGAGGTGCTGGGTGTCGTCGGCGACGGCCTCGACCATGGTGAGATCGTCCGTCGTGCCGCCGGGGGACGCGGCCGCCCGGAACAGGGCGGCCGCATCGCCGGGACGGTGGCGCACCAGCACACCCGGGTTGCGGCCGGGGTCGGTGTCGATGCCCACAACGGGCTGGCCCGAAAGGTATTTGGCGACGTTGGCGACCAGCCCGTCCTGCCCGACGACGACCACCACATCCTCGGGCCCGAAGAGGAAGCGGTCGAGATCCGCGCGCTCCACCCGGGACTGGCGCCACTGCAGCGGTACGGCTGCCGCCACATCGGCGAGCGCCTGCCGGGCCCGCGCGTGCCGCCGCGCCACCTCCTGGATGGACCGGCCCCGGGAGGACAGGAAGAACTCCGCCTGGCCATGCGTGCCGTGTCGGGCGAGCAGCTCCTCGTACTCGGTCGTCCGGTGCACGAGCACCGCCCGGGGCGCGAGGCTCACGCGCGCGCCTCCGGGTCGGGCCGGCCGAGCCGGGTGAGCAGTCCGGTGAGGACGTCGGGGGAGAGGGTGACGCTGTCGATACGCGGCAGGTTCTCGGCGAGCCGGCCGGCGGCGAGGGCGTGCAGCGTCCCGGTGTCCACCTCCGCGTGCACCCGCAGCCAGGCCGCCTGCGACTCGGCGCGAGCGGCGCCGACTTCGCGGGCGGCTTCCGCCTCGGCACGGGCCAGGCGCACCTTGCGCGCCGCTTCGGCCTCGGCGCGCACCCCGTCGGCCGCCGCGTTCTCCTCCGCCTCGCGGCGGGTGTTGGTGCCCCGCTGCTCGACCAACTGCTCCTCGCGGCGGGCGAGTTCGATCTGACTGGCGAGCTCGTTCTCGGCGATGGTCCGCTCACGCTCGACCGCCACGGCCCGGCGTTCGTACGTGGCCCGGTCGGCCTCCTGCTGGATCTGCTCCCGGGCGGGGGTGCGCAGGGCGCGCTCCACCTCGGCCTCGGGGCGGATCGCGACGACCCGTACGGCGACCACGTCGATGCCGGTGGCGGGTAGTCGGGGCTCGGCCGCAAGTCCCTCGGCTACCCGGTTCCGTACCGAAGCGACTCCGTCGACCAGTGCCCCGGCCAGCGGGGTGCGTGCCAGCACGTCCAGGGTGTGCTGCTGGGCGGTCTCGGTGAGGAGGGTGGTGATCTGCTCCAGCGGCGCACCGCGCCAGACGCCGGTGTCAGGGTCGACGGAGAAGTCGAGCCGGGCGGCGGCCTCGGCCGGGTCGCTGATCCGGTACGTCACGGTGGCCTGCACGGTGACGTCCTGGAAGTCGGACGTACGGGCGTGGAAAGCCATCGCCAACTCCCGGTCGTTGACCGGAACTTCGGAGAGCGCGGCGCTCAGTGACCGGTACCAGAAGCTCAGTCCGGGCCCGTCGTGCGCCAGTTGGCCGCGCTTGTGGTGGCGGATGTGGGCAGTGGGTGCGGAGCGCAGATGGCGCCAGCCGAACCGCTTGGTGATGTCGGCCATGTCGGATCCCCCTTAATTCTCGTCATTGAGACGATAAGGGGGGTCATTAATATCGTCAAGAGGACGAGAATGGTTCAGGGTGCGAGTCTCGACGTCGACCGCCCTTTGCGGCGAGGAACCTGGCCGGCACCTCGCCACCCCCGTGCACCGCCAGATCGGCGCCGTTGACGTACGGAGCGAGGCCGCCCGCCAGGTAGAGACAGGCGCGTGCGACATCATCGGGCACGGCCATCCGCCCCATCGGAATGACGCCCGCCACCGCCGCACCACCGTCCTCGCCGTACACCGACGCCGCGCTCGCGGTGCGGATCAGCCCGGTCGTGATGTGGTTGACGCGCACCTTCGGCGCCCACTCCAGGGCCAGCGCCCGGGTCAGCGCCAGCAGTCCGGCCTTCGCGGCCGTGTATGCGGCGGTGCCCGGCTGCGGGGTGTGGGCGGAGACGCTGCCGATGTTGACGACGGAGCCGCCGTCCCGCTGGCCCTGCATGATCCGGTTCGCCGCCTGCGCCACATAGAACGGGGCCAGCAGATTGAGCGCGACGACCTTCTCGACGAACCGCGGCGACACGGTCGCCGCATCGGCGTCGGGGGAGCCGCCCGCATTGTTGATCAGGACGTCCAGCCGTCCGAACCGCTCCACGGCGGCGTCGACAAGACCGGCAGCCGCGGCCGGGTCCCGGACGTCGACGGACCGGAAGTGAGCCGTCCGCCCACCGGCCCCGGGCAGTGCCGGCGGCTGGTTGCGCCCACAGACCATGACCTCTGCGCCCGTGGCGAGGAACGCCTCGGCGATCGCGGCGCCGATGCCCTTCGTGCCGCCGGTGACGATGACCGCTCGCCCCGTGAAGTCGATGGGATTGCCGATGCCCATGGTCCACCCCTGCTGTTGCCGAAGTGCGTGCCGATCGCGACAGCAATCTACCAATCGTTTGTTTGATAGATAGTGGCCGGGACCGGACAGCTGTCGAGGGAGACGGGCATGCGAAACGCGGGCGGCCGGTGACTCCCGAAGAAGTCACCGGCCGACCGGACGGTGCGCCGCCCCCGTCCCCACGGTGCGGCGCCGGCGGGCCCTCGTCATCCGCTCGGACGACGGCCCACGTTCATCAGGACCCGGTCGTTGCCGGATCCAGTCCGAGTGACGGAAAAACGGCGCTCTCCACGAAGCGGGTGAGATATGCCTCATCCGCGATCTTCGCCTCCAGCAGCGGCCTGGCGCGCATCACGCCCAGCAGCTGCGCGGAGACGAACTCCGCGCCCGTGTTGTCCGCGGTGATCTCGCCGCGCTCCATGCCGCGCCGGACCATGGCGTCGATCGCCGCCAACTCGGGCAGGACCAGCGCTTCACGCAGGGCGCAGAGCAGCTCCGGGCTCTGCAGCGCGGCATGGCTCAGTGCATGCATCAGCGGTGTGTCGCGTCCGGCGCGCCCGCCGATGACCCGCGCCGCCTCGCGCAGATCACCGGCGAGCGTGCCCGTGTCGATGTGCGACAGCAGCATCTGCCGCGTGCTGTGCAGTGCCGCGACGACCAGCTCCGGCTTGGAGCCCCACTGCCGGTAGAGAGTGGACTTCCCGCACCGGGTGCGGGACGCGACCCCTTCCATGGTGAGGGACTCGTAGCCACTCTCCCGGAGCAGTTCGAGCACGGCCGTATAGAACTCTTGCGCCCGCTCCGGCGTGATCTTCGAGCGGCGCGGCGTGTGAGCCGGTTCCTGCACGGAATCGTGCGACGACATGTGCTGTTCCCTCTCTGCGACTGTGCGACGAGGTCCATCGATACGCCAGTGTACCGAAACGCCGCTGTTCCGATACGTTCGCGTATCGGTACACTGGCGTATCGATGCGTCATGGAGTCGACCATGCCGCCGTAACACCGCTTCGTCAGCAAAGGGGCACCGGGTGATGTACGCCCGCAGTGAGCCCGCAGATCGGGAGCCGGACACTTCTGCCCGACCGCCCCTCGTGCGCGAGCTCCTTCTCGTCGTAGGACTCTTCGCGATCTACAAGCTCGGCCGCCAGGCCGCGAGCGGTCACGTCGAGGAGGCGTACCGCAACGCCGGACACGTCTGGGACTTCGAACGCGCCGTGCACCTGCCGGGCGAGGGCGCCGTACAAGGCGCGCTGCTGCACAGCGAGACGCTGGTCCACCTCGCGAACACCTACTACGCGATCGTGCACTTCCCGGCCACGCTGCTCTTCCTGGCCTGGCTCTACTGGCGCCGGCCCCTGCACTACGTCTGGTCGCGCCGGATCCTCGCGGTGCTCACCGGGGCCGCGCTCGCCCTCCATCTGCTGTTCCCGCTCGCTCCGCCGCGGATGCTGGCCGCCGCCGGCCTCGTCGACACCGGGCAGGTGTACGGGCCGACGGTGTACGGAGCCACCCCGGCCACCGACTCGATGGCCAACCAGTTCGCCGCGATGCCCTCGCTGCACTTCGGCTGGGCGCTGATGGTCGCGGTCGGGCTGATCGTCGCCACGCGTTCGCGGTGGCGGTGGCTCTGGCTGCTGCACCCGCTGGTCACACTGCTGGTGATAGTCGGCACCGCCAACCACTACTGGCTCGACTCGATCGTGGTCAGCGCGTTGCTCGCCGTCGCGCTCGCGGCGCTGCGGCTGGAGCGGACGGTGCCGGTCCGGGTACTCACTCCGTGGCCGTCCGGTGCCGGTGCGGCCGAGCCCACCGTCGCCCCGACCGCGCTGCCGATGTCCCGTATCCCCGATCCGGCCGTCTCCGAGGCGTACGCCTCGTCGTCCGGAGGCCGGCCATGAACGCCACGCTGACAGCCGTCGCGCTGTCCCTGGTCTCCGCCGTCGCCTATGCCTCGGCCGCCGTGGCGCAGGCCCGGCTCGCGGGGCGCAGCGAGCCGGGCGCCGGAGTGTTCCGGATGCTCGGGCGCGCGGCCTGGTGGTCGGCGGTGGCACTGAACGCCGGTGGAGCGCTGCTGCATGTCGCGGCGCTGAAGTACGGCCCGCTCACCCTCGTTCAGCCGCTCGGCGCACTCACCCTGGTGGCGGCCGTTCCGCTGGGCGCACGCGCCGCCGGACGCCGGGTCACCGGCACCGAATGGCACGGCACGATCCTCACCCTGCTCGGCCTGGGCGCCCTGCTCCTCACAGCGGGCGGCACAGCCCCGCACGAGACGCTGAGCCTGGGCGAAGCGCTGGCGGTCGGTGCGGCGACCATGGCGGTCGTCGCCGGACTCAGCCGCCCCGGGACCCGTCCCGGGCTGCGGCACGCGGCGGCGTCCGGCATCACGTCCGGTGTGGCCTCGGCGCTCACCCAGACCCTGACGGTGGCGGCCACGGACCACACGGGCCCGCTGTTCAGCTGGCGCCTGGTGACGGTGGCGCTGCTCGTCTCGGCCTTCGCGATGGGCGGTCTGCTCCTCGCCCAGACCGCGTACCAGGGCGGTCTCGGCGCGCCGCTCGCCGTGGTCACCCTCGCCAACCCGGTCGCCGCCGCGGTCATCGGTCTGGCCCTGCTCGGCGAACGCCTCCAGGGCGGGACGATCGCACTGATCCCGGCACTGCTGGGTTCCGCCGCCGCGGTACGCGGGGTCGTTCTGCTCAGCCGCGCCCAGGGCGAGACGATGTCGTTGGCGGACCGGGCCAGGACGGAACCGGAGCCGAGCGCGCAGTCCCGGGTCGTGATCGGCAGCCCGCGGACGAGGGACGACCGGCTGGTCCTCAGCCCGGAACCGGGAGGGACGCGGGTCGGCGGGCCGTGACGCGGGTGGGACGAGGCGGGGTGGCGGCCCGGTCGCGAGCGGCCCGCCACCCCACCCTGATCGGCAGCCTCGGTCGACCGTCCTGATCAGATGTTCTCAGGGCTGCCCTCATGGGCCGGACGGACCCGCCGGTGTGGCCGAACCGGTGTCCTGCGCCAGAGCCCGGGTCAGCCAGCCGATCCAGAAGTTCTCCAGATCGATTCCGCCGCGCAGCACCAGATGCCGCAGCCGGTCCCCCTCGGAGTCCCGACCGGGTGGGAAGTCCCGCTTCTCGATCGCCAGATACTCGGCCAGCTGCTTCTCGTGCAACGCCAAGTGGCGGCGCAGCTCCGCGGTGAGGCCCGGTGCGCCGACCACCGCCGCCGCTCGCATCCGCAGCAGCAGCGGATCACGGATCTGCTTCGGGTCCTCCGCGAGCGCCACCCAGGCGGCCAGCGCCTCGCGGCCCGCGGGCAGCACCTCGTACTCCTTCTTCCGGCCACGGGCCGGCTGGGTCGACGGCAGGGCCCGGATCTGTCCGGCCTCCTCCAGCTTCCCGAGTTCGCGATAGATCTGCTGGTGCGTGGACGACCAGAAGTAGCCGATCGACCGGTCGAACCTGCGAGTCAGCTCCAGCCCCGACGACGGCTTCTCGAGCAGGGCGGTGAGGATCGCGTGCGGGAGTGACATGGGACGCATCCTAAGGACGGCGCCGCGCCCGGAGCCGTGGGCCCCGGGCGCAGCGGCCCGTTGTCACAGCGCGGCGGCGAGCTCCGTGCCCTGGCGGATCGCCCGCTTGGCGTCCAGCTCGGCCGCCACGTCGGCGCCGCCGATCAGGTGCGCCGTACGGCCTGCGGCGAGCAGCTCCTCGTACAGTTCGCGTCGCGGTTCCTGTCCGGCGCAGAGCACCACCGTGTCGACCGGCAGGAGGTGCTGTTCGCCGTCGACCGTCAGGTGCAGACCGTCGTCGTCGATGCGGTCGTATGCGACGCCCGCGATCATCGTCACGCCGCGGTGCCGCAGCTCCGTGCGGTGGATCCACCCGGTCGTCTTCCCGAGCCCCGCGCCGACCTTGCTCGCCTTGCGCTGAAGCAGGTGGACGGTGCGCGGCGGCTTGGGGCGCTCGGGGAGGCGCAGACCGCCGCGCTCCCGGTATCCGGTGTCGACCCCCCACTGCCGGAAGAACACCTCCGGGTCGAGGCTCGCCGCGTCGCCGCCGTCCGTCAGGAACTCGGCGACGTCGAATCCGATCCCGCCCGCACCGATGATCGCGACCCGCTCACCGACCGGCGCCCCGTCCCGCAGGACATCGAGATAGCTGACCACGCTGGGGTGGTCGAGGCCCTCGATCGCGGGGGAGCGGGGCGTGACCCCGGTGGCGAGGACGATCTCGTCGAAGCCGTCGAGGGTGCCCGGCGTGGCCTTCGTCCCGAGCCTGAGCTCGACCTGCTGCTCCGCGAGCCGGGTACGGAAGTAGCGCAGCGTCTCGTTGAACTCCTCCTTGCCCGGGATCCGGCGCGCCACATTCAGCTGGCCGCCGATCTCGTCGGCCGCGTCGAAGAGCGTCACCGCGTGCCCGCGCTCGGACGCCGAGACGGCGCACGCGAGACCCGCGGGCCCGGCGCCGACGACCGCGACGCGCTTACGGGTCCGGGTCGGCGACAGGGTGAGCTCGGCCTCGGTCTCGTGGCAGGCGCGCGGATTGACCAGACAGGAGGTGATCTTCCCGCTGAACGTGTGGTCCAGGCACGCCTGGTTGCAGCCGATGCAGGTGTTGATGGCGTCGGCGCGGCCCGCGCCCGCCTTGGCCACGAAGTCCGGGTCGGCGAGGAACGGCCGGGCCATCGACACCATGTCCGCACGGCCCGACGCGAGAATCTCCTCGGCGACCTCGGGGGTGTTGATCCGGTTGCTGGTCACCAGCGGTACGGAGACGGACCCGCGCACCTTCTCGGTGACCCAGGTGTAGGCACCGCGCGGGACCGACGTCGCGATGGTGGGGATGCGGGCCTCGTGCCAGCCGATCCCGGTGTTGATGATCGTGGCCCCGGCCGCCTCGATCGCCCGGGCGAGCTGCACGACCTCCTCCAGC
Organism: Streptomyces sp. NBC_00353; assembly: GCF_036108815.1. Taxonomy (NCBI): domain Bacteria; kingdom Bacillati; phylum Actinomycetota; class Actinomycetes; order Kitasatosporales; family Streptomycetaceae; genus Streptomyces; species Streptomyces sp. NBC_00353. The sequence continues at coordinate 2,071,802 of NZ_CP107985.1, read as the reverse complement.
GAGGAGCCGCCGGGCACCAGGTCCAGCATCGAGAGCCGGTAGATCAGGATGAAGTCGCTGCCGACCCGCTCGCGGACCCGGCGCACGATCTCGACCGGGAACCGGATGCGGTTCTCGTACGAACCGCCCCAGCGGTCGGTGCGGTGGTTGGTTCCGGCCGCGATGAACTCATTGATCAGGTAGCCCTCGGAGCCCATGATCTCGACACCGTCGTAGCCCGCCCGTCGCGCCAGTTCCGCGGTCCGCACGAAGTCCTCGACGGTCTCCTCGACCTCGTCGTCGGTCAGGGCGTGCGGTGTGTACGGGCTGATCGGGGCCTGGATCGCGCTCGGCGCCACCAGGTCCGGATGATGCGCGTACCGGCCGAAGTGCAGGATCTGCATGGCGATCCGGCCGCCCGCCGCGTGCACCGCGGCGGTGACCTGAGCATGCTGCTCGGCCTCCGCCTCGGTGGTCAGTTTGGCGCCGCCGGGATACGGGCGGGCGCGGTCGTTCGGCGCGATGCCACCGGTGACCATGAGGCCGACACCGCCGCGGGCGCGGGCCGCGTAGAACGCCGCCATCCGCTCGAAGCCGCGCTCCGCCTCCTCCAGGCCGACATGCATCGAGCCCATCAGCACCCGGTTGGGGAGGGTGGTGAACCCGAGGTCGAGCGGGCTCAGCAGGTTCGGGTACGGGGTCATCCGGCGGCTCCTCACACAGTGTCGTTGCGCCAGTTGTAGACCACCGAAACGCCATTGTGCAACAAGTTGCACAATGACCTGCGTCGCATTTGCTCACCACCGGACGGCGGCCCCGGACGGAGTAGCAGCGGGGCACGTCCATCCGTCGCGGCGCGGAGAGTGGACCCGTAACCCCGGAACACACCCGACCCCCCCACGGAGACCCCCATGGCCTGCCTCGACCGGCGTGACCTCGGCCTGCTCGTCCTGCGCGTCGGCACCGGCGCGGTCCTGGCCGCGCACGGCAGTCAGAAGCTGTTCGGCTGGTTCGGCGGCGGAGGTATCGAGGCAACCACCGCGGGCATGGAGGCCATGGGCTTCCATCCGCCCAGGCACAGCGCCCTCGCCGCCGGACTCGGTGAGGCGGGCAGTGGCGTACTGCTGGCCCTCGGCCTCGCCACCCCCGCCGCCGGAGCGGCTGCGGCGGGGGCCATGTCGGCCGCCGTCGCCGTCCATGTGCCCGCGGGCTTCTTCGCGCAGGGGGGCGGGTACGAGTACCCGGCCTTCCTCGGCTTCACCGCCGCCGCGATCGGCCTGACCGGCCCCGGCCGGTACTCCCTCGACCACGCGACCTATCACCTCCTCAACCGGCCGTGGATCGCCGCCCTCGCCTTCGCGGGCAGTGCGGCCGGGGTCGTCGCCGTCGTCGGGAAGCGGTCCAGGGGGCTGAGGAAGAACGCGGCCGAGAACTGAGCCGACGGTGCGTCAGGGCCGCCCTGACCGCCCTGCCGCACCGTCGCCCCCATGGCTGCGTCATCGGGCGTCGGGTGGCCGCAGGACGTTCCTCCTTTCGAGTGACTCCGCCGCCCGGTGATGACGGAGCCCGTCGGGTGTGTCCGAGGCTTGCAGGCGGCCGGACCCGCTCCGGTCGGGAGCCGCAGAACCTCAGAGCCGCTGGGAGTCCGCCGTGCACATCCTGCTCGTCGCGAGTGCGTTCAACAGCCTTACTCAGCGCGTCCACGCGGAGCTGCGGGACCGGGGCCACACCGTGGCGGTCGGACTCGCACTCTCCGACGGTCATCTGCGGGACGCGGTCCGGGGGTTCGCACCGGACCTGATCGTGGCTCCGATGCTCAGGACCGCCATCCCGCGCGACGTGTGGTCGGCGCACACCTGCCTCATCGTCCATCCCGGACCCGTCGGCGACCGCGGGCCGTCCTCGCTCGACTGGGCGATCCATGAGGGCGTCACCCGTTGGGGCGTAACGGTTCTGCAGGCCGACGAGGAAATGGACGCCGGAGACGTCTGGGCGTCGGTGGAATTCTCCGTACCGCCGGTGGGCAAGAGCGACCTGTACCGCAACGAGGTCTCCGACGCGGCGCTGACGGCGGTGCTGCGGGCCGTCGACCGGTTCGCCTCGGGGATGTACGCCCCCCGACCCCAGGACAGCGCACGTGCCACGGACGGCACCCGGCCGTACTTCCGTCAGGAGCTCCGGCGGATCGACTGGCGGTCCGACTCCACCGAGACCGTGCTGCGAAAGCTGCGGGCGGCCGACTCGCACCCCGGCGTGCTGGACGAACTGCTCGGCGGTGAGTGGTTCCTGCACGGGGGGCACCCCGAGGACCGGCTGCGCGGCCGCCCCGGAGAGCTGCTGGCCACGCGGGCCGGCGGGGTCTGCCGGGCCACCGTCGACGGCGCCGTATGGATCCCGGAGCTGCGCGCCAGGCGGCAGCCGGGACAGCCCGCCCAGTTCAAGCTCCCCGCGGTCCTGGCGCTCGGCGACCGGTTGCCGCCGCTGCCCGAGGACCCGGTCCCGTCGGACGCACCCGGGCGTCGCGAAACCTGGACCGACATCCGTTACGAGGAGACCGGCGCCGTCGGACGTCTCACGTTCTCGTTCTCCGGCGGGGCGATGAGCACCACGCAGTGCACGCGCCTCCTGGACGCCTACCGGACCGCCTGCTCCCGGCCCACCTCGGTCCTGGTGCTGGGCGGTGGCCGGGACTTCTTCTCCAACGGCATCCACCTGAACGTCATCGAGGCGGCGGCCGACCCCGCCGAGGAGTCCTGGGCCAACATCAGCGCAATGAACGACCTGGTGGAGGCCGTGCTGACCACCACCGACCGACTCGTGGTCGCCGCCGTGGGCGGCAACGCCGCCGCCGGCGGAGCGATGCTCGCGCTGGCCGCGGACGAGGTCTGGTGCCGCAGGGACTCGGTGCTCAACCCGCACTACCGGCTGATGGGACTGCCCGGCTCGGAGTACTGGACCCGCACCCTGCCGAGCAGGGTGGGGCCCGAGACGGCCGAGCGGCTGGCCGGCGAAGCGCTGCCGCTCGGCGCCGAAGCCGCCGAGCGGCTCGGCCTGGTGGACCGGACCATCGCCTGTCGGCCCCAGGACTTCGCGGGCGAGACCGTCCGACTGGCCGTCCGGCTGGCCTCGTCGACCGCCGCACAGACGCGGATCGCCCGGAAGAAGACGGCGCTCGAGCGCCAGGAGGCGCTCAAGCCGCTGGCCGCCTACCGGCAGGAGGAACTGGCCGCGATGCGGTCCATCTTCTTCGACCCGGACGCGCCGTACCACCGCCTGCGCCGTGCCTTCGTACGCAAGGAACCCCCGACCCGGACACCGCCTCACCTCGGCGTCGGCGTACCCGGAAGGCGCACGGCACAACCGTCCGCCACCCGGGACCGCGCCGTCACCGCAACGGCGGCGCTCACCGATGTACCCGGACCGACTGAAGGTTAGCTGGACATGAAGGCCGAAAAGCGGGCTTTCAGCGCAGAGCTCCCCAAGGAGACATCCCCATGGATGCAGCAACAGCGAACACGGTCGGCGACCGGGCAGACGGTGCGGCCGCCGACGAGGAGTCCCCGATCCACATCCTCTGGATCAACGCGGGGCTGAGCTGTGACGGCGACTCGGTGTCGCTGACTGCGGCGATGCAGCCGAGCATCGAGGAAATCGTCCTCGGTGTGCTGCCGGGCCTGCCGAAGATCCAGGTCCACTGGCCCCTGATCGACTTCGAATGCGGTCCGGTGGGCGGTGCGGACACCTTCATCGAGTGGTTCTTCAAGGGCGAACGTGGCGAGATCGATCCCTTCGTGCTGGTCGTCGAGGGGTCCATCCCCAACGAGTCGATCAAGCAGGAGGGGTACTGGTGCGGCTTCGGCGACAACCCGGAGACCGGCCAGCCGATCACGACCAGTGAATGGATCGACCGGCTGGCGCCCAAGGCGCTGGCGGTCGTCGCCATCGGAACCTGCGCCACCTACGGCGGCATCCATGCGATGGCCGGCAACCCGACGGGTGCCATGGGCGTGCCCGACTACCTGGGCTGGGACTGGACCTCGAAGGCCGGCATTCCGATCGTGTGCGTGCCCGGCTGCCCGATCCAGCCGGACAACTTCTCGGAGACCCTCACCTACCTGCTCTACCAGGCGGTGGGCTCCGCTCCGATGATTCCGCTGGACGACAAGCTGCGCCCGACCTGGCTCTTCGGCGCCACCGTGCACGAGGGGTGCGACCGGGCCGGTTACTACGAGCAGGGCCAGTTCGCCACGACGTACGACTCGCCCAAGTGCCTGGTCAAGCTCGGCTGCTGGGGCCCCGTCGTCAAGTGCAACGTCCCCAAGCGCGGCTGGATGAACGGCATCGGCGGCTGCCCGAACGTCGGCGGCATCTGTATCGCCTGCACCATGCCGGGCTTCCCCGACAAGTTCATGCCGTTCATGGACGAACCGCCCGGCGGCAAGGTCTCCGTCGGCGCCAGCGGAGCGTACGGGGCGGTGATCCGCAGACTCCGGTCGGTCACGGCCAGGACCGTGGACAAGGAACCGAAGTGGCGTCACACGGGCAAGAAGCTGACCACCGGGTACCGCCCGCCCTGGTGACCGGCCGCCCGGCGCCACCGCCCCGCGATCGACGGAAGGCCCGCCCGCGCCCCGCTCACCCTCCCTCAACTCCCGCTTCCCAGAAGGGTTATGGCACACACAATGGCACCCACGACGAAGGCGGCCGGCGACGGCAGTGGCCTCGTCGAGATGGCCTGGGATCCGATCACCCGGATCGTAGGCAGTCTCGGCATCCACACGAAGATCGACTTCAAACAGAAGCGGGTCGCGGAGTGCTACAGCACTTCGTCGGTCTTCCGTGGCTACAGCGTCTTCATGCGGGGCAAGGACCCCCGGGACGCCCACTTCATCACCAGCCGCATCTGCGGGATCTGCGGCGACAACCACGCCACATGTTCCGTGTACACGCAGAACATGGCCTACGGGGTGAAGCCGCCGCACCTCGGTGAGTGGATCATCAACCTGGGCGAGTCGGCGGAGTACATGTTCGACCACAACATCTTCCAGGAGAACCTGGTAGGGGTCGACTACTGCGAGAAGATGGTCCGCGAGACCAACCCCGGAGTCCTGGAGCTCGCCGAGCGCACCGAGGCGCCGCACGCCGGGGAGCACGGCTACCGCACCATCGCCGACATCATGCGCTCCCTCAACCCCATCGAGGGAGAGTTCTACCGCGAGGCTCTTCAAGTGAGCCGCTACACGCGGGAGATGTTCTGCCTGATGGAGGGGCGCCATGTGCACCCCTCCACGCTCTACCCGGGCGGTGTGGGAACGATCGCGTCCGTCCAGCTCTTCACGGACTACCTCAGCCGCCTCATGCGGTACGTGGAGTTCATGAAGCGGGTCGTTCCCCTGCACGACGACCTGTTCGACTTCTTCTACGAGGCGCTGCCCGGGTACGAGGAGGTCGGCCGCCGACGGGTGCTGCTCGGCTGCTGGGGAGCGCTCAACGACCCCGAGTACTGCGACTTCACGTACGCCAACATGACGGACTGGGGACGGAAGATGTTCGTCACCCCCGGCGTGATCGTGGACGGCAAGCTGGTCACCAACGACCTCACCGAGATCAACCTCGGCATCCGGATCCTGCTCGGCAGTTCGTACTATGACGACTGGCAGGGCCGGGAACAATTCGTCACCCACGACCCGCTGGGCAACCCGGTGGACCCCCGCCACCCGTGGAACCAGCACACCATCCCCGCCCCGCAGAAGCGGAACTTCGACGACAAGTACAGCTGGGTGATGTCGCCCCGCTGGTTCGACGGCAAGGACCACCTGGCACTGGACACCGGCGGCGGCCCCATCGCCCGCCTCTGGTCCACCGCGCTGTCCGGACTCGTCGACGTCGGCTATGTGAAGGCCACGGGCCACAGCGTCGTCATCAACCTGCCGCGCACGATGACCAAGCCCGAGACCACCTTCGAGTGGAAGATCCCGAAGTGGAGCAACGCGCTGGAACGCAACCGCGCCCGCACCTACTTCCAGGCGTACGCCGCCGCGATCGCGCTGCACTGTGCCGAGAAGGGGCTCGAAGAGGTCCGCGCCGGACGCACCCAGACCTGGGAGAAGTTCGACGTGCCGGACGAGAGCATCGGCGTCGGCTTCACGGAGGCCGTACGGGGGGTGCTCTCGCACCACATGGTGATCAGGGACGGCAAGATCGCCAACTACCACCCCTATCCGCCCACCCCGTGGAACGCCAGCACCCGGGACACGTTCGGCACCCCCGGCCCCTATGAGGACGCGGTGCAGAACACACCGATCTTCGAGGAGAACACCCCGGAGAACTTCAAGGGCATCGACATCATGCGGGCAGTGCGCAGCTTCGACCCCTGTCTGCCGTGCGGCGTCCACATGTACGTGGGCGACGGCAGGACCGTCAAACAGATGCATGTGCCCACCGGACTGAGCGGACTGGCCGGATGAGCGCCGCAGCCCCGTCGGCCGTCGCACCGCCGCGAGCCGTCGACGCCGTGGAGGCCGGACAGCGGGTCGAAGAGCTGCTCGACCGTCTGACCACCATCGGAGACCAGGAAGTGGGTGCCGCGGCCGAGGATCTGGTGCGGGTCCTGATGGACTTCTACGGCGCCGGCCTCGCTCGTATCGTCGACCGCCTCAGCACCCCCGCGGACCGCGGAACCGGCGGCGGACCGCTCGCCGCACTGCTCGACGACGAACTGGTGTCGAGCCTGCTGGCCCTGCACGACCTGCACCCGGAGGACATCGGCACACGCATCGCGCGCGCCCTCGACTCCGTCCGTGACCCTGTCGAGGTCGTCGGCTTCGACGAGGAGACCGGCATTCTGCGGCTGCGTTCCTCGTCCGAAGCCGGTGACGGCGGTGGCTGCGGCTGCCCGAGCACGGGCGCGGCGACCCGGCGCAGCGTCGAGGACGCGCTGGCGTGCTTCGTACCGGAAGTGAACCAGGTGGAGATGGAGTCCTCGACCACCGACCGGGAGCCACCGTTGCTCCAGATCGCCACCCGTCCGCCGACCGGAACCTCCGTGGCCGGGCGGGCCGTTGAGGCGAAGGCGCCATGATCGCACCCCAGGCGCCCGCCGGACGCCCGGCGGGCGTTGCCCGCCTCCGAGGCCTGCGCAGGTTCACCACGCCGCCGGAACCACGGCAGGAGCGCTGCGAGCTGTGCGGCGTGCCCGTGACCGAGGGCGGCCATCGGCATCTCGTGGACACCGAGAAGCGGGCGCTGGCCTGCGCGTGCACCCCGTGCGCCCTGCTCTTCGAGCAGCCGGGCGCAGCCCACGGACGCTTCAGAACGGTCCCGGACCGCTATCTGTCCGATCCGGACCACCGTCTCGACGACGGTGCGTGGGAACTCCTGCAGATTCCGGTCGGCGTCGCGTTCTTCTTCCGCAACGCCGCGCTGGACCGGCTGGTCGCGCTCTACCCGAGCCCGGCGGGAGCCACCGAGAGCGAACTCGACCCGGAGACCTGGCAGACCGTGCTCGGCACCACGCGCCTCGCCGCACTGCTCGAACCCGACGTCGAGGCACTGCTGATGCGCCGCACGGAGGGCCGGGCCGAGTGCTACCTCGTACCGATCGACATCTGCTACGAGCTGGTGGGACGCATGCGCCTCCTCTGGCAGGGCTTCGACGGCGGGGCCGAGGCGAGGGCCGACCTCAAAGCGTTCTTCGCGCACGTCGAGGGACGCGCCGCCCGGACCCAGGAGAAGGGGCAGCCGCGGTGACGGAATTCGCCTTCACCTGCACCGGAGTCCGCGCCGACCCGTACGCGGCAGGCCCCACGCTGGTCTTCCGGCTGCGTATCACCGCGTCGGCGGAAGCCCGGGTGCATGCCCTCGCGCTGCGCTGCCAGATCCGTATCGAACCCGGCCGGCGCGGCTACGAGCAGGCCGAGGCGGACGGACTGCACGACCTCTTCGGTGACCGCTCGCGCTGGGGAAACACGCTCCAGCCCGTGCAGTTCGCCCAGGTCTCCCTCATGGTCCCGTCCTTCACGACCGAGACCGAGGTGGACCTCGTCGTGCCCTGCACCTACGACCTGGACGTCGCCGCGGCACGGTACTTCGACGCGCTCCAGGACGGCGAGGCACCGCTCCTCCTGCTCTTCTCCGGCACCGCCTTCACCGGGGACAGCGGCTTCCACGTGGAGCCGGTGCCCTGGGACCGCGAGGCTTCCTGCCGGATGCCGGTGGCGGTGTGGAAGGACATGATCGAGCAGCACTTCCCGGGCTGCGGGTGGATCCGGCTGCCGCGCGACACCATGAACGCGCTGCTCGCCTTCCGCTCGCGGCAGGCCCTGCCGTCCTGGGAGGCGACCGTCCAGGCACTGATCGACCTGGCCGGAGCCGCCGGGGCGCCGCCCCCTGAGCGCCCGGTGCGCCGGCCCGTACTGCCCCGCGTCACCGAGAGGACGGCGCCGTGACCGCATCACTGTTCACGCCCGCACTGGAGTCCCGGTTCGCCACCGCCCGGCAGGTCGCCGACACCGTCCTCTTCGAGGGCTATGTGCTGTACCCGTACCGGGCTTCCGCGGCCAAGAACCGGCTGCGCTGGCAGTTCGGGGTGCTCGTGCCGCCCGGCTGGGGCACCGACCGTGAGGAGCACGACTTCCAGCACACCGAGTGCCTGATGGAGCCGAAGCCGGGCGCGACGCTCGCCGTCGAGGCACGGTTCCTGCACGCCCAGCGACGGACGGTGCAACGGGCCCTCGACGACGGCACGTTCGAGACCGTGGCCCGACTCGACCTGGCCGACCGGGTGCTGGTCCCGTGGGACGAGGGCGCCGAGGATCGCGTCGAAGTGGTCGTGGACGTCGCCGAACTGGCCGGGGACGGAGTCACCGTCCCCTTCACCCGGCCCGCCCGCGAGGAGACCGAACCCGTCCTGGACGCGGACGGGCGGACGGTGGGCCGCCTGGTCCGCCGCTGCGAGGAGATCAGCGGCGCTGTGCGGCTGTCCGCCCGCGAACTCGACGGCCCCTACCGGGTCATGAGGCTCACCGCCGTGGTGGAGAACACCACCGCCTGGACGCCCGACTCCGCCGAGGCCGACCGGGACGCCGCGCTCCCACGGTCGCTGGTCGCCGCGCACCTGCTGCTGGGTCTCGGCGCGGGATCGTTCCTGTCGATGACGGACCCGCCCGAATGGGCCAAGGGTGCGGTCGCGGCCTGCCGCAACCTGCACACCTGGCCGGTGCTCGCCGGGGAACCCGGGCGCGCGGACCTGATGCTGTCGTCCCCGATCATCCTGGAGGACCATCCGGCCATCGCCCCCGAGAGCCCGGGCACGCTCTACGACGCCACCGAGATCGACGAGATCCTCGCCCTGCGCACGGCGGCCCTGACCGACCAGGAGAAGCGCGAGGCACGCGGCACCGATCCCCGGGCGGCAGCCGTCATCGACCTGGCCGAGTCGATGCCTCCCGAGGTCCTGGAGCGGCTGCACGGCGCGGTACGGGCCCTGCGGGAGATCACCGGACCCGACACGCCCCCGCCCGCCGCGCAGGACCCGGTCCCGGACGGCGTGGACCTGATCGACACCCGCGGCGTACTCCGGCCCGACACCCCGTGGTGGGACCCGGCGAGCGACGACACCGCCGACCCGGCCCGGGACCGGATCCTGGTGGACGGACGGTCCGTGGGCGTGGGCAGCCGCGTCCTCCTGCGACCGGGGCTCCGGCGGACCGACGCCCAGGACCTGTTCCTCAAGGGCCGCAGCGCACAGGTCGAAGCAGTGCTCCACGACGTCGACGGCGGAGTGCACCTCGCGGTCACCGTGGAAGGCGACCCGGGCGCCGACATCCGCCGCGAGCAAGGGCGCTTCCTGTACTTCCAGCCGGACGAGATCGCCCCCCTGGAGGACGCGTGAACGACTTTGCGCAGCAGCACGCGAGAACCCTCATCGCCGGGATCGGGAACATCTTCCTCGGCGACGACGGCTTCGGCGTCGAGACGGTGCGCGCACTGTCCTCGCACCGGCTCCCCGACGACGTCGAGATGGTCGACATCGGCGTACGGGGCGTCCATCTCGCCTATCAGCTCCTCGACGGATACGACACCCTCGTCCTGATCGACGCCACCGCACGCGGTGGCCGCCCGGGGACCCTGTATCTGATCGAGGCCGACGAACCCGGAGCAGTCGAACCGCAGAACGCGCTGCTCGACGGCCACCGGATGTCCCCCGACGCCGTCCTGGCACTGCTCGGCACCCTGTGCGCGGGCACCGGAGCCGTACCGCCGAGGCGCACGCTCGTCGTCGGCTGCGAACCCGAGAGTGTCGACGAAGGGATCGGGCTGAGCGCCCCCGTGGCCGCAGCGGTGCCCCACGCCGTGCGGATGGTCCTGGACCTCGTACAAGCAGCCGACCGTCCGGCCGACGCCCGGCGGACGGCGGCCGGACCTGTCATGAACTGAGCAGAAGGAACCCACCATCATGAAGAAGATTCTTGTCTGCGGCCTGAGCGCCGTCGCTGTCGCCGTCGTCGTCGCGCAGATCCTGCCCGACGTCAGGCGCTATCTGCGGATGCGCAGCATGTGACGGCAGCTGCCGCCCGGGCCCGGCCCATGGCTGCACCGAATGGTGCATGTGCCGCACGGGTACCGGCGAGCCGGTCCGCCGGCCCCTGTGACCCGCCGCTGTAATGACGCAGTGCAGGACGGAGAACCAATGCACGAGATGTCGATCGCCATGGCCGTCGTCGACCAGGTGGCAGAAGCGGCTCAGGCAGGCGGAGCCACCTCGGTCGGGTCCGTCCGGCTCCAGGTCGGGGAACTGGCCGGGGTCGTCCCCGACGCCCTGTCCTTCTGCTTCGGACTCGCCTGCGCCGGGACCGTCCTGGAAGGAGCCGAACTCGTCATCGACTCCGTGGCGGCCCGCGCGCGGTGCGTCCCCTGCGCGGACGAATGGGCGGTCGGCATGCCGCCGCAGCTGTGCTGTCCGGTCTGCGGCGAGGCGACCGCCGAACTCCTGTCGGGTCGCGAGCTGCAGATCCTCAGCGTGCACTGGCAGGACGGCCCCGCACCCGAACACACCCGCGAACCGATCTCCCAGGAGCACTGAACGATGTGCCGTGAAGTCGACCTGCAGCAGGCGGTACTCGCCAAGAACGACGCGACGGCGCACAGCCTGCGAGCCGGACTCACGGCCCGCGGCACCACCGTCGTCAACCTGCTCTCCAGCCCCGGCAGCGGCAAGACCGAACTGCTGGAACGCGAACTCGGCCGGGCGCGCGAAAGAGGAGTGCCGGTCGCCGCACTCACCGCAGACCTCGCCACCGAGAACGACGCCGTACGCCTGGCCCGGTCCGGCGCCCCCGTCAAGCAGGTGCTCACCGACGGACTCTGCCACCTGGAGGCCGGCATGCTCGGCCGCCACCTCGACAACTGGCTGCCCGACGGGACCCGGATCCTCTTCGTGGAGAACGTGGGCAACCTGGTCTGTCCCGCCTCGTACGACCTGGGGGAGACCCTCAGGGTCGTCCTCGCCTCCGTGACGGAAGGTGAGGACAAGCCGCTGAAGTACCCCACCGCATTCGGACTGGCCCAGCTCGTCGTGGTCACCAAGACCGACATCGCAGAGGCCGTCGACTTCGACGAGGCCGCGTTCCGTGCCCATGTCCAGCAGGTCAACCCCGGTGTGGAAGTGGTGCTCACCGCCGCCCGCCGCGGTGAAGGGGTGGGCACGCTGCTCGACCGGGCCCTGGCCGCCGGTGACGGCGCCCCGGTCCACACACCGGTGATGGCCCGGCAGCACCCGTACCAGCAGCACACCCACACCCACGGGGACATGAGCACGCACGACGACACCCACACCCATCCTGACCACGGCGCGCACGGCGGCTCGCACACCCACACCCACGCGCACACCGGCATGCATACGCACACACATCCGGATCTGGGTACCCACGAGCACCCCCACACCGGCCCGCACGCACACGCGCACCCCGACGAGCCGCTCGTCATGACGACAGCACCCGACTCCGCGGCGCAGTACCGCTCGTGACGACCCCACAGCCCGGTGCCGCCGCCCTCGCGGGAGCCGTGGAGCGCCGACGAGTCGTGATCCGCGGCGTCGTGCAGGGTGTCGGGTTCCGGCCCTACCTGTACGCCCGGGCCACCGGGCTGGGCCTGGCCGGGCACGTCACCAACACCACCGAAGGGGTCGTCGCCGAGGTCGAGGGCGCCCCGGCCGCCGTCGCCCTGTTCTGCGACCGGATCGCGGCGGAGGCACCCCCGCTCGCCCGGGTTGACTCCGTCGACCACACGGAGGTCCCGGCCGCGGGCGGATCCCGCTTCAGCATCGTGGACTCCCACACCGGCGGACCGGCCCGCACACTGGTTTCCCCGGACGCGGCCACCTGCGCCGACTGTCTCACCGAACTGGCCGATCCGGCCGACCGGCGCCACCGCCACCCGTTCATCACCTGTACGCACTGCGGACCCCGGTTCACGATCGTCACCGCGGTGCCGTACGACCGCGCGCACACGACCATGGCCCGCTTCCCGATGTGCGCCGACTGCGCCCGTGAGTACGCCGACCCCGCGGACCGGCGCTTCCACGCCCAGCCGGTCGCCTGCCCCGCCTGCGGCCCCCGGCTGCGACTGCTCGTCGGGCGGCCGGACCGCACCACGCCCGCGCAGTCCGCAGCCGGACGCGACCCGGTCGCGGAGGCACGCCGGCTGCTGTCGGACGGTGCGGTCCTCGCGGTCAAGGGGCTCGGCGGCTACCACCTCGCCTGCGATGCCGAGAACTCCGCCGCGGTGTCCCTGCTGCGCCGCCGGAAGGCCCGAGGCGACAAACCGTTCGCCATCATGGCCCGGGACGTCGACGACGTCGCGCACCTCGTGCATGTGGGCGGCGAGGAGCGGGCCCTGCTCACCGGCGGTGTCCGGCCCGTCGTCCTGCTGCGGCGACGCGCCGGCGCCCGCCCGGACCCCCGCGCCCCCTGGCCGTCCGATGCCGTCGCCCCACGCAGCCCCGACCTCGGCGTCATGCTCCCGTACACCCCGCTGCACCACCTGTTGCTCGGCCTGCCCGGTGACCCGCCGGGACCGCGCCTGCTCGTCATGACCAGCGGCAACGTGGCCGGTGAACCGATCGTCACGGACGACGACGAGGCGCTGGAGCGGCTCGCCCACCTGGCCGACGCCTGGCTCACGCACGACCGCCCGATCCATGTGCCGTGCGACGACTCCGTGGTACGCGTCTGCGACGGGGAGCGGCTGATCGTACGCCGCTCACGCGGCTACGCCCCGCTGCCGCTCACCCTGCCCCACCCGGTGCCTGCGACCCTCGCCACCGGCGGCGACCTGAAGAACACCTTCTGCCTCGCCGAGGAGCGCAGGGCCTGGCTGTCCGCCCATGTCGGCGACATGGACGACCTGGACACGCAGCACGCCTTCGCACGCGCCGAACAGCACCTGGAGACCCTCACAGGCGTGCGGCCCGGCATCCTGGCCACCGACCGGCATCCCCGCTACCGCACCGGCCAGTGGGCGCTGCGCCGGGCCGACGGCCGACCGGTGGTGCGCGTACAGCACCACCACGCCCATATCGCCGCCGCGATGGCCGAGCACGGCCGGGACGGCAGCCGTCGAGTGATCGGCGTCGCGTTCGACGGCACCGGATTCGGGGACGACGGAGCGGTGTGGGGCGGCGAGATCATGCTGGCCGACTACGACGTCTGTCACCGCTTCGCACACCTCGCGTACGCGCCGCTGCCCGGCGGCGACGCCGCCGTACACCGGCCCTACCGGATGGCGCTGGCACATCTGTACGCGGCAGGCATCGGCTGGACGGACGATCTGCCCTGCACGGCAGCCTGTCCACCGGACGAACGACACGTGCTGCTGCGCCAGTTGGAGCGCAACCTCAACTGCGTTCCCACCTCCAGCATGGGCCGGCTGTTCGACGCAGTCTCCTCGCTGGCGGGCGTCTGCCACCGCGCCGGGTACGAAGCCCAGGCCGCCGTCGAACTGGAGGCCGCCGCGGTCGGCGCCGCCGCGGACCCCGGACCCGGTTACGGCTTCGCGCTGCGCCCGGCGGACCCGGGCGACGGACAGCCGTTGGTCATGGACCCCTCACCGGTACTCGCAGCCGTCGTCGACGACGTGCGCGCCGGTGTACAGCCGACACTGGTCGCCGCACGCTTCCACGCGGCCGTCGCGGACATCGTGCGTCAGGTGTGCGTCGCAGCCCGCGAGCAGCACAGCCTGCACGAAGTGGTTCTGACCGGCGGCGTGTTCGCCAACACCCTGCTCTCCTCCCGGTGCGCCCGGACGCTGGACGAGAACGGCTTCACCGTCCTGCGCCACCGCGAGGTCCCCCCGAACGACGGCGGACTGGCGCTCGGCCAGCTCATGGTGGCCACCCGCAACGCAGCGGCGCGCACCGGCGCAGCCGCCGACTGACGTCCGGCCCGGCAGAGCCGGGCAACGCCCCCCACAGCAAGGAGCAGCCATGTGCCTGGCGGTACCCGGCAGAGTGATGGACATCGAGGAGCGTGACGGTACCCGGATGGCCACCGTCGACTTCGGCGGTGTGGTCAAAGAAGTGTGCCTGGAGTATCTGCCGGATCTCCAGGTCGGTGAATACGCCATCGTCCATGTGGGGTTCGCCCTGCAGCGGCTGGACGAGGAGTCGGCCAGGAAGACGCTGGAACTCTTCGCCGAGCTGGGCCTGCTCCAGGAGGAGTTCGGGGACTCATGGGAACGGGCCGCGGAGGCCGGCCTGACGTCCGGGTCCGGTGGCGCCGACGCACCGCAGGAGGTTCAGCAGTGAAGTACATCGAAGAGTTCCAGAACCCGGACCTGGCGCGCCGACTGCTCGACGACATCCACTCCGTGGTGACCCGGCCCTGGGCGCTGATGGAGGTCTGCGGGGGACAGACGCACACCATCATCCGGCACGGCATCGATCAACTCCTGCCGGACCAGGTCGAACTGATTCATGGTCCGGGCTGCCCCGTCTGCGTCACGCCACTGGAGGTGATCGACAAGGCGCTGGCCATCGCCTCCCGCCCCGAGGTGATCTTCTGCTCGTTCGGGGACATGCTCCGGGTACCGGGAACCGGCCGTGACCTGTTCCGGGTCCGCAGCGAGGGTGGCGACGTGCGGGTCGTGTACTCGCCACTCGATGCCCTGAAGATCGCCCAGCAGAACCCCGATCGCGAGGTGGTCTTCTTCGGGATCGGATTCGAGACCACCGCACCGCCCAACGCCATGACGGTGTATCAGGCACGCAGACTCGGCATCGCGAACTTCAGCCTCCTGGTGTCCCATGTGCGGGTCCCCCCGGCCATCGAGGCGATTATGCAGTCGCCGAGCTGCCGGGTGCAGGGCTTCCTCGCCGCCGGTCACGTGTGCAGCGTGATGGGCACGCGGGAGTACCCGGAGCTGGCCGAACGGTTCCGGGTGCCCATTGTGGTCACTGGTTTCGAACCGCTGGACATCCTCGAAGGCGTACGGCGCACCGTCCTGCAACTGGAGCGCGGCGAGCACACCGTGGAAAACGCGTACCCGCGCGCCGTGCACCCGGCCGGGAACCCCGCGGCGCTCGCCATGCTGGACGACGTCTTCGAAGTCACCGACCGTGCCTGGCGCGGCATCGGCACCATCCCCGACAGTGGCTGGCGGCTCTCCACGCGCTACCGGGACTACGACGCCGAGTACCGCTTCTCCGTCACCGACATCCACACCGAGGAGCCCGCCGCATGCCGAAGCGGTGAGGTCCTGCAAGGACTTCTGAAGCCCCACGAGTGCGAGGCGTTCGGCACCACCTGCACTCCGCGCAACCCGCTCGGGGCCACCATGGTCTCCAGCGAGGGCGCCTGTGCCGCGTACTACCTCTACCGGCGACTGGACATCACCACCGCAGCCAGGGAGACGAGCCCCGTTGCCTGAGACGACCGAAGCACTGAACACCACCGGCACCGCCACGGCCGCTCCCGGCGAGCCACCCGTACTCGACCTCACGGCATGGACCTGCCCGGCACCGCTGCGCGACCAGCCGCGGGTGGTGATGGGCCACGGCGGCGGCGGGGCACTCTCGGCAGAACTGGTCCAGCACGTCTTCGCGCCCGGTTACGGGGGCGACGTGCTCGCGCAACTGACCGACTCGGCCGTGGTATCGCTGGGCGGCGCCCGGCTGGCCTTCTCCACCGACTCGTACGTCGTGCGGCCGCTGTTCTTCCCCGGCGGCAGCATCGGCGACCTCGCGGTCAACGGCACGGTCAACGACCTCGCCATGAGCGGCGCCCGGGCCGCCTACCTCTCCTGCGGTTTCATCCTGGAGGAAGGCGTGGAGGTCTCGGTCGTCGCACGCGTGGCCAACGCGCTGGGCGCAGCCGCGCGCGCGGCGGGCGTCGAGGTGGCGACCGGCGACACCAAGGTCGTGGACGCCGGTCACGGCGACGGCATCTTCATCAACACCGCCGGGATCGGTCTGGTCCCGGCGGGCGTCGACCTCCGTCCTCAGCGGGTGGTCCCCGGCGACGTCGTGATCGTCAGCGGCGCGATCGGCGTGCACGGCGTGGCGATCATGAGTGTGCGCGAGGGCCTGGAGTTCGGCGTGGAGATCGAGAGCGACTGCGCGGCCCTGGGCGGGCTGGTGGAGACCATGCTCGCGGTCACCCCCGACCTCCATGTCCTGCGCGATCCCACGCGAGGGGGGCTGGCCGCGGCGCTCAACGAGATCGCGACGGCCTCCGGCACCGGTGTCGTCCTCCAGGAACGCGACATCCCGGTCCCGCCGGCCGTGGCCAACGCCTGCGCCATCCTGGGCCTGGACCCGATGTACGTGGCCAACGAGGGAAAGCTCGTCGCGTTCGTCCCCC
Source organism: Streptomyces sp. NBC_00353 (assembly GCF_036108815.1). Taxonomy (NCBI): domain Bacteria; kingdom Bacillati; phylum Actinomycetota; class Actinomycetes; order Kitasatosporales; family Streptomycetaceae; genus Streptomyces; species Streptomyces sp. NBC_00353. The sequence goes on along the minus strand of NZ_CP107985.1, from coordinate 2,054,967 downwards.
GGGAGCACGCCGAAGCCGTTCTGGAGGCGATGCGGGCGCATCCGCTGGGAGCGGGGGCGGCCGTCATCGGCGAGGCGGTGGAGGCGCATCCAGGCATGGTCGTCGCTCGCACCGGGCTCGGCGGGACGCGCGTGGTCGACCTGCCGATCGGGGAGCAGCTGCCCCGGATCTGCTGAGCAGCCGCCCGCGGGCGCGGCGCGCGGAAGCGAAGCCGGGACATGTGGCGCCCCTGGTAGAGAGGGGGGCGACTCGCATGGCCATGCCCGATTCCCGTTGCATGCGTACGCGGCATGCGCGGGCACCGGCTCAAGCGCGAGGACGCCGCATCGGGCTCGTACGAGCCCGATGCGGCGCGTCGTCAGCCGGCCGGACGCCGCGTGAAGCCGGTGGTGGGGCGTTCCAGCCGCTCTCCGTCCACGACGGTGTCGACGGCTTCGTTGCAGAACGCGATGAGGTCGTTGACCACCCCCGCGGCGGGGAGGGGATCGGGGTAGCTCCACGCCACATTCGCCGTTGCGCCGCTGTCCGTATCGGCCACGGTCGTGGCGGGACGGAGCCGGACAGGCAGCACCGGACGGGCTGCGGGTCAGCGAGTTCGGTGGTGGGGAACCGCTCCAAGAAGGATCGCTACGCCCTCGCGGATCGTCCGGACGCCGGACAGCCTTGTGCCACGGACGGCGTTCCGCAGCGCGATGTGTTTGACGGTCGGTTCCGGGCGCAAGGTCTCAGCGTCTCTTCCACGGCGTCCGGCCAGGTCGCCCGGCCGGCGCGGACGAGCTCGAGTGGGGTCCCGACCACACCGCGTGGGAATCGACCGGGCATACCGGCCGCCCCTGCCTGCTCACGACATGAGCAGGCGAGGCGGCAGCGGCCTATTGACGGTGCAATGGCCTGGTGAGGGTCAGGCCTGCGGCGGCTGCGGCGGCTGCGGCGGCTGGTCCTGGCCGCGGTCCGAACCGAGCTGGCCCTTGAGCCTGTCCTGAGCGGTGTCGACCTGGCCGGTGTACTTGCCCTGGGTCTTGTCGTCGATGGTGTCACCCGCCTTGTCGATGCCCTTGCCCGCCTGGTCCTCGTGGCCCTTCAGCATGTGCTTGATCTTGTCCATCATGGACATGGGTCCTCCTCGGTGCGTTCACCCTGACACTTCCAGCGTCGCCACTTGTGCCGCACTTCGCATCCGCATGGGACGGCGCGCACGCCACGACGGCCGCCTGTACACATTTCGTGCCGTCCCGGATGCGGCGCCAGCGCCCTCCATGGAGCGTGGGGGAGTGGCGCAGCAGAGCAGAGCCCTGTGGATCCCCGTCGGTACCTCGACGTGCACGGGACGGCCAGGGTCCTCGAGCCCTCGGAGGAGGCGCCTCCTCCGAGGATGATCACGCTGCGGGACTGGGCCTTCCCGATCGACAGCTTTTCCTTCCCGCCCGGCTCGACCCTGCTCTGCTGCACGGACGGAATCACCGGGTCGAGGGATGCCACCGGCACGTTCTACGACGCCGCCGCGTGTGCCGGGTTGGGGCTTCATGCAGGGATCCTCGTCCCCGATATCCCGCGGACGGCCGGTGCGCCGGTGGCATGGTGGACGTACTCGCGTACCAGGCGGAAACCGGCGTTCCAGGCGAGCAGCCGGCTGGCCCTGTTGTGGCGCGAACAGCTCCAGCTGGGGGTGTGGCCGCGTGCCGTGACGTCGGCGCAGAGTGCGGTGACACAACCGAGGGCGAGCTGCCGGCGTCGATGGTCGGGGGCGGTGACGACGGCGAGGTCCTCGTACGCGCTGCCGAGAAAGTACGTGCACGCCACGGCGAGGGCTTCGCCTTGGCGGAAGGCGCCCCAGGCGTGCCCGGAGGCGGCGAGCCCGGCCGGGCCGCCCCAGCTGGCATGTATCCAGGCAGCACCCGGGCCGAGCGCGGCGAGTGCGCCCGCATCGGCGGCGGTGATGCGGCGTACGGCCACGCCCTTGGGGGTGCGGGCAACGGACGTCGGCTCCTCCTGCTGTACGTAGACCATGCGCTCCCACGGCATGATCCGGTCGAAGGAAGCGCCGAGGACGGGAAGGAATCGGGCAGGTGCCTCGATGTAGCGCGAGCCGAGCGGTGCGAGTTCCGCGGGGACGAGTGCGCCGGGATCGCCACGCAGCAGTACATGGGCGGCGCAGTCGACGGCGATCGCGCGCGGCTGGTCGTCGTGGTCGGCCCAGAAGCGGCCGATTCCGGTGGTCAGGACATGTTCGGCCAGGGCCGCCGGACCCGGCGCTCCGGCAGGGAACCAGCGTGCGAGTGCGGGAAGTTGGGGCGGCAGGAGTTCGATCATGGTGGGTGCCTTCCGGAGCCGGGTGCACGGGAAAGGGGCTGCCTGTACGCCGGGTTCAGGCCGCCCCTACGGGCGGTTCAGCCGCTGGTGGGCGGCTTCGCTGCCGTGGTCGGCTCCCCCGGTTGATGCGATGGAACAGCCCCAGCCGCCCGCGAATCGAGACATAGGGACGCATGTGGCAAGGCGTGCACAGTGGATGGAGGAAAGAGAAATGGAGAAGCGGCCGCTTCATTGATCGGGCGGCCGCCGGCAAGCGGTGCGCAGGAGCACCATGTGCCGAAGCACGGGCGAATGCGTCAACGCATCCTGGGGTGAACAACGCGCATCTCCGGCGGCACCGTATTCGGTGGCCGGTCGTCATGTCGCAGACCGCTGTTCACGTCACCTATCCCACTCCGTCGAATGCCCCGCCCCAAGCGGGCGCACAAATCTCTGACGACCCTCTGATACGAGTCGGCCGAGGCGGTGGCAGACGCGCAGCGGACGCCGCACAGGGCGAGCGGGACAGGAGCCAGGATGATCAGGGTGCTGAAGATGATCGTCGACGTGATGACCGGCTGCGGGCTGTGCAGCCCTCGGCAGGTCAGCGAGCCGGTCCCCGGATGCGCGGAGGCGGGCCTGGCCGGAATGATCGCGCCCCTGGCGGGCCGCGCGCACAGCGCGAGCACCGGGTGAGTCGGCCAGGAGTGACGCCGAGCCTTTCCGGTACCGGGGCCCCGGTACCGGAAAGGCCGTGCGCGGACGCGGTGCGGAGAATACGCCGCCGCGTATCAGCCGCGGGTGCGACCGGGTTGTCGGGCGCGGTCAGGCCCTGAGCGTCCGCGGCCTTTGAGCGGCACAAAAAGAATCTAGTCGACACAGATGGTGCTACTCGGCCAGTACAGCCTGTATTTACGGCCTGCTGACAGCCTCTTGACGGTAGCGCCGCTCTTTCCGCCGGTCGATATTCGCGGATCCGCAAGGGCACGCAGTCGAAGACTGCGACATGCGCCGCCGAACGAGTGGCCTCGATGCATTGGCTGCGATCGGCCTGATGTCCCCCGATCGGCATGGCACGTCCCGCTGTTCCTTCCCCTCGGGGCGACGGGGACGCGACCACTTCATGGCGACCGTCCTCACGCGCACGGACGCAGCGAGTCAGTCCGCCAACTCCCGTGTGTTCAACGGCATGTGCCAGGAAATCCGGCGGTGGACGGCGGCAATGTCGTCCTGCAGCGGAGAAGGCGGTACGGCGAGCACAGGGCAGATCGCGTGCGCGAGGCAGTACCGGGCGACCGAAGGATGCAGGGCCCTCCGCAGCCCCCCGCGCGCCCCGGCCCCGACGACCAGCAGGTCCTCGGGGCCGTTCGTCGCAGCGATCAGAGCGAGGCCCGGTGTGCCCCGTACGACCAGAGTCTCCATCGGCACCCCGGGCCCTGCCGGGCCGAAGGCGGTGTCCACAGCCCGGAGCAACCGGTCGTCCGCCACCCGGCGGCACTCGGTCAGCAGCTCGGGCCACGGCTGATTGCGGTGCCCGAGCTCACCGCCGGGAGGTGACCAGGCCAGTACGGCCCGCAGTACGGCATCGGTGCGCCGGGCCTCGGCCGCGGCCCGGTGCAGCGCTGTCAGACTGCCCAGCGTGCCGCTCACACCGGCCACCACACGCCGCCCGTCCGCTCGCTCCATTTCGTCACCACTCCTTGCCACACCTCAGGTCCTGACCTCATGGAAGGCCCAAGGGCGCCGGCGATCATGGCGCGTTGGCGAATCCCTGACGCCGGGGCAGCAGACCCTGACGGACCCATGACGGCGTTACGCGCGAGGGTCGGGCACTGTTTCGCCGTGCGGGTCCGGAACCGGTGTCGCGACATCGCTGCCCGTCCCGAACTGGCGAGCCGCCCGGTCGAAGTACCGCAGCAGCTCCACCGGGAACGGCATGACCAGCGTGGAGTTCTTCTCGGCTGCCACCTCGACCACCGTCTGCAGCAGCCTCAGCTGCATCGCCTCCGGCGTGTCGGCCATGATGCGCGAAGCGTTGGCGAGCTGCTGTGCCGCCTGGAACTCACCGTCCGCGGTGATCACCCGGGCGCGCCGTTCCCGCTCGGCCTCGGCCTGCCGCGACATGGAACGCTTCAGCGACTCCGGCAGCTGTACGTCCTTGATCTCGACCCGGTCGATGTGCACACCCCAGCCGGCCGCCGGGCTGTCGATCATCAAGGCCAGCCCTTCGTGCAGCCGTTCGCGGTCCGAGAGCAGATCGTCCAAATCGCTCTTGCCGATGATGGAGCGCAGGGAGGACTGGGCGACCTGGCCGACCGCGAAGATGTAGTCCTGCACCTCGATCGTGGCCCGCACCGGATCGACGACCTTGAAGTAGACGACGGCATCGACTTTCACCGACACGTTGTCCCGGGTTATGCCCTCCTGTGTCGGCACGGGCAGCGTCACCACCTGTACGTTCACCTTCCGCATCCGGTCGGCGAACGGGATGAGGAAGGTGATGCCGGGCTGCCGACGGCCGGGCAGCGTCTTGCCGAAGCGGAAGACCACCCCTCGGTCCACCTGATTGACCACACGCATCCCGCTGCGCAGCACCAGCAGCACGCAGACGACGACAACCACAGCTACAACGACAGCACCATCCATGGCAGCGGACTCCTTCACGAGGGGCAGGTTCGATACCACTGAGGACAGCGCCGGAGCAGCCATGGATGTGGTCCGGGAGGTCAAGGGATCGTCAACATCCCGAGCACGGGGCATCCGGAACGTCCCGAGCACGGGGCATCCGGAACGTCCCGAGCACAGGGCATCCGGGTCGGGGACCGGTGCGGGGCGCCGGGCCGTGGCCATTCGGTCCGTGTTCTGCGGGACTCACCATGAGGGCGCAGAACCTGGAGAGACCTGACCGGACATGTGACGCGCAGGCGTCGGGACGGGAGGGCGACGGTGCGTTCTCGCCGAGCTGGAATCGGCGGCATGCTGCCGACAGGGTGAGCGGGCCGCAGCATGTCGCCCGGAAAGCCCAACGGTGCGCCAGATATGCCCATTTTCCTGGGCTTTCACGACCCGTCAGATGATGCCTCGGCCCATGAAACCCGCCGTTCGTACACCCGGTCGGCCCCTTCGAGTCACACCATCGGTATGTCCGATATGACAGCTAAAGGGACTATTAGTACGTTCATCGCAGGTCGGCTTCCCGGCCGACGTCTCTGAGACAGGGAGAAGTGACATGACGACGCGAACCGTCGCTGTGACTGCCGCCGTAGTAGGCGCCGCAGTCCTCGCGACAACCGGCATTACTTATGCCTCGGCTGCTGGATCCGCTCCGGCCGCCCCATCCGTCCAACAGGCAGCCCCCGCCCCGGGCCCCGCTGCCGGCGACGGGAACGGAAACGGAAACGGAAACGGAAACGGAAACGGAGGCCGTGGCGGCGACAACGGTGGCATCGGCGGTGGCGGCGGCGGTGGCCGTGGCGGCGACGACGGTGGCTACGGCGGTGGCGACGACGGTGGCTACGGCGGTGGCGGCGGCGGCGGTGGCTACGGCGGTGGCGGTGGCGGCGGCGGTGGCCGTGGCGGTGGCGGCGGTGGCGGTGGCTACGGTGGTGGCGGCGGCGGTGGCCGTGGCGGCGACGACGGTGGCTACGACGGCTACGACAAGGGTCGGATCCACATCAACGAGCGGTCGTACTCCGCTCAGCCGGACGGCTGCATCACCGTGGTCAGCGGCCTGGGCTCGCGGAGCTTCAACGTCCGCAACGACAGCCGCAGGACCGTAGAGCTCTTCCGCGGGGCGACCTGCGACAACGGCTCCCCGGTCGCCACTGTCGGCCCCTGGAGCACCAGCAACGGTGTCTTCACCCGCCAGGTCCACGGCGGCGTGTGGGTCAAGAACGGCGTCGTGGGCAGCTTCCGAGTGGTCAGGGACCACTACGGCAACAAGTGGTAACAGCTCCACCTGCATCACATGGAAACCCCGGCCCGTCGGAATCGGGCCGGGGTTTCCGGCATGGGGCGCCTCTCGGCGCATGCCCGGCTCCGGGCGGACGCACGCGTGTGCGACACGGGCCCGGTGTCCCATACACCTGCTACGCCATACTAGGTCTTGGACGATGCGGTCGGCCGCGGACTTCGAGACCCCGGACAGCGGCGCCGACCGGCGCACCGTCAGGTTCATCCGCCTCTTCGCGCGGCTGATGGTGGTAGCTCGGACCGCGGAATCCCCGCGTGCTCACGTCGCATAAGCCAGGATCTCGGGTACTGCTTCGCGCAGGCTCCCGAAATGGCGGTGCACGCCGTCCACCGCAACAGGAGCGTTGACTCCCCACACCGTCATGCCGGCACGCAACCCCGACTTCACACCGGACGGCGCGTCCTCAATGACCAGGCAGTCCTCCGGCCCAGCCCCGAGTAGCTCAGCAGCTAGCAGATAGGGCACCGGTGACGGCTTGCCCTCCGTGACGACAGCGGCATCCACCAGCACGCGGGGAACCGGCAGACCGGTCCGGGCGAACCGCCCGCGTACCCGGTGCTCGTAATTGGATGTCACCAGACCCCAGCGCCCTGGGGGCAGAGCCGACAGCAACTCCGTCGCACCTTCGAAGGCGGCGTAGACACCGGACCGTACGTCCTCGTCCTCCAGCTCATGCAATGCCGCCAGGCACTCCCGCGGATCCCGATCAGGAGCGACCGTCGCGAAGGTCTCCATCGGCCGCGTCCGCAGCGCCACCCTGTAGACCTCATCGGGGTCCAGTCCGTATTGCGCCGACCAAGTCCCCCAGACCTGCCGTTGATTCGCTACTGCGTCGATCAACGTGCCATCGACATCGAACAGGACATACTTTTCGGCGGATCGAGTAAGTTCACCGGTCACGTCTTGATCATGCCATCGGCGCCCCGAGCGAGAACTTTCAGGGCGACCTTGGGGCGTTGGGCCCGGGGCTGCGTAGGAACTGTCCTGAAAATGGCTCCGATCCGCTTACGGTGGCCGACGCGGCGGGTCGTTGACGCGGACTTCCGGAGATCGACTCCCCTCGGCTCGCTGCGGTGCACGGTCAACGCGCAGACATGGAAGGTGAGTCGGTACGTGTGAGCGACCGCAGCGGGCCGAGCCGACGGCGTGCCCTCAGCTCGGTCGTCCGCCCCGCACCCCTTCCGTGAGAGGTCGAGCCGAGCCCGGAGAGGGTCCGGTCTGATCGCCGCCCCACTTCGCATGGTCCGCCAGGCTGTCGTGGCGTCCCCGGCCGGCCCGGTGCCGGGCGCGGTGTCACGGTTCGGGCGCCCTGGCTTTCACGGACCGCCGCCTGTCGCGGACAAGGGCGGCTTCCCGTACTGCACGCTGACTTTCACCCAGCTCGTCGACCACCGCGATCCGTCGAAGGGGACCGTCGCCGGTGCCGCTGTTTCACCCGTCTGGGCGGGCTGGCGTGCCGACGGGTTTCCTTGTCCGCACTCTAGAGTCCATCAAAGGCGCAGGACAGTGGTCCATGTCGGACCGCCGGTACCTGCAAGGCTTGTGTCGCGACCGGAATGTCCGCCGTCCAGCCTGGCGGACGAGCCTGTCCGAGGGCACGGTGTCTGGGGGCGGCCTGCACTTCACAGGAGAGAGGCACGGCATGTCGCACGGCTGCGGCAGGACGCGGTGGAAGCGTTTCGCCCTTGTCCTGGTTCCGAGCACGGCGGCTGCCGCGGCGCTGGGTATCGGCATGGCGCAAGGAGCGCTGGCCGCGTCGTTCTTCATCTCCGGCCATCGGTTCCAGTTCGCTGCGGACACACTGACCACTCGCGGAACGAGCATCTACGGCATGGTGGACGTGACCAGAGAGGGCCGCCATGTGCCCGTCGTGGTCACAGGTGCCAGGTACGCGACGATCAAGAGACTGTGCGAGTCCGTAGCGGTCGAGATCCCGGTTCTGGGCCTGTACACACTGCGGATCACCGGCGGCGACCGGGCCGAGGCGCGGGACATCTTCATCGACGCGACAGCTCTGTCAGCCGGTCGGGCGACCTTGAACGACCTGGACGTAGGTGTCGCCGCAGGCTCGGTCACCAAGGGCCCGATCGCCCCGGGCGACCGGAACTCGGGGCTCTTCGATCCCAACGGTTTCGCCCAGCAGGCCACGTCGGCCACTCTGACCGACGTGCGCGTGGACGCGGTCGCGATCTCGGCTGCCACCCTCAGCGTCCCTGACCTCCACGTGACTGTCAGGCAGGGCAGCCACCGCTGCTTCTGACTCCGTGCACACCGCTACGGCCCCGGACAGCATGCGGACGCGGTCATGGGCCGGCCCATCCGTACTCGTTCGACCTGGCACCGACCGCACCGACTCCACGAACCGCAGCATCACCGGCGATACCCACCCCCTTCACCCTGGAAGCCGCACGTGATCAACGAGCCTTTCGGCACCCTCCCAGGACTACGCGACAGGATCGACGGCACACGACGCAGATTCAGAACCTGGCGTGGTGGGCGCCCGTTCTGGGCCGGCCTGTTCCTGCTCCTGGCGGGGGCGCCCATCATCTACTTCCCTTACGTCCACATCACGCTGAAGGGCGTCGCTGTCGCCCTGTCCACCACGGCCGGTGCCGCATCACTGATCATCGGGATCCTGCTCATGACCTTGGGCATCACGCTCTGGTTCCATCAGCAGGTGCGCGTCTTCGCCGGGATCGCGGGCCTGCTGCTCAGCCTTGTCTCCTTTCCCCTCGCCAACTTCGGGGGACTGCTTTTCGGACTCTTCTTCGGCCTTGTGGGCGGTTCCCTGGCCTGTGCCTGGGACCCCTGCCCGCCGGAGGCCGAGGTGCAGCACACAGCAGCCTTGCCACCTGTGACCGTTCCTGGGAGCGATGGCCCACAGGGCAACTGACAACCTGACGGGTCGGACCTTGTCGCCGGGGCAAGAACGCGCCCGATGCTCACGGCGCACCGCGAGCGGTCACCGTGCTGCGGGCTGTCATTCGTCCGGACCGCGGCGCCGACTTGGCCGAATGAGGCGTCCGCACTCTTTACACGTGCCCCATGCGTCGCTAGCTTCACTGGCTGGTGACAACGATGTCAACTTCGCATCCGAGGAGGAGTGATCGTCCATGGTGTCACGAAGAGACTTCTTGCTGACCAACGGAACGATCCTGGCGGCAGCCGGACTGGGCTTCGGCCTCCCCGGCCAGGCCACCGCCGCCGAACGTGACAGCCCCACCCGCCTGCTGCCGTCCTTCGGCCATGCCACCACCCTCGACGTCGCCGACGTGAGCAGCCTCCACGGGGACGATCAGCTGCTGCTGACCACCCTGCAGGGGGTCGTCAACCGGCGCCGCCCTCGTCTCTACTTCAACTACGACGCCGGCGGCGTCGACCTGCGCTGGCTGGCCGGCACCGGCGCCGACGTCACCCGCCACGACAACGCCCTCGACCTGATCGGCCGCTACCGCGGCGAGGTCCGCGGCGCCGTCCTGCACGACCCCGAGGTCCCCGACTCGGTCAACGTCGCCACCACCCTCGCCGGTCTGGAGAACGCCGTCGCGGCCACCGCCGAACAGGCGAGCCGGTACGGCCTGAAGGTTGTCACCGATCTGCGGGGCCGTTTCGCCGACGACCCGCAGGCGGTCCACCGCTGGCAACTGGACAACCTTTTCCCCCGCTGCGCCCACACCCTGCTGGCCGGGCTGCCGCCCACCAGGACCGTGAAGGTGGACGGTGTCCAGTGGCGTGAGATCGCCCGCGAGCCGGACCGTATCCGCGACTCCTCCAACCGGGAGGTGCGCACCTTCGACCTCAGCCCCGAACTGCCCGGCCCGGACGGGGCCTTCCTCCGCTTCCAGGACTCCCTGGGGGACGACGGCTGGGGCGCTTCGGTGGGGCGGGTCACCGTACGGGCCGACGGCCAGGAGATCGCTTCCTTCGCGCCGGGTACGGACGCCGAGGCCCCGTACCTCTTCGACGGGCTCAACTCCTCCCTCGGCGGCGACGCCAACCGCTTCTGCGACGGGGGCGGTTACTTCGTCTACCGGTTCACCGCACCGGCCGGGACCACCCGGCTCACGGTCGATGTCGACCTGTGGAACCAGTACCTGGTCACCGCCACGACCACCGCGCCCACCCGCGTCGAGCCCTTCCCGTACTTCCGCGACTACGCGGTCGCCGCCCGGGCCATGGTGGTGTGGCTGCCGCCGTCGGGGGCCACCGGCGCGCTGCTCGACGAGGTGTTCAGCCGGGTCGAGCCGACCACCCCGTACTGCGGCTGGTTCTCCAATGACGTGGCCGGGGAGTGGGGCGGCGTCGACCGGGCCTCACAGCACGGGGTGGAAGTGGTGCCCGCCGACTACTACATGAACGGCACGGTGCACGCCGGCACCCGGGCGAAGGTTTCCGACCGGGTCCGGCCGCGCCAGCCGGCGACGCTTCGCAACCGGGTGTACCTCACGCTCACCGTCGGCGAGGGCGACAACGTCCAGTACTGCCAGCGCCGCATGCGTGACCTGTGGGACAACCCCGCGCGCGGCCAGGTGCCCGTCAACTGGACGGTCAGCCCGCTCCTGGCCGACATCGGACCCGCGCTGCTGGCCCACTACCAGCGCACGGCCACCGCCAACGACCTGCTGATCAGCGGCCCGTCCGGCGCCGGATACACCTACCCCGGCTCCTGGCCGCGAGAGGCGCTGGACGCGTACACCCGGCTCACCGGGAGGTTCCTGCGGCGGACCGGTATGGATCTGGTCTACGCGTACAACCAACGGCTCCCGGAGGGCAACGGCTGGGTCCCCTTCGACGACCGCATCGTCCGCTCCTACCGGGACAACACCCCGTTGCGCGGCATCATCCAGTCCTGGGAGACCGGTGACCTGCAGATCCGTCCCGTCGGGCTGGCGGTGATCGGTAACTACTGGCCGCAGGGCAACGCGGCGGAGTACCGGGACGGGCTGGTGAAGCACATCGAGGACTGGGACGGGAACGGCCCGCTGTTCATTGCCGGGGCGGTCAACGCGTGGAACTGGACGCCGAGCGACATTGCCGAGCTCGGTGAGCTGCTCACCGACCCGTTCGAGGTGGTGAGAGGGGACACCTTCTTCGAGCTGCTGGACCGGGCCTCCCGGTAGGAGGAGAGAAGAGAGCCGTCCTGCGACTCGCACGACACGAGACCGTCCGGGTCACAGGGGCGATCCGGGGTCCTCGCGCGATCGACGGGCGGGCAGAAGACGCTCTCCGGACTGCCGGCTGACCGGCGCGGTCGCCGGTCAGCGCGGGTCCTCGAGGACATGGCGAGAGCTGACCGAATACACGAATCGTTGTAGGCTGCGGAGACCGCCCTTGACCTGCAGAAAGCAGGCAGGGAGCAGACATTTCCGGGAGTTTCCCCATGCTTCGTACCATGTTCAAGTCGAAGATCCACCGGGCCACCGTGACCCAGGCCGATCTGCACTACGTCGGCTCCGTCACTGTTGATGCCGAGCTGATGGAAGCGGCCGATCTGCTGCCCGGTGAGCTCGTGCACATCGTCGACATAGACAACGGTGCCCGGCTGGAGACGTACGTCATCGAGGGCGAGCGCGGCTCCGGTGTCATCGGCATCAACGGCGCAGCCGCCCACCTCGTGCACCCCGGCGATCTGGTCATCCTGATCAGCTACGCCCAGGTCGACGACGCCGAGGCCCGCGCTCTGACTCCGCGCATCGTCCATGTCGACGCCGACAACCGGATCGTCGAGCTCGGAACCGATGCCTCGGCACCCGTGCCCGGCACCGCCACCGAACGCAGCCCGTACGCCCTTCCCGCAGCCAACTGACCGTTCCGTTCACGAGGGAGACCCCGCCATGGCTGAGAACACCGCGCTCGAATTCTTCGACGACCGGGCGAACGGCAAGCTGCTGGCACGGGTGGACGGCCGGACCGCCGGAGTCATCGCGTACTTCGTGATGGACGGCACCCCCGCCGCGCTCGTCGCCGTGCACACCGTCGTCGAACCCGAGCACCAGGGCAAGGGTTTCGCCGGAGCCCTGGTCCAGGAGTTCTACGCCATGGCGGACCGCGAGGGAGTGCCCGTCGTCCCGCTCTGCCCGTACGCCGCGAAGTGGGCCCTGGGCCACCCCGACCAGGCTCCGGTGGCCCCCACCGAGCTGGTGGAGCAGGCAAAGCAGCAGCTCAAGTCCCACCCCGAGCTGTAGCGATCCGATCCCGTCCCGTCCGAACAGGATCCGAGCCCGCGCCGATGACACTTGCGCTCCTGCACACCTCCCCGGTCCACGTCCCGGTCTTCGAGGCGCTCCGCGACGCCGACCACCCCGGTCTCGCCCTGCGGCATCTCGTGCATGAGGACCTGCTCGCCCGTGCCCGGGACGCAGGTCCGGACGCGGTGCGGGGCGAGATCGAGGCGCTGCTCGCGGGAGCGGTCGCCGAGGGTGCGACCGCGGTGCTCTGCACCTGTTCGACGATCGGCGCGGTCGCCGAGTCCGCCGCGGAGTCGCTCGGCGTCCCCGTCCTGCGCGTCGACCGTCCGATGGCGGCGGCCGCCGTCACGCGGGACCGGGTGGTGGTCCTCGCGGCGATCGACGACACCCTGCCGCCGACGCTCGCCCTGCTCGCCGAGGAGGCCGGCAATCGGCGCGTGGACATCCGCACGGTGCTGGTGGACGGCGCATGGGCGCGGTTCCGGGCCGGTGACCGTGACGGCTACCTCGATCTGGTGGCGGCGGCCGCCGACCGGGTGACGGACGCCGATGTGATCGTGCTGGCCCAGGCGTCCATGGCCGATGCCGCCACCCGCACAGCCACCCGGATTCCGGTCCTCTCCAGCCCCCGACCCGGGCTCTCCGCCGCGGCCGCAGCGGCGGGTTGAGCCGCCGTACGGGTTCTCGTCCGACGGTACGGAACTCGTACGTATGGACTCGGCAGGCGAGGGCAGCCGCTCCGGGAGACGGTGGACTCGAGATCCGCCCGAACCTTCGGAGGCCCGAGATGACCAACCCGTATCCCGACCCCGTTCCACCCGCGCCGACCCCCGGCCCCATGCCGGGACCGCCGTCGCCGCTGCCCGAGCCGACGCCCGCGCCGCCCGTCCCCGGCCCTGTGCCGCCCGGTCCGTCGCCCCACCCGATTCCGCAGCCGCCGCGGCCCGAGCCGGTGCCGGAGCCGGAGCCGTCGCCCCAGCCGCCCGGATGACGGGGCCGGCACGTACCGCCGCGACCTGCTACGGGTCACGCCGCGGTCCGAGCCCGAGGAGCGAATCGGCGTGGCCGGCGCCGCTCTCCTCGGCGATCGAGTCCAGCGACTGCGCATCACGCACCGGCGCGAAGCGCACCGTGTCCCCGTCCGAGCCGTCGTCCCCGCCGTCGCCGACCGTGCTGAAGCCGTACACGGCGGGGCGCGGCAGGCTGTTGTACGCCCACGGTGTGGAGAAGTAGTACGCGCCCGTGTCGTACAGCGCCACGAAGTCGCCCTCCCGCAGCTCCGGCAGCTCCCGGGCGTGCGCGACGACATCGCCGGCGAAGCAGCACGGCCCCGCGATGTCCTGGACCAGCGGCGGGCCCTCCTTGGGCCGCCCCTCGGCGTCGAACGCCCCCGCCCGCAGGGGCCAGGCGTCAGGCATGAAGACGGTACGGGTGGCGATCTGCGCCCCCGCGTGGGTGAGAGCGATACGGCGGCCCCCCGCATCCTTTGTGTACTCGACGAGCGCCCCGATGAACCCGTTCTTGGCGAGCAGCGACCGGCCGAACTCGGTGACCAGCCCGTAGCGGCCGTCGAAGAGACCCGGCACCGCCGCCCGCAGCGCCGCCGCATAGGCGGCGAAGGTGGGCCGGACGGAGTCGTCGTCGAAGTTGACGGGAAGGCCGCCGCCGATGTCGATGCTGGTGACCTGTCGGGTGCCGAGCGTCTTGTTGATCTCCTCGGCGAGCTCGTACATCTCCGCGACACCGGCCGCGATCAGCTCCAGCGAACAGCCCTGGGAACCGACATGGGCATGCAGCTGGGTCAGCCAGGAGTGGTCGGCGAAGGCCTGTACGACACGCTCGCGCGCGCCGGGGTCGAGCAGCGCCACGCCGAACTTGGAGGTCGCCGTGGCGGTGCTCATTGCCCCGATGGAGCCGCCGCCCACCTGCGGGTTGACGCGTATCCCGATGACGGAGGCCGAGCTGCTGGGCCGCAGCGAGGCGATCCGGCGCACCTCGTCGAGGCTGTCGGCGTTGAGCGCCACGCCGAGCGCGAGCGCCTGACGGATCTCGTCACGGGTCTTGGCGGGGGAGTCGAGCACGATGGACGAGGGCGCGAAACCAGCGTCGAGAGCGATCCTCAGCTCACCCGGGCTGGCGACTTCGCACCCCATGCCGCAGTCGGCGAGCAGCCGCAGTACGGGGACCAGCGACGCGGCCTTGGCGGCGAACGTGTGCAGCACGCCGGGGGTCCCGGCGAACGCGTCCTGGAGGGCGGCGACCGATTCGCGCACCCCGTCGGTGTCGATGAACCCGGCGACGGGCCGGGACTCGCCGAGCAGCCCGGCGCCGACGGCGTGGCGGACCGCGGCGGCGACACGCGCGGAGGACGGAGGGCCGGGAGCGGGCGCGGTGAGAGGCATATGTCGAGAGTCGGTGATGGGAGCCCCGCAGGTCTCTGTCGGACGGGACAGGATCGGTGTCGGTCCTTGGCCGTGAACGGTTGTAGCAATACAGGACAAATCTATCCGCTGAGGCGGACGGCGGAAGTGATGAGCAGCCGGGTGTCGGGGTCGTCGAGATCGACGCCGAACCGCTCCCGGGCGCGGCGCAGCCGGTATCGCAGGGTGTGCGAGGGCAGGACGAGCCGCCGGGCCGCCCGTGCGCCATCGCCCGACGCGTCCACAGGGGCGGCGAGCGAGCGGACCAGCTTGCCGACGCCCGCCCTGCGGTATGCACCGCCCGCGCACTGCGCTCTACTGGATCGGCGGGCGCACCGGCGCCGGACCCAGCGTCGTGCTGCCGGGCGCCGCCCGGTGGCCGAGGCCGGTCCGGTACGCGTCCATCGCGGCCTCGGTACGGCCGGCCCGCCGCAACAGATCCCCGAGAAGCCGGCAGATGTCCGCAAGGTCACCGGCGGCGCCTGCCCGCTCCAGCAGGCCGAGCGCGGTGACGTAATGCTCCTCGGCGCGGTCGAGGTCGCTCCGCTCCTCGGCGATCAGGCCGAGCAGCCGGTGCACGCCGCCCGCATGGACCGACCCCCGGTCCGCCTGCAGTTCGCCCAGCAGCCGCAGCAGCAGGGCCTCCGCCTCCTGTCGCTTGCCGAGTCGGCGTAGGACATCTGCGAGTTCCACCTCGA
Source organism: Streptomyces sp. NBC_00353 (assembly GCF_036108815.1). Classification (NCBI taxonomy): domain Bacteria; kingdom Bacillati; phylum Actinomycetota; class Actinomycetes; order Kitasatosporales; family Streptomycetaceae; genus Streptomyces; species Streptomyces sp. NBC_00353. Next base: position 2,039,399 of record NZ_CP107985.1, on the reverse strand, counting down.
CCTGCGCCGTGTAGAGCGCGGCCCGCTTAGACGCCAGCATGTCGCGGGCGGCGCGCAGTTCGGTCTCGGCGCCGGACAGATCGCCGTCCTGTGCATGGACGTAGCCGCGCATCCAGTGGCAGTGCGCCATCTCCGTACGGATCTGCAGCTGTTGGTAGATCTCGGCTGCTTTGGCGAGCGAGGCGTCGGCCTCCTGTGTGCGACCGGCCGCGATGAGCGTACGGGCGACGCCCCGGTGCAGCCCGGCGACCAGCTCCGGGTCTGACACCTGGGGTGCCAGGGCCAGGGCCAGTTCGCCGGCCTGCGCGGCACGGGCGTGGGCGCCCATGTCCATGTAGGGGGCGATCGCGGCCGTGTACAGGAGGAGGAGGGCGCCGGGGTCCTGCAGACCGGAGGCGTTCAGTTCGTCGATCGCGCTCTCCAGCAGATAGCAGGCGTACCGGAGTTCACCTGCCAGGAGGTGCGCGACGGCCCGGCCGCGCACCGCCGGCGCGCGCTGCGGGAGCGGGGCGTCCGCAAGCAGCTTCTCCGCGGCCTCGAAGCGCTCGCGGGCCACCGGCAGCTCGCCCGTCTCCAGTGCGCACTGCCCGAGCCCCAGCAGAGCCGTGGCGCGTTCGCCGTCGAGGCCGAGCTGTTCGGCCTCGGCGAGCAGCCTGGTGTAGTCGGCCACGGCGTCCTCGGCGGCGCCGGTGGCCAGGGTCCGCTGGGCTTCGACAAGTTTCAGCCGGAGGTCGGTGGCGAGATGGGCGGGACGTCCCGTCTCCAGCTCCTCGTACGTCACCCCCAGACGGTCGGCGAGATGACGTACGGCAGCCTCCGAGGGGCGGACCCGGCCCGCCTCCAGGGTGGAGATGTACGCAGGGGTGTAGGCGGGTTCGGCCAGTTGGCGCTGGGTGAGGCCGCGCTCCGTACGCAGTCGGTGCACGCGTCGTCCGATGGCGCCGGGGTCGTCGGACGGCCCACGCCGGGCCCCTTGTTCGCCCCCGTCGCTCGGCTTCTGCCCGGTGTCCGTCCCTGCGGTGTGCTTCGCGGCCACTGAGTCACCCTCCTGCTTCCCACATCTCACCCTGCGCCCCATGAGGGGCAGTTGCCCGGTTACGAACACCAACCACGGGCCGTCCGGGCCTTGTTCCGCGTCCGACGCACCTCTAGGTTAAGTCTCGCGCTAAGTCGATTTAACTCCCAAGTTAATCAACGGTTGCGCCGACTCGCGTCCGCCCGAAGTCCGAGGCTCTCAAGGAGTTCTACATGCGCATACGTCCAGGCACGCGCCGAACGGCAGGATCGGTGGCGGGACTCGCCCTCGCCGGCCTGCTGGCAGCGACTGCCGCCGGCACCGCCCCCGCGGAAGCCGCCCCGACCGGGAACGGCCGAGGGGGAAGCCACCAGGTCGAATACTTCCCGCAGCCCGGCGGCGCCGGGAGGACCGTCGAGGTCCCGGCCGACGCACCCGCGCAGACCGGTCGGAGCTCCGGGGCGTCCCTGAGCGCCGCCGAGGCCGCCGTGGACGGTACGGTCGGCGAGCAGGCCGTGACCGGATCGACCGACGACCGGCTGGATGTCGTGATCATCGGGGACGGCTACACGGCCGACCAGCAGGACGACTTCCACGCGGACGCCACCGCCAAGTGGGCCGACATCACCGCCATGGAGCCGTACCGGAGCTACCAGAACCTGTTCAACGTCTGGACCGTCGACGCCGTCTCCAACGAGTCCGGCATCAGCGGCGATCCGGGTGCCGACGTCGTCAAGGACACAGCGCTCTCCAGCTACTTCTGGTGCGCGGACACCGAGCGCCTGGTCTGCACCGACATCGACAAGGTGGCGTCGTACGCGGCCCAGGCGCCCGCCGCCGACCTCGTCGTCGTCATCGCCAACTCCACCAAGTACGGCGGTGCCGGCTACTCCGGTCTGCAGGCCGAGGGCTACCCGTTCAACGGCGTGTCCACCCTCTCCTCCGACCACTCGTCGTCGAGCATGATCGCCGCCCATGAGATCGGCCACTCGGTGGGTCTGCTGGAGGACGAGTACACGTACCCCTCGTACGGCACCTGGACGGGCGGCGAGACGGACGGCCCCAACTCCACCACGTACACACCGGCGCAGCTCATCGAGAAGCGGACCAAGTGGTATCGCTGGCTGGGGCAGAGCGACCCGACGGGCTCCACGGTCGGCACGTACGAGGGGAGCGCCTACTACCCGTACGGCATCTACCGGCCGACCTCCACGTCGATCATGCGTGAGCTGTCCAGCACCGAATTCAACCTGCCCGGACGCGAGGCGATGATCGCCGGCTTCTACCGTGCGGGCAACGCGCTCAGCACCACCCTCGACACGAACACCGGGGTCAAGCGCGGCAAGCGGATCCCGGTCAGCCTGGCCGTGGGCACCACCGGCCTCGCCCGGACGGATCTGCGCTGGTACGTCGACGGTGTCGAGAAGGTCCACGCCCGGGGCCGTACCGCCGTCACCCCCGGCTCGCTCGGCGTCCGTGCCGACGGTCGCAGTCACAAGGTGACGGCCGAGGCCGTGGACCGTACGGACGCCATCCGGGACCCCGCCGTCCGCGCCCTGGCCACCGACACGCTCACCTGGAGCGTCCAGGCCACCGGCCACCGGAAGTAGCGGGGCTGTTCCGGGCCCTCCTGTCTCAGGCGACGATCGGGATCACGGCCTCCGGCGTCAGCATCCGGAACGTGAACGACTGGTGGAAGTAGAGCCGGATGTGGGTCGCGTCGTGGTCCTGATAGCCGATGGACAAGTCCTGGCCCAGCCGCAGCTCGAAGTCGCCGCCACGGGTGGACAGCAGTACCCCGCCCTTGACGGCGGGCGCCCACAGGATCTGGTCGTCCAGCAGTCGCGCGAGATGCGTGGCCACCGGGTAGCCGTGGTCGGACGTCTCGGTCGCCTCGGTGAACGCGTCGGCGCCGAGCAGCAGCCGGTACGGCCCGTCCACACCGGCCAGCCGCAGCTGGGTCAGCGCCTGGCTCACGGTGGTCGGGTAGTCGCGGGCATCGGCCGGCAGCGGCAGCGCGGGATGCGAGGAGCCGTCCCGAAGACCGGTGATCCCGGCGGCGGCGTACCCGTCGATGATGGCCATGTCCTCGGCGAACGCACAGGTCCGGGCGGCGTCCTTGACGGGCTGCCAGTCGCTGTCGTCGGAGCCGCGCTCGACGTCGTCCACGGCCGCCCGGGTCACCGTGAACGGCACCCGCCACTCGATGACCGGCTTCGACGTACGGGCCCGCGCGATGACGTCCGGTGTCGGCGGATCGATGTCACGCAGATGCCCGTCACCGACCGCCGCGAGCGCGGGCCCCTCCGGGTCCGTCACATCGACGACGCGGCGGCCCGCCAGATGGCGGCTGAAGGTGCGCCGGGCCTCTTCTTCGATCTGGTCCCAGGCGGCTTCCGTGACGGGGGCGAGTTCGCGGTGGAGGTTGTTCATCACTGGGCGCTTTCTTGCAGGCTGCCGATGTGCAGCGAACCGTCGTCCGCACCCGTCGGAGCCGGGGCCTGGGCCACCGGCGCGGACGCCGGCTGCGGCAGGGACTCGGTCCCGGACAGGACGGGAGACGGCGGCGGGGCGTCGAAGAAGTCGGCGCAGGGGGCGTAGAAGAGCGTGCCGGTGACCGCGGTCGAGAAGTCGAGAATACGGTCGTACGTACCGGGCGGACTGCCGAGGAACATGTTGCGGAGCATCTGCTCGGTCACGTCCGGGTCGGCGGCGTAACCGATGAAGTACGTGCCGAACTCGCCCTGCTCGAAGCTGCCGAACGGCATATTGGCGCGCACGATCTCGCGCGCCGACCCGTCCGGCGCGGTGAGGGTGTTCAGTGCGACATGGGAGTTGGCGGGCTTGACGGCATCGGACATTTCGATGTCGTCGGCCTTGGTGCGGCCGATGACCCGCTCCTGCTCCTCCGTGCTCAGCGAGTTCCAGCCGGCCAGGTCGTGGAGATACTTCTGCACGATGACATAGCTGCCGCCGGCGAAGTCCGGGTCGGCGGAGCCCACGAGGGCCGCAGCCCGCGCACCGGCACCCACCGGGTTCTCCGTCCCGTCGACGAAGCCGAGCAGATCCCGGTGGTCGAGGTAGCGGAACCCCTGGGTCTCGTCGACGACCTTCACCGCCCCACTGAGTCTGCCGATCAGCCGGGCGGCCCACTCGTAGCACACGTCCATCCGCTCGCCCCGGATGTGGAACAGCAGATCGCCGGGGGTGGCGGGCGCGTGGTGGCGGGCGCCGCGCAACTCCTGGAACGGATGGAGTCCGGCCGGCCGCGGCCCCGCGAACAGCCGGTCCCAGGCATCCGAGCCGAACCCGGTCACACACGCCAGATCGGAGCCCGGGAACCGGAAGTCGATGGACCGGGCGAATGCCCCGAGGTCCGGCAGTGCCTCGCGTACGGCGGCCTCACCACCGGGCTCGATCGTGACGACCAGGATCAGGGCGGCGGTGGTCAGCGGCGAGACGACGGGCTGGGCGGCGGCCGGGTCCGGGACGGCGTCGGGCATGCGGCGGCTCCGAGGAGTGGTGGCGACAGCGCGCGCGTGGCGGCGGTGCAGGAGTACGGCGGGACTCGCTGCTACTTACGCATACGTACGGTCCCGCCGCACTCCGGGTGACCCGGCCGGACGAACAGCTGCCCGAGGCCCGTCAGCCGGTGGCGGTCTCCGACCGGTCGCCGCCCCAGAGCGTGTGGAAGGAGCCAGGACGGTCCGTACGCCGGTAGGTGTGCGCCCCGAAGAAGTCCCGCTGCCCCTGAGTGAGCGCCGCCGGGAGCCGGTCGGCACGCAGACCGTCGTAGTACGAGAGCGCGGCGGCGAATCCGGGGGTCGGCACTCCCTGGCGTACCGCCTCGGCGACCACCGTCCGCCAGTCGTCCTGCGCCGCACCGATCTCCTGGGCGAACTGCTGGTCGGAGAGGAGACTCACCAGCTCCGGCCGTGCGTCGTACGCTGCCCGGATCCGGTCCAGGAATGCCGCCCGGATGATGCAGCCGGCCCGCCAGATCGCCGCCACCGCACCGAGATCGATCTTCCAGTCGTACGTCTCGCTGCCCGCGCGGATCTGATGGAACCCCTGCGTGTACGAGACGATCTTGGAGGCGTACAGCGCCTGCTCCACCCGGTCGGCGAACGCCGCGGCCTCGGCTCCGGCCAGTGGAGTGGCCGATGGGCCCGGCAGCTCCCGTGCGGCCTCCCGCAGATCCGCGTGGCCCGACAGCGAACGGGCGAAGACGGCCTCCGCGATGCCGGAGACCGGCACGCCCAGATCGAGTGCGATCTGCACGGTCCAGCGGCCGGTGCCCTTCTGCTCGGCCCGGTCCTGCACGATGTCGACGAACGGCTTCCCCGTCTCCGGGTCCGTGTGGGAGAGGACTTCCGCCGTGATCTCGATCAGATACGAGTCGAGCCGGCCGGTGTTCCAGCTGCGGAACGTCTCGGCGATCTTCGCGGGGGAGTAGCCGGCAACCCTCCGCAGCAGGTCGTACGCCTCCGCGATCAGCTGCATGTCCGCGTACTCGATGCCGTTGTGGACCATCTTCACGTAGTGCCCGGCACCGTCGGGGCCAATGTGTGTGGTGCACGGAGTGCCGTCCTTCGCCTTCGCGGCGATCTTCTCCAGCAGCGGTCCCAGTGATTCGTACGACCGGGTGGATCCGCCGGGCATGATGCTCGGCCCGTTCAGCGCGCCCTCCTCGCCGCCCGAGATACCGACACCGACGAAATGGATGCCGCGCTCGCGCAGATCCTTCTCGCGGCGGCGGGTGTCCTCGAAGTGTGCGTTGCCGCCGTCGATGATGACGTCGCCCTCGTCGAGCAGCGGGGCGAACTCCTCGATCACCGCGTCCGTCGGATCGCCGGCCTTCACCATGATGACCAGCCTGCGCGGGCGTTCCAGCGCCGCCACGAACTCCTCGGGCGTGCGCGCGGCGACGAATGTACCCTCGTCGCCGAACTCCTTGACCAGGGCATCGGTCTTCGCAGTCGTACGGTTGTGCACCGCGACGGTGAAGCCGTTACGTGCGAAGTTCCGGGCGAGATTGCGGCCCATCACCGCAAGTCCAGTGACGCCGATCTGCGCAGTGCCGCTCATCTGTGCTCCTGCAATCTGTCGAGGATGCCGGGATGACCAGTATGGATACGGGGCGCGGGGACGGCCTGTTCAAGCCGCCGCACGCCGGTCACGCCGCCGCAGCAAAACCTCCGTACGGTCGAGTGGGGAGCCGGCCGGACCGGCCGGTGGAACGGGAGTTCCGGCGAAGGGGCCGGCGGGATGACCGTGCTCGGGCTCCTGGGGGCGCCCGGGTCGGGTCGGCCGGTTGCGTCGCCGGAGGCCGGCCGGGGCGGTGTGGTGTGCGGTTGTCGCGGTGCCACGCTCGCGTGTCGCCCGTCAGAGGGCGGAGGCTGCCTTCACCTGCTCCGACCGGGTGGGCAGCATGGTGGCGCGAGCGATGTTGCGGGCCATCCCTCCGAAGACGACGGCGTGGAACGGGGCGACACTCCACCAATAGGCGTGCCCCAGCAGCCCTCGGGGATGGAACAGCGCGCGCTGCCGGTAGTGCGCGCCTCCGGTCCCGTTCCGTTCGGCGTACAGCTCCAGCCAGGCCAGGCCGGGCAGCCGCATCTCCGCGCGCAGCCGGAGCAGATGGCCCGGCACGATCTCCTCGACCCGCCAGAAGTCCAGCGAGTCGCCCACCCTGAGCCGGGTGGCGTCGCGGCGGCCTCGGTTCAGTCCGACACCGCCGATCGCACGGTCGAGCCAGCCGCGGACGGCCCATGCCAGGGGGAAGGAATACCAGCCGTTGTCGCCCCCGATGCTTTCGATGACCCGCCACAGGGCCTCGGGGGCGGCGTCGATGTCGAGTTCCCGCTCGTCGGTGTAGAGGCTGCCGCCTGCCCAGCCGGGGTCCGTGGGCAGCGGGTCGCTCGGTGCACCGTGCACAGACGCCGACGACCACCGGGTCGTCACGTTCGCCTCGCGCACGCGCTGCAGTGCGAGCGCGAGCGCTCTCCGGAAGGTGAACGGCTGCCCCGGCCCGTCGGGGACGTAGCGTGTGATGTCGTGCTCGCGGCACACGACCTCGTACTTCAGCGATTCGGCGAGCGGGCGTGCGATGGAGGCGGGGACGGGTGTGACCAGCCCGATCCAGTGGCTCGACAGCCGGGGCGTCAGCATCGGGACGGGCAGGATCAGCCGATGCGGCAAGCGGGCGACGGCCGCGTAGTCCTGCATCATTTCCCGGTACGTGACGATGTCCGGGCCGCCGATGTCGAAGGTGCGACTCACCTCGGCAGGCATGGTCGCACTGCCCACGAGATACCGCAGTACGTCACGGACGGCGACCGGCTGGATCCTGGTCGACACCCAGCTCGGCGTGACCATGACCGGCAGACGTTCGGTGAGGTATCGCAACATCTCGAAGGAGGCCGAACCGGAGCCGATGATCACGGCCGCGCGCAGAGCCGTGGTCGGCACGCCCGACTCCAGCAGGATCCTGCCGACCTCGGCACGCGAGCGCAGATGCGGCGACAGTTCGTGCTCGGGGACCCCGGCGGGGGTGAGTCCGCCCAGGTAGACGATGCGTGACACACCTGCGGCGCGCGCCTGCTCGCCGAATGTCCTGGCCGCCTTCCGGTCCGTGGCCTCGAAGTCCGAGCCGCTGCCGAGCGCGTGCACCAGGTAGTAGGCGACGTCCACTCCCTGCATGGCCGGCCCCAGCGACTCCGGGTCCATGACGTCACCGCGGACGACCTCGGCCCGGCCCGCCCAGGGGTGGTCCCGCAGCTTCTCGGGCGTACGTGCGAGACAGCGCACGCTGTGCCCGGCATCGAGCAGTTCGGGGACCAGCCGTCCCCCGATGTAGCCCGTCGCACCGGTGACCAGGCAGCGCAGTACCGGTGCGCCGTCTTCGTGATTCATGGCGCCTCCACGTGTCTCGATGTCCGACTCTTCCACCGTGCCTGCGCGCCGTCCTTTCCGCTGCCCGACGATCTGTGGATCACCGAGTGGCAGAAGGCCGCCGAGCGGCTGGTCCGTCGCTGCCGCCGCCCGTTCAGGGGGGCGGTAAGGCCACCGCAGTCGCCGCCAGGAACTTCGCGGGTTCCCTCGCCGGACGTCCGTCGGCGCGAGCGGTGGTGCGGGCGTGGTGCCGGAGGCGACGGTACGGAAGATCCACAGCACAGTTCGCCTGGTCGGGGCGGCCAAAACCTGAAGCGCGTTGCCCCTAGAGTGGTTGCGTAGCACAGACAAGTGGTCCCGACCTCACAAGGGTTGCGGACGGGGCGTGCGGCAGCCGTCCGAGGCGTGCCGCGACGAAGCGGGGGCGGCGTGACAGAAGCAGAGGTCGGAGCGCGTAATTCGAGCGACGCAGAGGGCGAGCCCCCTGCCGAGCGGCGCCCCCGGAAGAATGAACGACGGTCGTTCTGGGTCGAGTTGCCCCTGCTTATCGGCGTTGCGCTGGTGCTGTCGCTGCTCATCAAGACGTTCCTGGTCCAGGCCTTCTCGATCCCCTCGGACTCCATGCAGAACACGCTGCAGCCCGGGGACCGTGTGCTGGTCGACAAGCTCACGCCCTGGTTCGGTGCGCAGCCCGAGCGCGGGGAGGTCGTGGTCTTCCACGACCCGGGCAACTGGCTCCCGTCCGACCCGGCTGCGCCCGCCAACCCGGTGCAGGAAGTGCTGTCCTTCGTCGGCCTGATGCCGTCGGCGGACGAGAAGGACCTGATCAAGCGCGTGATCGGGGTGGGAGGCGACACCGTCGAGTGCAAGGGCACCGGCCCGGTCAAGGTGAACGGCAGGGCCCTCGACGAGCCCTATGTGTTCCCCGGGAACACCCCCTGCAGCTCGGATGCCGAATTCAAGATCACTGTTCCGCAAGGGCACATCTGGGTGATGGGCGACCACCGCCAGGCATCGGCGGACTCGCGCTACCACCGGGAGCAGCCGGGTGGCGGTGCGGTACCCGTCGACGACGTGGTCGGAAGAGCTTTCACCGTCGTCTGGCCGGTCGACCGATGGGACTGGCTGTCCGTCCCGGACACCTTCGAGCAGTAGGCAGCCGGTGAGCGGCGGCGCCTGTGTATGACCGGAGTCCGTCCAGAGGCCCTAGGTAGTAGCCTAGGGCCCCTAGCTCCGGTGGAGGTGGCGGATGGTTCGCGCTGGTCTGACGACCGATCGCGTGGTGGAGGCGGCGGCCGATCTGGCGGACTCCATCGGTCTCGACAAGGTCACCGTGTCCGCGCTGGCGCGCGGTTTCGGGGTGAAGGACGCCAGCCTGTACTCCCACGTCAGGAGCGTGCAGGACCTGCGCACCCGGGTCGCCCTGCTGGCCGCGGGGGAGTTCGCCGACCGGCTCGGCACGGCGGTCGCCGGACGGGCCGGAAAAGACGCACTCGTCGCGTTCGCCGATGCCTACCGCGCCTTTGCGCTTGAACGGCCGGGCCGGTACGCGGCGACCCAGATCCGGCTCGATCCCGCCGTCGTCGCCGAGTCCACCGCGTACCACCGCACCATCGAGATCATCTACGCGATGCTGCGCGCCTACGACCTGTCCGAACCCGACTTCACGGACGCCGTACGGCTGCTGCGCAGTACCTTCCACGGCTACAGCGCCCTGGAGGCCAACGGCGGTTTCGGTGCCCCCCGCGACGTACAGGCGTCCTGGCAGCAGTGCGTCGAGGCGCTGCACCTCGTACTGGAGCGTTGGCCGTCCGCACAGCGGAGCGGGGAGGGGGAGAGCGATGGATGAGCGGCCTCGAACCGCACCGGCCGTCCGAAGGTGCCCGGAGCGATTCTCCACCACGAGGTGAGCGAGCCCGGTCTGTGCCGCGCGGCATCGGCCGGCGGGGCGGCCGCACCCGTTCCGCGCCCGGCCGACGGGCTTGATTCCGTGAAGGGAAGGAAAACATGGCCGAGCGCGCCGGACGGACCGTGCGCGACCTGCGGCGGGGCAACCGGGCGAGAGTACTGCAACGGCTGTACTTCGACGGGCCGTTGAGTCGCCAGGAGCTCGGCCCCGCCACCGGGCTGAGCTCAGGATCCATCAGCAACGTCGTTGCGGAGCTTGCCGCGGAGGGGATCCTGGAGGAGGCGGGCATCGTCGACTCCGACGGCGGCCGCCCGCGCACGCTGCTGCGCGTGGCGCCCGGCGGGGGACTCCTCATCGGCATCGATATCGGCGAGACCCGGGTCCGCGTCGAGCTCTTCGACCTGTCGCTGACCGAACTCGCCCGCACGGAACGGCTGCTGGCCCAGGACGGCTACGACGTCGAGCGCATCGTCGGCCACGTCGGCAGTGGCGTGGCGGACGTGCTCAGGGCAGCGGGAGCGGATGCGGATGCCAGTGCGCGACGGCTGCTCGGCATCGGTATCGGGGTGCCGGGCATCGTCGAACGGGCCAGCCGCGAGAGGGCCGTTGGTGAGGCGCCGCGCGCACCGGGCGAAGTCGGCGCCGTCGTGCACGGTCAGACGATCGGCTGGTGCGATGTCCCCTTCGAACGGCTGCTGCGCGACGCGGTCGACGTACCGGTCGACGTCCCGCTGTTCATCGACAACGGTGCGAAATCGTTGGGCCAGGCCGAGATGTGGTTCGGCGGCGGACGCGGCGCGGAGGCCGCCGTGATCGCCCTGATCGGATCGGGGGTCAGCGCCTGCGTCAACCGGGGCGACATCCTCGACGAGGACCGCAGCAGCATGGCGCTGGAATGGGGGCACACGACGGTGCAGCTGCGCGGCCGCCGTTGCCGCTGCGGGTCCATCGGCTGCCTTGAGGCGTACGCGGGTGCGCAGGCCATGCGCGAACGCTGGCACGAGGCGGGTGGCCCGCTGCCCCGCGACGCCGACGACGAAACCGCGCTGGCAGCGCTCCTGGCCGCCGCGTACCCCGATGGCGACGGCCCGGATCCCGACCCGGTCGCTCTCGCCATCCTCGACGAGACCGCCGAATGCCTCGGCGCGGCCCTGGCCGACCTCGTCAACCTGTTCCTGCCCGAACGCATCCTGCTGGGCGGCTGGGCGGGGTTGCTGATCGGACCGCATCTGATTCCGGACATCCGCCGGTACGCGCAGGAGTACGCGCTCCGGCACCCGGCGGCCCGCACCACGGTCGAGATGGGCCGGCTGGGCCCGGACGCGGTCACCCTTGGCGCGGCGACGCTCCCACTGGCCGAATTCCTGGCACGGGGCGGCCGTCGCCGTACGGCGGACGCGCCACCGAACGTGCCCGCGGCCCGGCTCCTCACGGCAGCCGACGTCGTACGCAACCGCCACCGCACCCCGGCACCATGAAGCCCGTCCTGCGCTCCCCGATCCGTCCAGGACCGGCAGGTCTCGGCCACTGCCTTGTCATCACCCGTTGTCTGCCCATAAGTTGACCGCTTGCGACGTGTCCTACAGCCAGTGGGGGAGCCAAGTCATGGCCGCGAACGGACGACACCGCAGATACCAGCCGAGCCGCATCAACCGCGCCTCGCTCACGGTCACGGCGGGCGGCGCGGGCATCGCGCTCCCCCTCATCACCGCCGCCTCGGCGGGCGCCGCATCGGCCGATGTGTGGGACAAGGTCGCCGCCTGCGAGTCCACCAGCAACTGGCACATCAACTCGGGCAACGGCTACTTCGGCGGGCTGCAGTTCAATCGGTCGACCTGGGCGGCATACGGGGGCACGGTCCATGCCCCACGTGCCGATCTGGCCACCAGGGAACAGCAGATATCCGTCGCGGAGAAGGTGCTGAAGGCACAGGGCCCGGGTGCCTGGCCGACCTGCTCCGTGAGGGCGGGCCTGACGCGGGGCGGCGGCGCCCCAGACGTCACGCCGCAGTCGGAACGGACCGGCGGTCCTGTCGATGCCTCGTCGGCAACGACCTCCACGCCCAAGAAGGCGAACCCGAAGACGAAGAAGACGGCCGCGCCCGCCACCCCGACCACGGTGCCCGGCAAGCGCGAGTCGTACACCGTCGCGCGCGGCGACTCCCTCTCCGGGATCGCGGCGACCGAGCATGTGCAGGGCGGCTGGCAGCGCCTCTACACGGCGAACCGGAAGGTCGTCGGCGACGACCCCGATCTGATCTTCCCGGGCCAGCGACTCGCCCTGGATGTGGCTGCCACCCCGCAGGCCGGCCCGAAGAGCGGAACCAGGCCCGCCGCGAAGCCGAGCCGGTCGGCCGAAGCGAAGCAGAAGACCCACCCGCACCAGCCCGCGAAGCCTAGTCACCGGCCGACGAGGCCGCACCAGCCGGCGAAGGCGCAGCCGAAGCGGACCGAGAAGGGCTCCGGGCTCGTCGCACCGGTGTCGGCGACCCGTGTCGGCACCGCGTACCACCAGGCCGGTTCCTGGGCGAGCGGCCACCACACGGGCGTCGACTTCCCCGTCCCCACCGGCACCTCGGTCGAGGCGGTGGCCTCCGGCACGGTCGTTTCGGCAGGGTGGGCGGGGGCGTACGGCTACGAGATCGTCATCCGGCACAGCGACGGCAAGTACAGCCAGTACGCCCACCTGTCCGCGCTGCTGGTGCGCGAGGGCCAGCACGTCAGCGGCGGCCGGCGCATCGCCCGGTCAGGTTCCACGGGCAATGCGACCGGACCGCACCTGCACTTCGAGATCCGTACGGGGCCCGGCTACGGCTCCGACGTCGATCCGCTGTCCTACCTCCGGGCGGGCGGCGTCAACGTCTGAACGGTCCTGTGCAGCGCCGTGGGATCGCCGGCGCCACCGTCCTCGGCGGACAGCGCACCTCGCCGTCCCGAACCGGTGCGCGGCTGCCGTGCGGAGCCACCGAAGTCGACCTGCCCCACCCGTCGCCGCTCCAGCGGCATCGTGACAGCCAGCTTGAGAGGCGCCGGAAGCGTTTCGGCGGCAGCGGTGGGCGGGGCTGCCCCGACGGCCACGGCCGTGGCCCTTCCGGGCTCGGGAGAAACGACCAGCACGGGCTCGGCCTCCGCAGCGTCCCCGGCGCCCTCCGCGGCAACCTCCGGGACATCCGGACCTGCCGGGAGCACCCGCTGCCCCTCGCGCTGCTCCGCGTCCAGCCGTTCCGTCATCAGCATGATCAGCCCGCCCGCGGCGACCACACCGCAGCCGAGCGCCAGGAGCGCGCCCGCCGTGCCGTGCTGGAACTGCTCACCGAACAATGTGATGCCGACTGCCGAGGCGATCACCGGGTTCACCACAGTCACCGTCGCCAGCGGCGCGGTCAGGCCGGCACCCCGGTACGCGGACTGCGACAGCAGCAGCCCGGCCGACGCCAGAGCCGCTATGACCACGAGCGAGGGCAGCCCCGCGCCGACCGAACCGGACGCCCACTGCATCGCGACCGTCTTCGTGAACACCGACGCGATACCGAAGGCGACACCGGCGGCCCCGGCCAGGACCACACTCCGTACCACCGGTGGCCGCATGCCCTTCGCGACCAGCACGAGCAGCGCCACGCCACCGAACGTCACGGTCGCCAGCATCAGCTGCTCCGGGCCGCCCAGGGTGTGCGACTCCTTGTTGCCGGTGAGAGCGAGCAGACCCGCCAGACCGACGGTCGCCATGATCGCGCCACGCCAGGCGGTCGCCCTGGCCCGGCGGCGTGCGAAGAGCGCCGCCATCGGCAGGGCGAAGACGATCGTCAGCGCGCCGAGCGGCTGCACCAGGCTGAGCGGGCCGTACGCCAGCGCCACCACATGCAGCACCGCACCCACACCGTTCAACGCCACCGCCACCCACCAGACGCGGTTGCGCAGAGGGGCGAACGAACGGCCGTCTCCGGCAGTGGCGACGCGCTCCTGGACGATCGCCCCGGCCGCGTAGGCGACCGCGGAGATCAGTGACAGCAGCACGGACAGTGCAAGGAAGCTCATGTACACCACGATGGCCCTTCAAAGCCGCCGAGTCGTCGTCCCTGAGACGGCGTTCCGACGTACTGCTTTGGTAGTAGGGGAGTGGTTTTTGTGTCCTCCTCCCGACGGTAGTCCTCTCCCCGCCGAGCCTCAGGACGATCATCCGCACGGATACGGTGAACGGTGGGACCCGGCCCCAGGGGCGGCCGGGTCGTCACTACGAGTGACCGGGGGAGCCCGTGAAGGAGCAGCGCATGGAGCAGGCCGGGGCGGCGTCGGTGGGCGGATTCTTCGCCCTGCGCGGGACACCGGTGCCCGGCGGCGCGCACCGTCCGCTCGCCCTCCTGTACGCGGGGGAGACGGCACCGCTCACGGCCCGCATCGACACCGTTGCCGCCCGGTTGCGTACCCCCGAGCGCAGGGTCGCCGCGTCCGTCGCGCACCTGGGGCTGGCCGCCCGCCTCTGGTCGACCGCTCTGGGACCGGCCGTCCTCTCCGGTCGCTTCCCGGATCTCTCCCCTGCCGCACTCCGCTGGGATCCGCAGCACCCCGCGCCGGACGACCTGTGGCTCGACTCCGCAGACACGCTGCCGGGCACCGCGGACCGCATCCGCGAGTGCGTCCAGTACGGCCACCTCGTACCGCTCGCGGACGCGATCCAACGGGACGGACACATCGCACCCCGGCTGCTGTGGGGCAATGCCGGCTCGGCCCTGGCCGGAGCGCTGCGCGAGCTGATCACCTGGGCCCGCGCCCACCAGCGCCCCGACGCAGCGCACCGGGCCCGCACCCTGGCCGCCGAACTCTTCGACCACCCGGACCTGCGGACCACCGGGACCCCGCACACCCCGGCATTCCGCAGGAACAGCTGTTGCCTCTACTACCGGTGCCCGGGCGCCGGCCTCTGCGGGGACTGCGTCTTCGATTGCCGGCCGGGCGCTTCCGCTCCGTCGCTCTCTCCATGACAGACGTCGGCCGTCGGCGAGATTCCGCTCGGCGGCGTCGGCCGCGACGCTGACAGGAGCGGACCGGACCGCGCGGGCGGCATGGCGCCGGCCCGCGTGCGACGAGGTGGAGGCGGCCAGGAATGCGCAGGCCAAGGGGCGGCGCGGCCGTCTTGCCGGCCGGTCCGTTGCTGGCGTTCCGAGGCTTCTCTCCGGCCCTCTCCTTCGCGCTGTCATGCACCTGGACAGTGGAACGGGAGTCGTGCTGTCATGCCAACTGTCGTTCCTTCCAACGTTGTACATCCTGTTGCAACGAGCCGCCACCCTTCCTCACCAAGGAGGATCCGTGCGCATCAGAAAGAAAGTCGTCCTGCTTCTCGCCGCCGCTCTCGGCGTCGCCGGGCTGTCCGGTGTGCCTGCCGCGTCCGCCGCCCCGGACCCCGGCGGCACCGCCGAAGTGCATGGTCTGAAGGGCGAGTACTACACGCAGTCCGCCCCAGGGGCCTTCGACTTCGGGCAGCTCAAGGCCACCGGATTCGATCCGGACATCGACTTCCCCACCCTCGAATCGCGGCTGAGCTCGGCCACCGGGCAGGCCGACGACGCCAGCATCCGGTGGACCGGGAAGATCGTGCCGGAGAAGACCGGTTCCCATGTCTTCTCGATGATCGGGGACAACGGGTTCCGTCTCTGGATCGACGGAAAGCCGGTCATCGACCACTGGGTCGACGACTGGGAGAAGGAACAGACCTCGCAGCTGGTCGAGCTGACCGCGGGCAAGGCCTACGACTTCAAGGTCGAGTACTTCGAACACTTCGGCGGGTCCAACCTGCACCTCAAGTGGACCGAGCCCGGTGGCACCAAGGAGCCCGTGCCGCAGTCCGCCTTCCGGTTGCCGGACGACTTCGCGTACGACGGGGCCATCGGTGCCACCGTCCTCGCCGACGGCCGCACCCTCAAGCTGGACTTCGCGCAGAAACTCGCGGCCCTGCCCGACGGACTCACCAACCATCTCAACGCCGTCATCGGCGGTGCGACGTGGCCGCTCGGGGCCATCAAGGCCGACCCCGCCGACCCGCGCAGCCTCACCGTCGCGCTCGAGGAACCGGTCGTCGGGAACAAGGCCGGCGACGCCAACGGACTGGCCGACATCCGCTACGACGGGCAGGGCGGGCTGGCCGGCCAGGACGGCAAGGCCGTCGGAGCCTTCTGGTCCAGCGGGCCCAACCACTCCACGTACGAGCTCCGTACGAAGTGGGCCGACAAGGTCGGACCGCACAACGCGCTGCCCGAGTACCCGAGGCCGCAGCTCACCCGCGACAACTGGCAGAACCTCAACGGTTCCTGGGAGTTCGCCGCAGCGAAGGCGGGGGAGCAGCCCCCGGTCGGCAGGAAGCTCGGTGAGAAGATCCTCGTCCCGTATCCGGTGGAGTCGCAGCTCTCCGGCCTCGAACGGCACGAGGACCGGATGTGGTACCGCCGCACTTTCACCGTTCCCGAGGGGTGGAAGGTCGGTCAGGGCAAGCGGCTGCAGCTGAACTTCGGTGCCGTCGACTGGCAGTCCGAGGTGTATGTCAACGGGCACAAGGTTGCCGAACACAAGGGCGGCTACGACAAGTTCAACGCCGACATCACCGATGCGCTGAAGCCGGGCCGCACCCAGGAGCTGATCGTCGGCGTCTACGATCCGACCGACGCCCAGGACGGCGAGAACCCGCCGATGGGCAAGCAGCGCCTCGACCCGAGCGGCATCTGGTACACCCCGTCGTCCGGCATCTGGCAGACCGTGTGGATGGAGCCGGTCGCCGCCGATCACGCCGACTCGCTGAAGCTCACTCCCGATGTGCAGGGTGAGAAGGTCGCCGTCGAGGTGCGCGGGGTACGGGACGGGGTGCCGGTGACGGCAACCGTATACGACGGGAAGCGCAAGGTCGGGACGGCCGCCGGCCGCACCGGATCGGCGCTGGACGTGCGCGTACCGGACCCGCATCTGTGGTCCGCGAACGACCCACACCTCTACCGGTTGAAGGTCTCCGTCGGCTCCGACCGGGTCGGCAGTTACTTCGGGATGCGGTCGATCGCTGTGGAGAAGGTGAACGGCACCCCGCGCACCGTTCTCAACGGCAAGCCGGTGTTCATGATGGCCACCCTCGACCAGGGCTTCTGGCCCGACGGGCTGCACACCGCCCCCACCGACGAGGCACTCGCATCCGATCTGAAGATGCACAAGGCCATGGGGTTCAACTCCGTGCGCAAGCACATCAAGGTGGAGCCCGACCGCTGGTTCTACTGGGCGGACAAGCTGGGCCTGCTGGTCTGGCAGGACATGCCGGCGATGAACACCGTCAACCCGTCCGCCGCCGCCCGTGCCGAGTACGAGCACGAGATGAAGGAGATGATCGACGAACACTACAACCACCCGTCGGTCGTCATGTGGGTCACGTTCAACGAGGGCTGGGGCCAGTACGACGAGGCCCGCATCGCCGACCAGGCGAAGTCCTGGGACCCGACCCGGCTGGTCAACAGCATGTCGGGCATCAACCTGGGCGTCGACGGAGGCACCGGGGACATCATCGACGAGCACGGCTACCCGAGCCCGGCCCTGCCCGCGCCGGACGGGCAACGCGCCCTGGTCAGCGGCGAGTACGGCGGGCTCGGCCTGGCGGTGCCGGGCCACGCCTGGGCCGTGCAGCAGTCGTACATCGCGGTCGACCAGTCGACCTACACCGATGACTACCTCGCCAAGCTCGACGAGGTACGGAAGCTCGCCTGCAAGGGCAGCAACGGCGCCGTCTACACCCAGATCTCGGACGTGGAGGGCGAGTTGAACGGCCTGCTCACCTACGACCGACGGATCGTCAAACCCGACGTGAAGCGGATCAAGGCTGCGCAGGACGCACTCGTCCGCGACGCGTCCAACCCGGTCGTGGCGGGATGCCCCACCGCCTGACCCTGTGACAGTGCTCCGGTCCGCCCCTGCCCGGGGCGGACCGGAGCGTTCGCGTCCGAACCCTTGACGCGGATTACCGGGGAACCAAGAATGATCGCGCTCTGACAACGTTGTCCAAGGAGGAGTACCCCCATGCACCGGCTCTCACGGATGCACCGGACCCCACGGCCGAGACTCCGCGGCCCGGCGGCCGCACTCGCCGCCGTCGCGCTCCTCGGCGGTGTCCTGACCACCGGGGCCACGGCCCAGGCCGCACCCCGCGCCGAAGGGCAACTGACCGATCTGGTCAACCCGTTCATCGGTACCCAGAACGAGGGCAACACCTACCCGGGCGCATCCGTGCCGTTCGGCATGGTGCAGCTCTCCCCGGACACCGGCCACAACACCGGCTACGACTACGCCGAGAACCACATACGCGGCTTCTCCGCCGTACACCTCTCCGGCGTCGGCTGCGGACTCGGCGGCGATCTGCCGACGCTGCCCACCACCGGTGACATCACACAGACCGACTACGCCAAGTACGCGGCGGAGTTCAGCCACGACGACGAGAAGGCGAGCCCCGGCTACTACAAGGTCGGGCTGAAGACCGGGATCGACGCCGAACTCACCGCGAGCACCCGCACCGGCGTGCAGCGCTACACCTTCCCTGCCACCGACAAGGCCAACGTCCTGCTCAACGCGGGCCAGTCGCTGCACCGGACGCTGTCCTCGAAGGTGGAGATCCTGGACAACCGGACCGTCCGGACCGCGATCACCGGCAGCGGCTTCTGTCAGGACACCAAGGCGTACACCGTCTACACGATCACCCGCTTCGACCGGCCGTTCACCACGTCCGGCACCTGGAACGGCGACACCGTCACCGAGGGTTCGAAGGTGTCCTCGGCGGCCGGCGAGCGCAACGGCGCCTGGCTGCGCTTCGACACCGGCAAGGACCGCACCGTCGAGGCCACCACGGCCCTGAGTTACGTCGACGCAAAGGGCGCCGCACTCAACCTCCGGGCCGAGGGCGGCCGTAGCTTCGACCGCGTCGAGCGCGCCGCACAGCGGTCCTGGGAGGACCGGCTCGACGACGTGAAGGCCCAGGGCGGCAGCGACGAGCTGCGCCGCACCTTCTACTCGTCGCTCTACCGTTCCTTCCTCGCCCCCAACGTCGGCAGCGACGTCGACGGCCGCTACACCGGCTGGGACCAGAAGACCCACCACGCTGTGGCTGCCGACGGGGTTTTCACCTACTACCAGAACTGGTCCCTCTGGGACACCTACCGCACCCAGGCCCAGCTCCTCTCGCTGCTCGCCCCGCGCGAGTCCCGCGACATGGCGATCTCGGTCCTGCGGATCGACGCCGAGAGCGGCTGGCTGCCCAAGTGGGGCTACGGCACGGTCGAGACGAACATCATGACCGGCGACCCCGTCACCCCGTTCCTCACCAACGCCTACCAGCAGGGGCTGCTGAAGGGGTACGAGGAGGAGGCGTACCGCGCCCTGAAGAAGAACGCCGACGGCGTCCCGCCCACCGACTCCGCGCCCGTCGGCCGTGAAGCCAACGTGCAGTATCTGAAGGATGGGTTCGCCCCGTACATCAAGGACCGTCCGCACGCCAAGCCCGGTGACTCCGACTTCGACCACGGTGCCTCCGCCACCCTGGAGTACGCCCTCTCCGACGCGATGCTGGGTGAGATGGCCCGCGACCTCGGCCACGACGCCGACGCGAAGCGGTACGAGGACCGGGCCCAGAACTACCGCAAGATCTTCGACCCCTCGACCGGCTTCTTCCGCGCCCGCGACGCCTCAGGAGCCTTCACCGGCCCCGCCGACCCGGCGCAGAGCGAGGGCTTCCACGAGGGCACGTCCTGGCAGTACCAGTGGCTCGTGCCGCAGGACCTGCCCGGCATGGTCGGCCTGATCGGCGGGAAGGACGCCGCCAACCAGCGGCTCGACTCCTTCTTCGCCTACGACAAGCTGCTCGCCGATCCCGCGAAGACCGCCCGTGAGGTCTGGGTCAACGGCCCGTACGCGTACTACAACGCCGACAAGTACAACCCGCAGAACGAGCCCGACCTCATCGCCCCGTACACCTATCTCTCCACCGGGCAGCCGTGGAAGACCACCGACGTGGTGCACGCGGCGCTGACGCTCTTCACCGACGCCCCGACGGGCATGACGGGCAACGACGACCTCGGCACGATGTCCGCCTGGATGGTGCTCTCCTCGATCGGTGTCTTCCCGGTCCAGCCCGGCACCGACACCTGGGGTCTGTCCACGCCGGCCTTCGAGCGTGTCGACCTCACGCTCGACCGCCGCTACTACCCGCACGGGTCGTTCACGGTGAAGGCTTCCGGGACGTCGGACGCCGACCGCTACATCCAGTCGGCGAGCATCGACGGCGCGGCGCAGTCGCGCACGTACCTCACCACCGAGGACATCCGCTCGGCGCGGTCGCTCGCCTTCACCGTGGGCAGCGCGCCCTCGGCATGGGGCACCTCGCCCGCGGACGCTCCGCCCGCCCTGGGCTGACCGGCGTGGTCGTGGGGTGGGCGGCGTCCCGCCCGCCCCACAGCTCAGCTGCTGAGCTCGAACTCGGCCCGGATCCGCTTGCCCACCGGCACCCGCTCGGCGGTCAGCCGGTCGCACAGGGCGATGACGATCTCCATGCCGTGACCGCCGGGGCGGGTCGGGTCGGGGGAGTAGAACAGCGGAAGCGCCGTGCTGCTGTCGTACACCGTGACGCTGACCCGCTCGGCGGTACCCTCCAGCTCCAGCAGATACGGGCCCTGGCTGTACCGGTCGGCATTGGTGACCAGCTCGCTGACCGCCAGCATCAGATCGCCCCGGGTGTGCTCACCGAACCCCGTCCCCGACTGGGCCGCGAGCCGCGCCAGAAAGCTGTCGGCAAGGGCCCGGGCCTGCGCGATGCAGCCGGGCTCGCCGTCGAACGCCGCGGCGCTGTGGAGCACCTCCGTGGGCCGATGCCCGTACGGGCGGTCGGTCGGCCGCAGGATGACCTGATCGTTCATGTGCTCCAGCCAGGGCGACGCAGGGATGGTCGGTGACCATGTCTCACCGTGCGCCTACCCGCGGCGAACGGTCTCACTCCAGGCAAAAGTGGACGACGCGGTTCAGCTGACCACGCACATGCCGGTACGCAGTCGCTTCACGATCCGGGACAGCAGCCGGGACACATGCATCTGGGAGACCCCCAGCTCCGCCCCGATCTCCGACTGCGTCATCTCGGCACCGAAGCGCATCTGCACGATCCGCCGTTCGCGGTCGTCGAGCCCGGCGAGGAGCGGCGCCAGCGCATGCAGATTCTCGACGCTCTCCATGGCCGGATCGGGTGCGCCCAGCACGTCGGCGAACGTGCGCCGGTCCTTGCCGTGGTCGCTGTCGACCGCATGGGTGTCCAGGGACCCCGCCGCGTAACCGTTGGCGGCGACCAGGCCCTCGATGATCTCGTCCTCGGGCAGCTCCAGATGCGCGGCGAGCTCCGTGACGGTGGGGTCCCGGTCCAGCTCCAGCGCGAGCCGCTCCTTGGCCTTCGCCAGATCGACACGGAGCTCCTGCAGCCGCCGCGGCACATGGACGGCCCACGTCGTGTCACGGAAGAACCGCTTGATCTCGCCGACGATGTACGGCACCGCGAAGGTGGCGAACTCGACCTCGCGGGACAGGTCGAACCGGTCGATCGCCTTGATCAGACCTATCGTGCCGACCTGGATGATGTCCTCGGCGTCGTCACCGGCCCGGTTGCGGAAGCGGGACGCGGCGAAGTGCACCAGGGAGATGTTCATCTCGATCAGCGTGTTGCGGGCGTACGCGTACGCGTGCGTCCCCTCCTCCAGATCCTGGAGGCGGTCGAAGAACAGCTTCGAGAGCGCGCGGGCATCGGTCGGTGCGACGCTGCCGGCGTCCTCGACCAGTGGCAGCCCACTGGTCGGCTCGATCCGTTGTGCCGGTACGCCCATCACTGCGGTCGTCCGTGCGGACCTGGCTGCCATGACGTCGTCCTCCCCTACGGCGGAATGTTGTCGACGCGCTCCTGCCCGGCCGTGGCGAAGTCATGCCTATTCCCTGCCGCGCGCCGCTTCACGCGAACGGAGCAGCGCCCGTTGCATGGCAAACTTGATCGGGGCGCTCTGCCCGCAACCAGTGACCCCATGACCAGCGACAGAGGAACGGCAATGACGGTGACAGAGGACAGCCAGGAGTTCGCTCCCGGTATCGAGGAGTTCGGTCCCGGTATCGACCCGGAGCGGCTGGCCGTCTGCCTCAGCGTGCTCGACGAACTCGACACCATCGAGGTCGACCACCCGGACGCCATCGCCGTGCGCCGCGCCACCGCCGGTGTCTACCGGACCGTGAAGCAGCGTCGCCGCCAGGAGCGCCGGGCCGCCAAGACCGCGCACGACAAGGCCGTCACCGAAGCCACAGCCACCGGCTCGGCCGAACGCATCGACGACGAGACCCAGGGCGTCCTGCCGTCCTCCTCGGCCGGTGCCGAGATCGCCGGGATACTTCAGCGGCCCCGGTCCTGCTACATCTGCAAGACCCGGTACGTCGAGGTCGACGCCTTCTACCACCAGCTCTGCCCGCAGTGCGCCAAGGAGAACCGGTCCCGCCGCGACGCGCGCACCGACCTCACCGGGCGCCGGGCGCTCCTCACCGGCGGCCGCGCCAAGATCGGCATGTACATCGCGCTGCGGCTGCTGCGCGACGGCGCGCACACCACGATCACCACCCGCTTCCCCAACGACGCGATCCGCCGCTTCAAGGCGATGCCGGACAGCGCCGAGTGGATCCACCGGCTGAAGATCGTCGGCATCGATCTGCGTGACCCCGCCCAGGTCGTCGCGCTCGCCGACTCGGTCGCCGCCGAAGGACCGCTGGACATCCTGATCAACAACGCCGCCCAGACGGTGCGCCGCTCCCCGCAGGCGTACAGCGAACTGGTGAGTGCCGAATCCGCCCCGCTGCCTGCGGGCGAGCTCCCCGCCGCCGAGGTCATCGGCACCTTCGGCAGCGGTTCGGTCGACCGCGTCGCGGCCCTGCCTGCCGCCCGCAAGGAGGGCCTGACCGCGCAGGACGTCACCGAGCTCGCTCTGGTCACCGGCTCCGCGTCCCTGGAACGGATCGCCGCCGGCACCGCGATCGACGCGGGCGGCCTCGTACCCGACCTGCATCACACCAACAGCTGGATCCAGACGGTCGAAGAGGTCGAACCGATCGAACTGCTCGAGGTCCAGCTCTGCAACTCCACCGCGCCGTTCATCCTGATCAGCCGGCTCCGCCCGGCGATGGCCGCGACGGCCGCCAAGCGGGCCTATGTGGTCAACGTCTCGGCGATGGAGGGCGTGTTCAGCCGGGGTTACAAGGGCGCGGGCCACCCGCACACCAACATGGCCAAGGCCGCGCTGAACATGCTCACCCGCACCAGCGCGCAGGAGATGTTCGAGAAGGACGGCATCCTGATGACCGCCGTCGACACCGGCTGGATCACCGACGAGCGTCCGCACCCCGACAAGATCCGCCTCGCCGAGGAGGGCTTCCACGCCCCGCTCGACCTGGTCGACGGAGCCGCCCGGGTCTACGACCCGATCGTGCGGGGCGAAGAGGGCGAAGATCTGTTCGGTTGCTTCCTCAAGGACTACGCGCCCGCAGGCTGGTAGATCACCCGGTTGTCCGAAAGTGACCTACTGCACGCATTCCATCGAGCGCGGACGCGCTCATTTGGTTAGGCTGATGTGCACGGACGCCACCAAGGGATCCACGAAACCTCCTCGGCCGTCCTGGGACAGGTCTGTAACCAGGCCGCCGTCCCCGACCCACACCCGGCGCCACCGCGACCGAACTGTTCCTGCCCCTGCCCCTTATGGGCAGTCGATTTCCGGTTACTGAGGCCGGAGGCTCGGCGCCGCCCGGGGTGACGTGACACAAAGGAGTGCGCGGTGACACCAGAACTGACGAAGCACGAGAAGCGACCGGCGGAGCGACACGGAGAGCAGGCCAAGCGGCCCGAGAAGCTCCGGAACATCGAAGTCTGGGCCAGATCCGCACCGATCCGGCTGGCCGGCTACGAGGACGATCTCGCCGAGCCGCACATCCTGCAGGGCATCGACTGATCCTCCGGCCCGACCCGCGCGGCCCGATCACTCGCCCCGGTCCGTCAGCTCGGAAGCCCCGGCCCTCCGCCACCATGGAGAGCCGGGGCTTCGGCATGTGGTCCAGCAGTTCGGCAGGGTCGGCGGACCGCACGTCCTGACCGCAAATGCATCCAGTCATCCGATGGTTGCGGGGAAGAAGTTTCGTTCTGTCTGGAAAATTTCATTGACAGGTCTCCGCCACGCTCCAATCATCGGACGTCATGACCGAACTTCCCAGACGCCATGTACTCGGAATGACGGCAGGGGCGGCAGTCGGCGCCGCCCTGCTCAGCCCCGCCACCGCCGATGCGGCCCCGCGAACCGGAGCCGCACTCCCGGGGCCGGACGCCCACGGCAGCGACTGGGGCACTGTCCCCGCCGCCGTCCCCGTGCCCCTGGACAGCTGGTTCGACAACGACGGCATCGATACCGCCGAGGCCCGTGGCGGCAACTTCGACGGCTCCGGCTACACCTTCCCCGGTGAGGAGCTCCCCGCCGGAGAAACAGAGATCGACGGCACCACGTTCCTCTTCCCGGCCTCCGGCGCCGGAGCCGAGAACAACATCGTCGCCCTCGGCCAGCGCATCGATCTGCCGCCCGGCCGCTACCTCTCCGGGCTCTTCCTCACCGCATGCAGCTACGGAGCCGCCTCCGGCCAGGCCACCGTCCACTACGCGGACGGCACCACATCGACCCCCGCCCTCGGCGGCCCCGACTGGTATTCCGGCAGCGGTGCGCTCACCGCTCCGTACCGCTACCGCCCCGACGGTGACAAGGACGCGCACCAGGTCTCCATCGCCGTCACCGAGATCGCGCTCGACCCGAGCCGGGAAGCCGTCGCGCTGACCCTGCCCACCACCCGGCCCGCCGAGGCCAACAGCTCGTCCCTGCACATCTTCGCGCTCTCGCTCCAGCCGGCCGCCGAGGGGCGGGCACTGTCCCTGCGCGACGCGCACTCCACCACCTCGCTGCTGGACTCCGGCGCGCAGAGCGTCGAGGCCACCGTCGTCAACGCGGGCACCGTCGCCGTCCTCGCCGCCGACGGCCTCAGCCTCTCCGTGGACGTCCCCGGAGCCCGTACCGTCGAACCCGCCCGGATCACCCGGCTCGCCCCCGGCGACCAGGCTCGCGTCCGGATCGGCATCCGCAGCAGGCCGGGCACCGCACCCGGCACCGCCCAGGACGGCAACGTTGTCGCGCGCGGCCGCGGACAGCAGGCGGCCACCGTCCGCCGCTCGCTCACCCTCGGCGTCCCCGACTACCGGCCCACCGACACCTCCCTCTCCACCCACCAGGCGCCGTACTGGTTCCAGGAGGCGAAGTTCGGCATCTTCATCCACTGGGGGGTCTACTCGGTACCCGCCTGGGCTCCGGTGGGTACGCAGTACGCCGAGTGGTACTGGAACCAGATGCAGGACCCCAACAACCCGACGTACGCCCACCACCGCGACACGTACGGCGAGTCCTTCAACTACGACGACTTCATCCCGCAGTTCCGTGCCGAGCGTTTCGACCCCCGGTCCTGGGTGGAGCTGTTCCGGGACGCGGGCGCGCAGTACCACGTCCTCACCTCCAAGCATCATGAGGGCTTCGCGCTCTGGGACACCAAGCTCTCCGACCGCAACGCGGTGAAGATGGGGCCGGGGCGCGACCTGGTCAAGGAGCTCTTCGACGCCTCGCGCCGCTACACCCCGGAACTGCACCGAGGGCTGTACTTCTCGATGCCCGAGTGGTTCAACCCCGACCACCCCTGGATGGGCCACGCCCCGCGCAACCCGTACACCCTGGAGCCCGTCCCGTACACCGGATACACGGCGGGCAAGGACTACGTCACCGAGTTCCAGGGCCCGCAGATGCTGGAGCTGGTCCACGGGTACGACCCCGAGATCCTCTGGTGCGACATCGGCGGCGACAACGACAGCCACCGGGTGCTGTCCGAGTACTTCAACCACGCCAAGAACCGGGCCCGGCCCATCGATGTCACCGTCAACAACCGCTCCGGGATCGGGACATACGACTTCACGACGCCCGAATACACGACGTACGACCAGATCGTCACGGCGAAATGGGAATCCAGTCGGGGCCTCGACCCGTTCTCGTACGGCTACAACGCCCAGACACCCGACGAGAAGTACATGACCACCGAGGAGGTCGTGCACTCGCTCGTCGACATCGTCTCCAAGAACGGCAATTTCCTGCTCGACATCGGACCGAAGGCCGACGGCACGATCCCCGAGATCATGCAGCGCCGGCTGCGCGAGACGGGGGAGTGGCTCAAGACCAACGGCGAAGCCATCCACGGGACCACGTACTGGTCACGGATGCCGCAGCTCGGCGAGGACCTGCGGTTCACCGTCCGGCCGGACAAGGCCTTCTACATCCACTCGCTGGCGCAGCCCGGCGCCACCCTCACCGTCGAGGCCCCGGTGCCGATCCGCAGCGGCGACCGGGTCACCCTGCTCGGGTACGACCGGCCGCTCCACTGGCGCACCACGGGCGGCTCGCTGGTGATCGACGTACCGGCGGGCGCCCGGAGGACCGGGAAGCACGCCTGGGTCTTCAAGGTCGCCTGGTCGGGCTGAGGAACGAGGGACCGAGCGAGACGGGCCGGATGAAGTCCCGCACATAGGTGCGGTGCCACCAGCGTCCGGTGGCCCGCAGTTCGCGCCAGGTCGTGTACCGGTAGTGGTACACCCTGGCGCGAATGTGGGTGGGCGGGACGTCGGGGAACGGGTTGTGGCGCAGCAGCCGCAGCGTGTCCCGGTCGTTCTCCAGCAGCCGCTCCACGAACGGGCCGAACCAGGACTGTGCGTACGCGGGGGACAGCGCCGCGAACCACATCAGCCAGTCGAGCCGCAGATGGTACGGGGCGAACTGGCGCGGCAGTCGGCGCGGATCACCCGGTTTGCCGTGGAAGCCGTACTCCTGCCAGGCCGTGCCCGGGTGGAGCAGCTGCTCGTCGGTGCCCTCGACCACGATCTCCAGGCGGACCCGGCTGATGCTGCCGAACGCACCGTACGTATTGACGAGATGCAGCGGGTCGAAGGAGCGGTTCATCACCTGGCGACGGGAGATCAGGTTGCGCGCCGGACGGTAACTGAGCACGACGACCAGCGCGGTGACGGCGATGACCACCACCTCGTACCAGAGCGGCGGGGCGGACTGTGCGGGTGGCGTGGCCACCAGGGACCAGTCGACGGCGGACAGGGCGAGGGTGATGGTCACCCAGTTCAGCCAGGCGAAGTTCCCGGACAGCACCAGCCACAGCTGGGTGGCGATCATCAGCCCGGCGGCCGCGCTCGACACCGGCTGCGGGGCGAACAGCAGCACCGGGACCAGGAGCTGGGTGACATGGTTGGCCGCCACCTCGACCCGGTGGAGCGGCTTCGGCAGCCGGTGGAAGAACCAGCTCAGCGGGCCCGGCATCGGCTGGGTCTCATGGTGGAAGTCCAGACAGGTCAGCCTGCGCCAGCACTCGTCGCCCCGGATCTTGATCAGTCCGGCGCCGAACTCGACCCGGAACAGCACCCAGCGCAGCAGCCACAGCACCAGGACCGGCGGAGCCGTACCGGCGTTGCCGAGAAAGACGGCGAGGAAGCCGGTCTCCAGGAGCAGCGACTCCCAGCCGAAGCTGTACCAGACCTGGCCGACCTGGACGATCGACAGATACAGCGCCCAGGGCAGCAGCCACAGCAGCATCGCGGCCCACAGCGGCACGTACGAGTCCACCCCCGCGATCAGCGCGACCGCGACGGCGCAGCCCGTCCAGCAGACGGCAGCGAAGAAGCGGTCGGAGTAATGGAGGCGGAAGAGACCGGGGGCGTCCCGCCAGTCCGTACGCCGCAGGAACTCCGGCACCGGGAGCATGCCGCGCTCGCCGATCAGCGCCCGGAACTGGAGCGCGGCGGCGAGAAAGGCGACCAGATAGATGCCGGCGAGAGCCCGCTGGAAGATCAGCCGGCTGAGCCAGTAGCCATCTG
Organism: Streptomyces sp. NBC_00353; assembly: GCF_036108815.1. Lineage (NCBI taxonomy): Bacteria > Bacillati > Actinomycetota > Actinomycetes > Kitasatosporales > Streptomycetaceae > Streptomyces > Streptomyces sp. NBC_00353. Next base: position 2,011,557 of record NZ_CP107985.1, on the reverse strand, counting down.
CGGTGAACCACTCCATCACGTCCAGTATCGGCGCTGCGGAGCGACTGAGCCGGTTCAGCTCGCCGATACGATCCGGCGCAGTGCGGTGCCGAGCCGGCGCGCGTACATTCGCTGGGCCACCGGCACGAGCGGCCCGGCGAGCCGGGTGTACCAACCGACCGGACGGGAGAACGCCAGCACGGTGAACCACACGGTGCCGTCGTTCGCCAGGTCCACCACGAAGCACTCCTCACCGCACTCGGGGTGGTGCGGACGTGTGCCGTAGGCGAAGCCGATGCGCTCCTTCTCGTACGCGGTCCAGACCACCTCGCACGGCGCGGTGAACCGGAACGGGCCGACCCCGATCGATACCCGCACGGTGGCCCCGGCCTCGGCACGTGCTGCCGAAGCCCGAACCCGGGCGCCCGACGTGCGATGCATGCGCCAGTCGGTGATGGCGGCGCCCGCAGTCTCGAAGTCGGCGCGGCCGCGGCCCACCGCGACCCGGTGGTGGAGATGGTGGTACCCGTCGGGGAGCGGGCCGAGCCGGGTGGCGCCGACCTCGGGATAGGTGAGGGTGCTCATGACGTCCTGTCCTTGAGGCCGGTGAGGGCGAGGCCGGCGAGGGGCGGGTCGGTGCGGACCGAGGTGGTGAGCGCCGGGTCGGCAGGGGGCCGCCCGGTGCGAGGGCGGTCGGGTGGGGCCTGCTCGGGTGGGGCCTGTTCGGGACGGTCCTGGAGCCTTCGCCAGGCGAGCACCGAGCAGAGCGCGAAGCCCAGTGCGTTGCCGAGACCGTGGGTCGCGGCCATCCAGGTCAACGTGGGGTGGGGCAGCCCGGTCGCCTCGCCGAGCGCCCAGCTCAGCGCGAGCACCATGGTCGCCACGAGCACGGCGGACGAGACGGCGAACAGCATGTGGGTGGTCCGGTCCCGGCTGCTGCCGCGGATCGTGCGCCAGGTCAACAGGGCGACGGTCCACATCCCGGCCGTCAGCACGACTGCCCCGGCCAGCTCGGCCCAGTCGCCGATGAAGTAGCCGATCAGCACGAGCAGGGTGCCCAGCGGCACGCTCGACGCGGCGAACCGGCCGGCCGGGCCGTCCGCGACCCGGCAGACGAGTCCGGCGATCAGTGCGGCGGCGAACCCGGCGAAGTGGAAGTGCGGCACGGTCAGCGCGAGGATTCCGAGCCCGAAGCCGAAGAGGGCATGCCCGGAGCGTTCGGCGACCAGCGCGGTGGCGGCGACCGACGGGGCGACCAGGGCGGTGAACAGCGCGATCTCGGCGGTGCGGTGAGCGGCGGAAGCCCGGACCTTGCGGAGCAGACGGGGCGGCGCATGCAGGGCGAGGAGTACGGCCCCGAGCGCGTAGCAGCCGGCGAGGATCGTGGCGGGTCCGCCGCGCGGCAGCCAGAGGGCGACGGCGCCGGGGACGGCGAAGAGCGGCCACAGCCGGCGGATCCGGTCGAGCTCGGGTGCCCCGGTCAGCCGCAGCCCGGCCGGTACGACGACCAGCATGCCCAGCATCACGATCAGGTCGACCAGTACGGACACCGCACATCCCCCGTCTTGAACGTGTTCAAGTAGTTGCCGGTGCCGACTCTAGAGCCTTTCTTGAACGTGTTCAAGGAGTGGTGCCGGGGATGTGTGCCGCTCCGACAGGGGGTGGAGGAAGGACGGGTGGCGTGCAACCGTGCGCGGCGGGTCAGATGTCCGCGAGGTCCTGGCCGATGTCCGCTTCATGGGCTGTACCCGCCCGGTTGCCGGACTGTGGACCGTACAGGGCGAGCAGCCGGGTCCGGGTCCCGCGCAGCCGTGCCGCCACGGTCTCGGCGACGTACTTGTACAGCGCGCGGCCCAACTCGGCGTCTTCGTCGCACAGTGCGCAGACGGCCGCGGCATCGAACTCCACGGCGTCCACCGGGTAGATCGCGACGGCGCCGAGATGCCAAATGCGTGGCGGGAACAGCCAGGACCAGCCCAGCAGTTCGTCCCGGCCCAGCGTTTCGATCACCGCGGCACGACCGCCGGGCACATGAAAGTCGAGTTCGACCTGGCCGGATCGGATGATCCAGAAGCGGTCGGCCTTTCGGCCCTCTTCGAAGATCCGGGTGCCGACGGGCAATGACACCTCGCGGGCCGCCTGTTCGAGCAGTCGCGCGCGCCCTTCGGGCGGGAGCGCGTCCAGCAGATTCTTGGCCGTTGACATTCCGTCCTCCGTCCGCCACGGATTCCGGGGTGCTGTGCGCGCGGACTGCAGCCGCACCGGCGCACCACCTCTAGTGAACGATATGCGCTCTTCCGTGCCGCCGCTCGGGCGCGGCGCGGGCAGTGCCGCGCCCTGCTCGTGCAGCCTCCCGCGCCGAGCGGCCCGCTCGGCGACCTCGCCTGTCGCTGGTCCAGGCCCATTGACGGAAGGTCTGGACCATCTTGGCGTATGCATTGTCAGGTGCATGATTGAAACTTTCGACGGTGCGGTGGGCGGCCGACCATGACAGCGGTGTCCGGGCCCTCTGGCGTCCGGCGATCGGGATCATTCGAGGAATCGGACAATTGATGGCAGAGTGACCCGCATGGATGATCGGGTTGCGGGTGCCCTGTCACTCCCGGACGACTGGCCCGCCCACCCGGATCTCAGCCTCGCCCTGAACCGTATGGGCAGCTTCGACTGGGACCTCGACAGCGGCCTCATGCATATGGACCGGCCCGCGCTCGACGTGTTCGACCTGCGCGCCGACGAATACGACGGCCGGCCGGAGTGCCTCGGTCCTCGGGTACCGACCGACGAGGCCGCACGACTCGATGCCATGGTGTCCGAGGCCCTCAAACGCGGGCAGGTCAACTACGGGGCGTACTTCCGCATACTCCGGCGCGACGGCACGCTGCGCTGGACCCACACCCAGGGCTTCATCCGTCGCGACGAGGCCGGCCGCCCCCATCGCATCATCGGCATTGTCCGGGACGCCACCGAGGAACTGGCCGACTCCACCGCCCGCCGGGAGCTGGACGAGGAGCGGCACCGCCGCACCAGCCTGGTCGAGACCACGACGGCCGCCCTGGCCCATGCCCGTACCGTCCAGGACGTCATCGAGGTGCTGAAGAACTCGCAGGGCCTGGCCCACCTCGGTGCGACCAGCCTCGTCGTGGGGCTCCTCGAAGCCGGGCGCATCCATCTCGTCGCGGACGGTCCCGCGGGGTCCTTCGTGCCGGGTACCCGTTTCACCCGTACGGACGAGCCGTACCCGATGAGCGAAGTGATCCGTACGCTCAGGCCTCGATTCATCGTGTCCGCCGAGGACTTCGCCGCCTCGTACCCGATCCTGTGGCCGCGCATCAGCGGTCTCGGCATCACCTCCGCCGCCTATCTGCCGCTGATCGCCCAGGCCCGGCCCATCGGTGCACTCGGACTCCTCTACAGCGACAAGGACGGCTTCGAGGGCGACGAACGCAATCTGCTGGTCGCACTCGGCAGCTCCATCGCCCAGAGCCTCCAGCGGGCCATGCTGTACGAGCAGGAGCACGACCTCGCCGAGGGCCTCCAGCAGGCCATGCTGCCCCGCCGGATCCCCGAGGTACCGGGCGCGCAGATCGCCGTCCGGTACCGCTCGGCCCGGCAGGGGCAGGACATCGGCGGCGACTGGTACGACGTCATTCCGCTTCCCGGCGGCCGCGTCGGCGCAGTCATCGGCGACGTACAGGGCCACGACACGCACGCGGCGGCCGTCATGGGACAGCTGCGCATCGTGCTCCGTGCGTATGCGGCGGAGGGGCACAGCCCGGCCACGGTCATGGCGCGGGCCTCCGCGTTCCTCCACGAACTCGACACCGACCGCTTCGCGACCTGCACGTACGCCGAGCTCGACCTGACCACCGGAGTCATACAGCTGGTCCGGGCCGGTCATATCGATCCGCTGGTCCGGGACGCCGACGGGAGTTGTCGCAGGATGCCCGTCGAGGGCGGGCTGCCGCTGGGGCTTTCGGCCGAGTTCGGAGGGCTCGAGTACCCGGTCAGCACCATGGAGCTGGACCCGGGTCAGACGATGGTGCTGTACACCGACGGCCTGGTGGAGGTGCCCGGCGCCGATCTCGACGAGGGGATGCAGTTGCTGGCCGCCATGATCCGCAACGGTCCGCAGGACCTCCAGCAACTGGCCGACCAGCTCTGCGAGGAGGTCGAGGAGTGCGGCGGCGAGGACGATGTGGCGCTGCTGCTGCTGCGCCGCAAGGCCGCGCACGCGCCCCAGCCGGGCGGTCGGCTCCAGCAGAACGTGGCCCAGAACGACCCGGAGGCGCTGAGCTCGTCCCGGCACATGATCCGGGCCGCGGTACGCGCCTGGGGCGCGAAGGAACGGGCGGACGAGGTCGAGCTGGCCGCCGACGAGCTGATCACCAATGCGCTGATGCACACGGACGGCGGGGCGATCGTCACCGTTCGGGTGCTCACCGGGTCCGGGCGGCGGCTGCGGGTCGATGTCGAGGACCGGTCGAGCGCCCTGCCGCGACGCCGGGACGCGGGCGAGACCGGGGTGTCCGGACGGGGCCTGATGCTGGTGGACCGGCTGGCTGACACCTGGGGTGTGGAGTCCCGCGGCACCGGCAAGTGCGTCTGGTGCGAATTCATCATTCCGGAGCGCGAATGACGGGTCGGGCGGAGGGGCTGGGCCGGTGGAGGGAGCGGGGGACACTACCGGACAGTAACAGAACGTAACATGTCTGTACTTGACCGTAACCGATCGAGGGGGATTGACTGCGACTGCGGCAGTCGTTGACTCCGGCAATCTTTGTCTTCGATGACATGAGGATCCGTTGGGCACTGAGCTACTGGCACCTCTCGATCTGGCCTTCTGGCACCTCGAAACCGATGCGCACCCGATGCACCTCGGCGCGCTCGCCGTCTTCTCGCCGCCCCCTGTCTCCGCGCCAGGTGTCGACGCGGGGGCGGTCCTTCAGCTGCTCGGCACCCGCGCGGCCGCGATCCCCCGGCTGCGGATGCGCGTACGGGACGTCCTGCTGCCGGTCGGCGGCGCCGCCTGGTCCGTCGACAAGGAGTTCGACGTGTACCGGCACGTCAAGCGGGTGCGGCTGCCCCGGAGCGAGGTGGACCCGGCGGGCGGCGGGTTCATGGCAGGGGCCACCCGGCTCGCCGGTGAGCTGATGGAGCAGCCCCTCGAACGCGGGCTGCCGCCCTGGCAGATGTACGTCATCAGCGGCGCCGACGACGGCCCCTTCGCCGTGCTCGTGAAACTGCATCACGCGCTCGCCGACGGAATGCGCGCGGTCGCCATCGGTGCCGGGATCTTCGACGAGATCGCCTCCGTCGGGGCCCGCTCCCGCGGTGGTTCGAGCACCCGCCTGGCACGCCCGGTCCCGCCCCGCTCCTGGATGCCCGGGCCACGCCAGGTGGCCGGCTTCGCGCTGGGCCGGATCGAGGATCTCGGCCGGGCGTTCGGTGTCGGCGCTTCCGTCGTGCGGGCCAGCCGCCTCGATCTGCGCGGCGCCCCCGCACTCACCGCGACCTCCAGCGGCACCCGGCGCCTGGCCACCACCGACCTGGACGCCGAGGCCGTCCGCCGGATCCGCCGGATCGTGGGCGGCACCACCAATGACGTCCTGCTCGGGGTCGTCGCCGGGGCGCTCCGCCGCTGGATGCTGGAGCGCGGCGACCAGCTGCCCGACGCCGACCCGCGCGCCCTCGTCCCCGTCTCCCGGCGCAGGCCCGGTGCCACCGCCGCCACCGGGAACCGGCTCTCCGCCTATCTGCTGGGCCTCCCCGTCTCCGAGGCCGACCCGTGGAACCGGCTGCGCGCCGTCCGTACGGCCATGGACCGCAACAAGGCCGCCGGACCGCTGCGGGGCGCGGGTGCGGTCGCCGTACTCGCCGATCAACTGCCTTCGCTGGCGCATCGCTTCGGTGCCCCGCTGGCGGGCAGCGCGGCCCGGATGCTCTTCGACGTGCTGGTCACCAGTGTGCCGCTGCCGCGCTCGGCGCTCTCGCTCGGCGGTTGCCCGCTGCAGGCCGTCTATCCGATGGCGCCGCTGGCCCGCGGCCAGTCCCTGGCTGTCGCCCTGTCCACGTACAGCGGCCGGGTGCACATCGGTCTGGTTGCCGACGGCAAAGCGGTCCCGGACCTGGAGCGGCTGGCCCGCTGCGCCGAGGACGAGCTGCGCGAGCTGCTCGCCCTGATGCCGGCGGACCAGGGCGCCCGGCTGTCGGAAGGCGTCCATCTATAGGTCGGACAAATTTCCTCGCACAAGCGGCACGTGGTGGCGTTCGGGGAGTTGACGTGCCCAAGTGATCCGATGAATATTCGTTGTGCAGAAACAGCGATCATCGGGGAGGGCGGCAACGGCATGCGGCGAAACAGGGTGGGAAGCAGTGCGGTCGAGGTGACCGAGCTGTCCTTCGGGGCGGCCGGCATCGGCAATCTCTTCCACGAGGTCGATCCCGCGCAGGCCGCCGCCGCCGTGGACGCCGCCTGGGACGAGGGCGTCCGCTACTTCGACACGGCACCGCACTACGGGCTCGGCCTCTCCGAACGCAGGCTCGGCGAGGCCCTGCGCCACCGGCCCCGCGACACGTATGTGGTGTCCACCAAGGTCGGACGGGTGCTCGACCCCCTGCCGGCCGGCGCGCCGGCCCCGGACGACGGTCTCTCCGAAGGATTCGCCGTAAGGGCCACCCACCGACGCCGCTGGGACTTCAGCGCCGACGGTGTACGACGCAGCATCGAGGACAGCCTCGAACGGCTCGGCCTCGACCGGATCGACATCGCCTATCTGCACGACCCGGACGACCACGCCGAGGCAGCCTTCGGCACGGCCTATCCGGCCCTGGAGAAGCTGCGCGCGGAAGGTGTTGTCGGCGCCATCGGCGCGGGCATGAACCAGACCGCAATGCTCACCCGCTTCCTGCGCGACACCGACGTCGACGCCGTGCTCTGCGCCGGTCGCTACACCCTCCTCGACCAGTCCGCGCTGGCCGAGCTGCTGCCCGAAGCAGCCGCCCGCGGCCGCTCCGTCGTCATCGGCGGGGTCTTCAACTCCGGGCTGCTCGCCGACCCGCGCCCCGGCGCGACCTACGACTACGCTGCCGCCCCGATCACCTTGCTCGACCGGGCCCTGCGCATCAAAGCCGTCACCGAGGCGCACGGCGTACCGCTGCGCGCCGCCGCGCTGCACTACCCGCTCGCTCACCCGGCCGTCGCCTCGGTGCTCGTCGGCACCCGCTCGCCGGACGAGATGCACGACGCCGCCGACCTGCTCTCCCGCGAGATCCCGGACGCCGTCTGGGACGACCTGCGCGCCGAGGGCCTGCTCACCGAGGACCCGCTCGACGAGGACGGACGCTGATCATGAGGATCGCCCTGCACACCAAGGTCCGCGCCGACCGCATCGAGGAGTACGAGGCAGCGCACCGTGAAGTCCCCGCGGAACTCACCACCGCGATCCGGGCGGCGGGCGCCACCTCGTGGACGATCTGGCGCAGCGGCACCGACCTCTTCCACGTCATCGAGTGCGCGGACTACGTCCGGCTCCTCGCGGAACTCGAGCAGCTGCCCGTCAACGTCGCCTGGCAGGCCCGGATGGACGAGCTCCTCGATGTCGCGCACGACTACTCGTCGGACGGCGCCGCAGCCGGTCTCCCCGTCGCCTGGGAGCTGTGACATGACCGGCCGGGAACGGATCGTCGACGCCCACCACCACGTATGGGACCTGGCGGTACGCGACCAGGAGTGGATCACCGGGGACGAACTGGCCCCGCTCGCCCGCACGTTCACCCTCGCCGACCTGGAGCCCGAGGCCCGCGCCGCCGGGGTGTACGCCACCGTCCTCGTCCAGACCGTCACCGTCCCCGAGGAGAGCCCCGAGTTCCTCGCCCTCGCCGACGGCAACGACCTCGTCGCGGGCGTCGTCGGCTGGACCGACCTCACCGCGCCCGACATCGCCGACACGCTTGCCGCGCTGCGTGAACTCCCCGGCGGCGACCGGCTCGTCGCCATCCGCCACCAGGTCCAGGGCGAACCCGACCCCGAGTGGCTGCTGCGCCCCGACGTCCGCCGCGGGCTGTCCGCCGTGGCCGCCGCCGGACTCGTCTACGACCTGGTGGTCCAGTCCCATCAGCTGCCCGCCACCGTCTCGGCCGCCGCCCTGCTGCCCGAACTCACCTTCGTACTCGACCATGCCGGCAAGCCGCCCATCGCCACCCGGAGCCTGCACCCCTGGGCGGCCGACCTCAAGGCCCTGGCCGACCACCCCAACACCGTCTGCAAACTCTCCGGCCTGGTCACCGAGGCCGACCTGCGCTCCTGGACGGTCGACGACCTCCGCCCGTACGCCGACACCGTTCTCGACGCGTTCGGGCCCGACCGGCTGATGTTCGGCTCCGACTGGCCGGTCTGCCGGCTCGCGGCGAGTTACGCGGAAGTCGTCGACGCGGCCCGCACCCTCACCGAAGACCTTTCCGAGGACGAGCGGACGGCGGTCTTCGCGACCACCGCCGAGCGGGTGTACGGACTTCGATAGGCACGGGCCCGTCGGGTGCGGCACCCTGGGAACCATGCCCGAACTACCGGAGGTCGAGGCCCTGCGGGTCTTCCTCGACGAAAACCTGGTCGGCAAGGAGATCGCCCGCGTCCTGCCGCTCGCCGTCAGCGTGCTCAAGACCTACGACCCACCGCTCACCGCCCTGGAAGGCCTCACCGTCACCGGCGTCGCGCGGCACGGCAAGTTCCTGGACATCGGCGTCGGCCCGCTGCACCTGGTCGCCCATCTCGCCCGGGCCGGCTGGCTGCACTGGAAGGACAGCTTCCCCGCCACCCCGCCGCGCCCCGGCAAGGGACCCCTGGCGCTGCGCACCGTACTCACCGGTGGCGACGGCTTCGACCTCACCGAGGCGGGCACCACCAAACGCCTCGCCGTGTATCTGGTGCGCGACCCGGCCGAGGTGCCCGGCATCGTCCGCCTGGGGCCCGATCCGCTCGACGACGCCTTCGACCGTGACGCGTTCGCCGCGCTGCTCGCCGGGGAACGCCGTCGGATCAAGGGAGCTCTGCGCGACCAATCGCTGATCGCGGGCATCGGCAACGCCTACAGCGACGAGATCCTGCACGCCGCGAAGATGTCACCGTTCAAACTGGCCGCGAGCCTCACCGACGACGAGACCACCCGGCTGCACGCCGCGCTGCGCACCACGCTCCACGACGCTGTGGCACGCTCCAGCGGCGTGGCGGCCGGAAAGCTGAAGGCGGAGAAGAAGAGCGGGCTCCGCGTCCACGGCCGCACCGGCGAACCCTGCCCGGTCTGCGGGGACACCATCCGGGAGGTCTCGTTCAGCGACTCGTCACTGCAGTACTGCCCGACCTGCCAGACGGGCGGCAAACCGCTCGCCGACCGCCGGCTCTCGAAGCTGCTCAAATAGCGCACCGCCGTGCTCACCGCCGGCCCTCAGCGGGTCAGTTGCAGCAGCCGCCGTCCGTCCGCCGCACGGATCTCGAAACGGTCGATGGCGGCCGGGTGCAACGCAGCCCCGCCCTGCATCGACAGCGGCTTCTCGTCCGGGTCGGCCACCGACCAGGTGGTGACCGTCTCCTCGTTGCCGTCCCGCCCCACCGCGACCAGTGCGCACACCCCCGCCAACGGCGCGCGCGACACCTCCAGGCCGACATCCGTGCCCCACTCCTTCGCCCCGGTCGTCACCACGGCAGCCATCCCCGTGGACCGGTCGGCCGCCGCCCACCGCTGCACCTGCGCCTGCCCCGGCGGCCCGTCCGATCCACCGACCACCACGAGCGGCCCGCCCACCGCGAGGACCACCGCCGCCGCCACCAGCGCCAGCCGTCGCCTGCGGCTCCTGCGCCGCGCGGCCACCACCGCACCCACCGCACGCCGCATCAACTCCGGGCCCGCCCGAACCACCGGATCCACCCCCGGCGGCGTCCGCCGCGCATGCTCCGCGAGCACCTCGGTCACCGCGCCGAACTCCGCCGCCCTGATCTCGCACAGGGGACACTGGGCCAGATGCTCCTCGAAGCGGAAGGCATCGGCAGCGCCGAGCACGCCCAGTGCATAGGCGCCGACATTGCGATGAGGTTCCGGGGTGCGCATGCCGTCTGGTACGGACCCGGCCCGCGAATCACTCAAGCCAACTCCACCGGACACGCTCTACACTCCGGCCTCATGCTGCGCGTACTGGCCGTCGACGACGAAGCACCCGCCCTGGAGGAGCTGCTCTACCTCCTTCGCGCCGATCCGCGCATCCGCAGCGCCGAGGGCGCCACCGGGGCCACCGAGGCACTGCGCCGGATCGGCAGCGCCGTCGACGCGGGACCTGACGACCCGTCCGCCATCGATGTCGTCTTCCTCGACATCCACATGGCGGGCCTCACCGGACTCGATGTCGCCCAGTTGCTGGCCGGGTTCGCCGCGCCCCCGCTCATCGTCTTCGTCACCGCCCACGAAGGCTTTGCCGTCCACGCGTTCGACCTCAAAGCCGTCGACTACGTCCTCAAGCCCGTGCGCCGCGAACGGCTCTCCGAAGCCGTGCGCCGCGTCGCGGAACAGCTCGGCGACCGCTCCGCACCCATGCACTCCACGCCTGTCCACTCCGCGTCCGTCCACGACACCGCGGCCGACCAGATACCCGTCGAACTCGGCGGAGTCATCCGGTTCGTCCCGGTCGACGACATCGCATACGCCGAAGCCCAGGGCGACTACGCGCGGCTGTACACCGCCACCGGCAGCCACCTCGTCCGTATTCCCCTCACCACCCTTGAGGAGCGCTGGCGTTCGCGCGGCTTCGTACGCATCCACCGCCGCCATCTCGTCTCCCTCGCCCGCATCGACGAACTGCGGCTCGACGCGGGCACCATGAGCGTCCGCATCGGCACCGCGGAGCTTGCCGTGAGCCGACGCCACACCCGCGCGCTGCGCGACCTGCTGATGCGGCGGACCGGCCGCTGACCAGGGCCTACCCGGGTTCGAACCCTTCCCAGAGCGCCCCCGGCTGCGTACACTCCGGGCCCATGTCCGCAGAGTCGACGCCCCGGCGTGAAGTGGTGACGGGGGAGCCCCGGCGGGTGCGCCCGCTGCCGCGCTACCGCACCCAGTCGGAGATCGACGAGCAGACCGCTCTCGGTGGCGCCTACGTCCGTTCACTGATGCGCAGTCAGCTGCGCGCCGGACTCACCGCCTTCAGCGTCCTCGCCGTGGTTGTCGGAACGCTCCCGCTGGTCTTCGAGGCCCTGCACAGCGCCGCCGTCGTATGGGCGGTCCTCGGCTTCGCCGCCTATCCGCCGCTGACCCTGATCGCCTGGTGGTACGTGCGGCGGGCCGAGCGCAACGAGCGCGACTTCGCGCGGCTCGTGGAAGGCCGCCCCGCACAGTGAGCCGGACGTACGCGGTGGTGGCCGTGGCCGCCGTCGTTCTCACCACCCTCCTCGTCGGCGGTTTCGGGCTGCGCATCTCCCGCACCACCTCGGACTTCTACGTCGCCTCCCGCACCGTCCGACCCCGGCTCAACGCCGCCGCGATCAGCGGCGAATACCTCTCCGCCGCCTCCTTCCTCGGCATCGCGGGCCTGGTGCTCGTGCACGGCCCCGACATGCTCTGGTACCCGGTCGGCTACACCGCCGGCTATCTGCTGCTGCTGGTGTTCGTCGCCGCGCCGCTGCGCCGCTCCGGGGCGTACACCCTGCCCGACTTCGCCGAGGGAAGGCTCGAATCGCGGCAGGTGCGAAGGCTGGTGAGCGTCCTCGTCGTCGGGGCGGGCTGGCTCTATCTCGTACCGCAGCTCCAGGGCGCCGGGCTCACCCTGAAAATCCTGACCGGGGCGCCCGGCTGGCTCGGCGATGTGCTCGTCGCGTCGGTCGTCGTGACAGCCGTCGCCGCGGGCGGCATGCGGTCCATCACCTTCGTGCAGGTCTTCCAGTACTGGCTGAAGCTGACCGCGCTCCTGGTCCCCGCGATCTTCCTGGTGCTGGCCTGGCACGGCAGCGGGCATCCCCGGGGCACCTTCGACGAGCAGCTGTCCGTCTTCCGCGCCGACCATCCGCTGTACGCCACGTACGGGCTGATCATCGCGACGTTCCTGGGCACCATGGGGCTGCCGCACGTCGTCGTCCGCTTCTACACCAGCCCCAACGGCCGTGACGCCCGCCGCACCACCGTCGTCGTGCTCGCCCTCATCGGCGTGTTCTATCTGCTGCCGCCCGTCTACGGAGCGCTCGGCAGGGTGTACGCCCCCGAGCTGATCCACGGCGGGGACGCGGACGCGGCTGTGCTGCTGCTGCCCGAGCGGGTCATCGGCGGCCTCGGCGGGGATCTGCTCGGCGCGCTCATCGCGGGCGGCGCGTTCGCCGCGTTCCTGTCGACCGCCTCCGGACTCACCATGGCCGTCGCCGGAGTCATCACCCAGGACGTCCTGCCGTCGCGCGGGGTGCGGCACTTCCGGCTGGCCACCGTGCTCGCCATGTGTGTCCCGCTGGCCGGCTCGCTGATGGTCAGCCGGGTGCCGGTGGCGGATTCGGTGGGGATGGCGTTCGCCGTATCGGCGTCGTCGTTCTGCCCACTGCTGGTCCTCGGCATCTGGTGGCGGCGGCTCACCCCGCCCGGCGCGATCGCCGGACTGCTGCTCGGTGGCGGCTCGGCGTTCCTGTCCGTCGCCATCACCGTCAGTGGTGCGGTGCGTCCGCCGGGATGGCCGCACACGCTGCTCGCCTGGCCCGCCGTCTGGTCGGTGCCGGTCGGATTCCTCGCGATGGTTCTGGTGTCGCTGGCCACGCCCGGCCGCATACCGCCCGGGACGAACGCCGCGATGACGCGTTTCCACCTGCCGGAAGCGCTGATGCCCGGCAGACACCGATGACCGGGGCCGCGATGGCTGAGGGACGCGGTGCGCCGGGGGCCGCGAGGACGGGGGGACAGCCATGACCGGGGCCGGATACGCCGTACTCGTCCTGCTCGTACTCCTGCTGGTCGGCGGCGGCTTTCTGCTCGGCCGCCGTACCGCCCGCCCCGTACGCACCAGCGACGTCGGCACCCCCGTCGAGCACGCCACCTTCGAGACCCTGCACACCGCTTCGCTCGCCGCGCCCCCGCTGCGCGCCGGACTCACCGAGGAGAGCGCCCGCAGGTCCGCCCGCAGACTGCGCTCCCTGCTCGGCACCGACGCACTATGCCTCACCGACCGGGACCGGGTGCTCGTCTGGGACGGCGAGGGCGACCACCACGGCAAGCACGTCATGGACCAGGTGCGGGGCCTCCTCGCCAGCGGCAGGGACACCGCCTTCCACAGCGACTGCGACGACCTCGACTGCCCCCTGCGCTGGGCCGTCGCCGTACCGCTGACCGTCGACCACCGGGTCCTCGGCACCCTGATCGCCTACGCCCCGCGCGAGTCCGCGGTGCTGGCGAGGGCGGCCGGAGAGGTCGCCCGCTGGGTCTGCGTACAGCTGGAACTCGCCGAACTCGACCGGTCCCGGACCCAGCTCATCGAGGCCGAGATCAGGGTCCTGCGCGCCCAGATATCCCCGCACTTCATCTTCAACTCGCTCGCTGCCATCGCGTCGTTCGTCCGAACCGACCCCGAGCAGGCCCGCGAGCTGCTGCTGGAGTTCGCCGACTTCACGCGCTACTCGTTCCGCAGCCACGGCGACTTCACCACCCTCGCCGACGAGTTGCACTCCATCGATCAGTATCTGGCGCTCGTGCGGGCCCGCTTCGGCAAGCGGCTCTCGGTCAGACTCCAGGTCGCCCCCGAAGTGCTGCCCGTCGCCCTGCCGTTCCTCTGTCTCCAGCCGCTCGTCGAGAACGCGGTCAAGCACGGCCTCGAAGGCGCCGTCACCCTTCCCCGAGATCTCAACTCCGCGCGAGCAGGGGAGAGCCCGATCCGCATCACCATCAGCGCCCTGGACGCGGGCTCCGAGGCGGTAGTCGTCATCGAGGACGACGGCACCGGCATGGATCCCGAACGACTCCGGCAGATCCTGCGCGGCGAGGGCGGTACCTCCACCGGGATCGGCCTGCTCAACGTCGACGAGCGGCTGCGCCAGGTGTACGGCGACGACTACGGGCTCGTCATCGAGACGGGGATCGGCGCAGGAATGAAGATCACGGTGCGGCTGCCGAAGTACCGCGCCGGGGTGCACGGTTCATGACCGCCGCCACGGGCGGCACCCGCCGGGCGGGCAGCGGTCAGTACAGGTGGATCGCCAGATGTCCCAGCGGCAGCCCCAGCTGCCAGGCCGGCGTCCACACCTGGGCCGTGTCCTGCGGCCACTCCAGATCCTCCTCGAGATCGACCGGCTCCCACGGCGCCGGACCGATCGCATCGAGGTCGGCCGCGAGCAGCTCGGTCTCCTCCAGCCACCGCCACGCGACGCGGGCCAGCGCCAGATCGGGGTCCGGTCCGTCCCGCTCACCGTCCGGCGCCGGAGCCGCCGCCAGTGCGTCGAGCCGCTCGCAGACCCACATGCGCCAGGCCGTCCCGTACGCGGTCAGCAGCCGCAGCTCGTCCATCCTGGTCGCGGGCAGGGCATCGGCCACGCCTCCGTCGGAGAGAAAGATGGTCAGGGCGAGCGCATCGCGCCCCGCGCGGTACTCCAGCGTCGACGGCTCCATCAGATCGCCGGTCCGCAGCAGTTCATCGGCGATGTACTCGGCGTACATCCAGGCCATCGGGACCAGCAGCCCGCCCCCACTGGTTCCATCCGTACGTTCCGGACGCATCCCGTCTCGCCTCTTTCTCTTCTCGGCACCGGGCTACACGCAGCATTGAACCGGGGGAGCGCGCCCCGCGTGGCCAGAAGGACAGGATCCGTCGGACCGGATCCGTCACAGAACAGACATGAGGTTGCGATGACCGCCGATCCCGGGGAGGGCCCGCATGTGCGGCAGCTGCTCGGCGCCTATGTTCTCGACGCGCTCACGCCCGGGGAGACCCGCCGCGTCTGCCACCATCTGCGGGAGTGCGACGGCTGCGCCGCCGACTATGTGGAGGTCGCGGAGGCCGCGGCCCTGCTCGGCCTGGTCAGCGAGGAGGACCTGCTCGGGGAGTAGCCGGGCAGATTACGGGAGAGCAGGCGCAGCGCGTAGTACGAGCGGGACTTGACCGTGCCCGCCGGTATGCCGAGCACCTGCGCCGTCTCGCCCACGCTCAGCCCGCGGAAATATATCTGCACCAGCACCGCCCGGTGCTCGGGGCTGAGCGTGCGCACCGCCTCGCGCACATCGAGCGCGGCGACGGTGGACTCCGTGGTGTCCTCCCGGTCCGGGGCGCTCTCCAGCGCGATGTCGCCGACCTCGGCCGGCCGGGCCTGCCGGGACCTGCGCGCGTCGATCGCGAGGCGCCGGGCGACGGTGAAGAGCCAGGGCCTCATCGAGTCGTACGGACCGTCGAACGCCTCCGGGTGCTGCCAGGCCCGTACCAGCGTCTCCTGGAGGAGGTCCTCGGCCCGCTGCCGGTCGCCGAAGGTCAGACCGAGCAGGAAGTGCAGGAGCGCGGGGCCGTGTTCGCGCTGCAACTTCGCCAGGGCCTGCTCATCGGTCGTCGTCGTGGTCATCGTGCACGCCCTTTCCCGCGGAGGCCCCTGCCGCCGCGCCGCTGCCTGCGCCGTATACGAACGCATTCGCGCCGAGACGAACAGCAGATGCACCGAGGCGTGCGACGAGCGGTCGCACAGAGCGGCGAATGGTGCGGTGAACGGTCGGGCGCACGCCGAGCGGGCTCAGGGCCTTCTTCGGCAGACCCCCGGCCCGTCCTCGGCCGCCGCGGCCGAGGACGGGCCGGTCAGCGGGGCACCGGAGCCGGCCGTACGGACAGCAGCCAGCCGCGTCCCGGCGCCACCGGCACCCGCTCACCCGCCGCGAAGGAGCGTTCCGGCTGGAATCCCTCGATCGCGGGCGCATACGCCGCCACCGGGCCGTCGGCGTCAGTCAGGACACACCCCACCGGTTCCGCCGCCCATGACGCGACCGCGGTCACCGTCCCACCGGGTCCCTCCCAGGTGGAGGCGAGGACATCGTCCCGGCCCGTGGCCACGGAGGGTTCGTCCGCCCACCAGCCGGTGAACTCGGCGTCGGGCAGACGTAGTTCGTCGAAGGCTCGCCACATCGGACGCACATCGGTCATCGGGGCGCGCGCCGTCATCCCGAAGACCAGGCCCCGCCACGGGTTGCCGCCGCCCTCCAGCATCTCGCCCATCAGCCCGAACGGGATGCCTGACAACTCCACCAGCCAGTACGCGGGATCGGTCCCCTCGTAGTCGAACAGCTCGCCCAGCCAGAGCCGGTCGGTGTACGGCATCAGTTCCGCGTACAGATTGGCGCTGGACGCGAAGCCGTCCGGCTCCCGGTACTGGTTGCAGGAGTGCAGATCGATCAGGGGCGCCGTGTCGCCGGAGCGGGCCAGGGTCTTGCGTACGCGCTTCATGGTGGTCCGGTCGTACGCCACATCGTCGAGATAGAGGCCGTCGACCCCGATCCGGCGGCGCAGCCGGTCGATGCCGCACACATAGGAGTTGTGCCACCGCGAGTCGCCCGAGGTCACGACGGCCACATCGGCGACATCGGGTGCCACCCAGCCGGGGACGTAGTCCGTGCCCAGATGCTCGTGCAGCCAGGCGTGTCCACCGCCGGGCCCCGGCGCCAGCACTTCGCTTCCGAGGGATGCCAGGACGGGCAACTCCGGGTTGTACCGGGTAAGTTCGCGCACCGTGTCGTACACCTTGACGCGGATGCCCAGCCGGTGCGCCTCGGCGGTGTACTCCTGGAGCACATCGGCGGCGAGCAGCGGGTCGTTCAGGTACGGGTTGGGCGGGGTGGCGTGGTGGAGGTTGACGACGTTCGCGCCGTAGGCGGCGACCTCGGCCGGGGAGGCGTATGCGTGGAAGTAGCGCTCGGAGAGTTGGCGTCGTACCCGGATCGGCTTGAACGGCGTGAGCAGGAGGCGCAGTTCGAAGCAGCGGCGCTCCCCGGCGGCGATCCTCAGCGGGCCGCTGTACGCGGTCACCGTCCGCACTCCGTCCGCGGTGCGCAGCCGGATGCCGCCGTGCCCGTCCCCCGCCCAGGAACGCGGCGCGACGAGAGGCTTCTCGCGGTAGTAGTTGGTGTTCAGCGGCCGCGCATAGTGCTCGTCGCGCAGCGACACCTGGATGCCGGCCGAGGGGGAACCGAGCCAGAGGGAGTCCTGATTGCGCGTGGGGGTGTCCCACTTCCAGTCGTACGTCTCCGGGCAGACCTGCCCCGGCAGTCCGAGCCCCATCGCGTACCGGGCGATCTCGGCAACGACCGGCACATCGAGCCGTACGTCGAGGGTGAGGTCGTCGACGGCCTCGACGGTGGTCCGTACGACAAGGAAACCGTCGGCCTCCAACTCACCCTCGGTGACGAGGCGGAGTCCGGGACCGGTGGCTTCGGTCGACCAGCGCACCCGAGCCGGTCCGGTACGGTCCAGCGTCAGCGGAACCCGGTCGAGCGGGCGGTCGACCGTGAGTGTCACCGGCCCGGCCAGCAGATCGCGCTCCGGCCCGTCCGTGCCGGTCACCGCCGAGGTGAACGAAGAGGTGAGCCGCTGCGGCAGCCCGTCGGGGCCGATCTCGACCGCCCGGCCGAGGATCTCCAGCCGGCTTCCGGCCACCTTCACCGGGGTGAACGGCGGGACGACCTCGTCGTCCTGGCCGAGCGTCGAGTCCAGCCAGCGCAGCCGGGCCAGCCGTGCCGGATCCCCTGCGCCGTGGTCGGTGACGGTCCGCGGCCCCACGGTGATCCGCAGCGGCAGTACCCGCTCGCCGGTGCCGTCGGCGCGTACGGCGACCTCGCCCTCGTACGTACCGGGCTCCGTGTCCTCGGGGACGTCCAGGCCGAACCAGAGCACGTGTACGCGCCCCGCGCCGATGCCGATCCGATTCTCGAACGGCAGTCCGCGTGCGTCGATGCCGCCGGCGGTCAGCGACCGGACCGGGAAGGGGAGCCCGCGGACCTCGGTACGGACCTCCCCCAGCGCCCGCACCGCGTACACCCCGGTCTGCAGCACATAGAACTCGCCCCGCGCCGCCGAACCCGAGAACGGCGCGAACGGCACGGCGCACGCCCAGCGGGCGGGCAGCCCGTCGTACCGGCCCAGCGGACGGTCGCGGTCCTCGCCGAACAGCAGGAACGGCTCGTCCGGGTGGGCCGCGGTCAGCGTCGCGCACTCGTCGGCGGTGGCCGCGAATCCCATCGGCGCGAAGGAGTCGACGGTGCTCACGGCCTCGTACCGGAACGCCTTCGCGCGAGGCAGCGTCGCCCAGACCCGCTCCGGCCGGTTCAGCCCGCACCGATGCACCCAGCCGGGGTCGGCGGTCGGTGTCGGCTGCCGGTAAGCGGCCTGCGGATAGTACGGCCGGCCGGTATGCGCGTACGGCAGGTAGTGCACGGCGTAGTCGCCCTCGCCCTCCACCGGCTCGAAGGCGATCCGGCCGTGCCCGGCCGTCACCTCGATCGGTACCGTGTTCCGTACCCGCCGACCGGACGGCGCGAGCACGATGACGTCCACCGCCGCGGGGTCCGGATCCCGGCGACGCCATGGCAGTTCGGCCCCGAACACCGGGCCGCCCGAGGGTGCGCGTACCAGGATCCGGTGGTTGCCGTACATGTCGCTGTCCCATGATCCGAGCCCGCACTCCAGCTCGGGATGGCCCTGCTCACCCATGTCCGCACTCCCTCAAGGGCGCTATTTATTAGGTAAGTTGCTCAATCGCCATGGGCCACCATGGAGAGACTTCGATCACGCTGTCAAGGGAGAGGCCATGGACCGGGGTGGGGACGCCTCGCTGCTGCGCCGACTGAACACGGCCGCCGCGCTACGGGTGATGCGGGAACGCAACGAGGTGACCGTGCCGGAGCTCGCCGGGCTGATCGGGGTGTCCCGGCCGACCGCCCAGGACCTCACGGCACAGTTGTTGCGTGAGGGCATGCTGGTGGAGCTGGAGGCCAGCAGCGGCGCCGTCGGCCGTCCGGCCCGCCGGTTCCGCTTCCGGGCCGAGGCGGGACATGTCGTCGGTGTGGACATCGGAGCGCACAAGGTGCTGGTCCACGCCGTGGACCTGCTCGGCCGCACGGTCGCCGCACAGCGCGTCGTCGTCACCCCCGCCATGACCGCTCGGCGACGACTCAAGGCCGTCCGCGGGGCGATCGAGGCCTGCCTGGCCAAGCCGGAGGCCGCCGGGGTCCGCCCCCTCGCCACCGGGATCGGCACCAGCGGCATGGTGGACCTGGCGGGCCGGGTGGTGCGGAGCACCGCGCTGCCCGGCTGGACCGGACTCGACCTGGGCCACGAGCTCGCCGACTGCGCGCCGGGGCCGGTGTTGGTCGGCAACGACATCCAGCTTGCGACGCTCGCCGAATGCGCCGGGGGAGTGGCCGTCGGCGTACGGGACGCCATTTATTTGTACGTCGGCAACCGCCCCGGCATCGGCCTGTGGCTGCACGGCAGACTGCACCGGGGCCACGGCGGTGCAGCCGGCGAACTGCTGCCCCCGGACGGCTGGTCGGCGGCCTACCGACGGCTCCTGGACTGGGCCGCCGGACACCAGGGCGCCGAGCTGCCCACCCGGAACAGCGCCGCCCGCGCAGTGGTCGAGGCCGCGGCCGCCGGGGACGGCGGCGCACGGTACGCCCTGCGCGCCTTCGCCGAGTCGCTCGCCGAATGTCTGGCGCCCCACGTTGCCGCGCTCGATCCGGAACTGGTGGTGCTGGGCGGCGGCATCTCCCGGGCCGGCGCGCTGCTAAGCGAGCCGTTCGCCGCGGAGCTGGCGGGCCGCTGCCCGAATGCGCCATCCGTGCGGAACTCCGCACTGGGCGAGGAATCAACTGCAATCGGGGCAGCCCGGCTGGCATTGGAACGCATCGATCACGCCGTGCAGAAAAGTCCAACTGCCCAGGACTAATTGGCTGTTGACCTACTGGCGTGACGCTTCGATGATGTGGCCACTCTTTTCGGAAAGTTGGTTTCTAAATTCGTCGAGCCGTCAGGCCAGGGAGTACGTGTGACATCCGCTGCAACAGCACGCAGCCCACGGGCCGCGTCCCCACCCGAGCCCAGGGCCGAGAGCGGTCGGCCCCCGCTGCGGCGCGTACCCGTGCGGGTCCGGCTGCGCAACAACTGGGTGATGCTCGCCCTGATGGCCCCGGGCCTGCTCTTCTTCGCCGTCTTCTTCTACGTGCCGATGCTGGGCAACATCGTCGCCTTCCAGGACTACCAGCCGTTCATCGGCTTCAAGGACAGCCCCCTGGTGGGCCTGGCCAACTTCCAGGAGATGTTCTCGGATCCGGCGTTCTGGGAGGCCGTACGCAACACCCTCGCCTTCGCCGCGTTGCAACTGATCTTCTTCTTTCCGGCCCCGCTGGCCCTCGCCCTGCTCATCAACAGCCTGGTCAGCAGCCGCGTCAAGAGGTTCGTGCAGAGTGTCGTCTACCTTCCGCACTTCATCTCCTGGGTGCTGGTCGTCGCCCTCTTCCAGCAAGTGGTCGGCGGCGCCGGACTGATCAGCAACTTCCTTCGTGACCATGGCCTTTCGGCCCTCGACGTGATGACCGACCCCGGCACCTTCCCCGTGCTGATCACCGCACAGGTGATCTGGAAGGACATCGGCTGGGGCATGATCATTTATCTGGCGGCGCTCGCCAACGTCGACCAGAGCCTGTACGAATCGGCCGCCGTGGACGGTGCCGGACCCTGGCGGCGCATGTGGCATGTCACGCTGCCCGCCGTCCGCGGAGTCACGATCATGCTGCTGGTGCTGCGCCTCGGCGACGTACTGTCCGTCGGCTTCGAACAGTTCCTGCTGCAGCGCGACGCGGTCGGCGCCCGGGCCGCCGAGGTGCTCGACACCTACGTCTACTACCACGGCGTTGTCTACGGCGACTGGGGCATCGGCGCCGCCGCCGGCCTGGTCAAGGGCGTGGTCGGCGCACTGATGATCTGGGGCGCCAACCGGCTGGCTCACGCATTCGGAGAGCAAGGGGTGTACAGCAGATGAGCATCGGACTGCCCTTGTCGAAGCCCAGGACCACGGACCGCCGGGCCGCCTGGGAGGAGCCGCCCACCCGGCTCGGCTCGGCCGCCAAGGCCGTCGTGATCACTGTCATCGTCGCTGTGATGACAGTGCCGTTCCTCATCGTGCTCTCCACCAGTCTCGCCTCCCGCGAGGAGATCACGGCCGCCGGCGGGTATGTCCTCTTCCCGACCGAGCCGACCTTGCAGGCCTACCGCACGATCCTGTCCGGCGGACTGGTCACCCGCGCCGTCACGGTCAGCGTCCTGATCACCGGCGTCGGCACGGCACTCTCCCTCCTGACGACCATCGCCCTGGCCTACGCGCTGAGCAAGCGAGGCGTCCCCGGCAGCAAACCCGTCCTGCTGCTCGTCCTGTTCACGCTGCTCTTCGCCCCCGGCATGATTCCGATGTACGTCCTGGTCAGGGAGCTCGGTCTGCTCGATTCCTACTGGGCGCTGATCCTGCCGGGCCTGGTCAACGCCTTCAACCTGGTGGTGATGCGGGCGTTCTTCATGAACATCCCCGACGAGCTCTACCAGGCGGCCCGGATCGACGGTGCGGGCGACTGGCGGATCCTCACCCGGATCGTGCTGCCGCTCTCCAAAGGCGTCATCGCCGTCGTCGGGCTCTTCTATGCGGTGACGTACTGGAACGCGTTCTTCAACGCGATGCTCTACCTCAACGACTCCGGGAAGTGGCCGGTCCAGCTGCTGCTGCGGACCTATGTGGTGCAGAACAAGCAGATGGCGGCCGACCAGCTCGGCGTGGCCCATCTGCCGCCTCAGCAGTCGATCTCCATGGCTGTCGTCATGATCGCGCTGATCCCGATTCTGCTGCTCTACCCGTTCCTCCAGAAGTACTTCACCAAGGGCGTGCTCACCGGCGCGATCAAGGGCTGACCCACGCCCGCTCCTCGCCGTCCTTCCCCTCACCCGTCCCCCCTCTCACCCTGTTGCGGAGATTTCCATGACCGGCATGTCCCGACGCACTTTCCTCGGCCTGAGCACCGCCGTCGCGGCGGGCGCCGCCGCCACCGCGCTCACCGGCTGCGGTTCGTCCACCGGCCACCGGACCGAAGCCGCCTCGGCAAAGGTGAAGCTTCCCGCGTACGTCCCCTTCACCAAGATCACACCCGATCTGCCGGCCAATGCGAAGGGCCTCTCCGCGGGCTACCTCTCGTACCCCAAGGAGCTGATCCAGAGCGTCCCCAAGGCCCCCGGTGACGGCTCGAAGGTCACCCTGCTCACCGAGATCTGGACCCAGCCGCCGCTCCCCAAAGGGTCCAACGAGCACTGGCAGAAGATCAACAAGGAGCTCGGCGTCGACCTCTCCGCGATCCTCGGCACGGATCCCGGGTACGAGGAGAAGTTCTCCGCCACCGTCGCCGGCGGGGACCTGCCCGACCTGATGTGGATACCGCCCAACCAGGGCATCCAGCACATTGCCCAGCTGCTGGAATCGAAGTGCGCCGACATCACCGAGTACGTCTCGGGTGACGCGGTCAAGGACTACCCGAACCTCGCCGCGATGACCCCCGCACACTGGAAGACCGCCGTGGTCAACGGCAAGATCTGGGGCGCGCCGAGCCCCTATCCTGCGTTCGGCCAGGTCTACGCCGGCAACCCCAAGGTCTGGGAGAAGGCGGGTGGCCTGTCCGCGAGCAGCCCGGACGAGTTCCTGGCCAAGTGCAAGGAGGTCACCGGCGGCAAGGTCTGGGCGCTGGAACCGATCTATGTCAATGCCGTCAGCGTGATGAGCCAGTGCTTCGGCACCCCGAACAAGTGGCGGCAGAACAAGGACGGCTCGCTCACCTTCTGGCAGGAGACCGACGAGTACCTGGCGGCACTCGACTTCGTGCTCAAACTCAAGCAGGCCGGTGTCTTCTACCCCGGCGACCCGAAGATGGCCGACGCCTATCTGAAGATGGCGCAGGGATCCATCGGCGCCACGGTGTTCGCCAATCCGTCCGGCGCCCGTGCCAACCTCCGTACCAACGACCCGTCGCTCGCGGCGGAGATCCTGATCCCGTTCGCCGCGGGCGGCCGCCGGCCGAACCACCACTACCACCTGGGCACGATCGGCTACACCGCGATCAAGAAGGGCAGCGAGAAGCGGGTACGGATGCTGCTCGGCGTGCTGAACTACCTCGCTGCGCCGTTCGGCAGCAAGGAGCGCGAGCTCCTGGAGTTCGGCACCGAGGGAGCCGACTTCACGTACGACGAGCAGGGCTTCCCGCAGCGCACCAAGAAGGGGAAGCAGCAGGTCGAGGGGTTCTACAGCGGACTGGCGACCGCGACGACCGCACCGTTCGCGCTGCTGCCCTCGGCCTTTCCCGGCACCCACGGCCCCGAGGACGTGAAGGCGATGTACGCCGTCGAGCAGAAGCTCATCGAGACCGCCATCGCCAACCCGACGGTGGGCCACTACTCCGACGCGTACACCGAGCACTACGGGCGCATGTCGACCGAGGCCACGGACCTGGTCAACGACATCGTCAGCGGCCGCAAGAAGATCGGCGAGTGGAAGCCGTTCTGGACCGAGTGGCGCTCCAAGGGGCTGGACCAAATGGCCCGGGAGTTCCAGAAGTCCATCGAGAAGAACGCCTGACGGCCCGGAAGGCGGGGGCCGCCCCGACATCGTCGGCCGGTTACGGAACGACGGTGACGGGCCAGCGCCCCGCCTTCACCAGCCGGATCGCCACCGAACCGATGAACCGGTGCCCCGCCGACTCCGACGCGCCCACCACCACGGCGTCCGCCTTGAGTTCGTCGGCCGCGGTGACCAGCCCGTTGTACGGATCACCGCGGAAGGTGTGGAACTCCCAGCGCACATCCCATATGTCCTTCAGCCGCTCGGTCGCCGCACGGATCTCGCTCACCAGACCCTCCGCGACCTCGCCGGTCGTGTCGGCGACCGGGGCGCCGAGCGCGGCACCCGCGGGCATCACGGGCTGCACATAGACGAGGGCGAGCAAGGCGCGCTGCCGGCGGGCCAGCCCGGCGGCGTACGCGGCGGCGCGCATCGAGGAATCGGACCCGTCGAGGCCCGCGACGATCACCTTCGGACCGTCTGTGCCACGTTCGAACTGGTGGGGCTGCTGCTCTGTCACGGCAGTGAGGTTAGCCGCTCCCGCCGCCACCCCCGACCCGGGCTGCCCCGCTGCCGGGTCCGGAGCCGCCGGTTACCACGGGTGCGCTCCCTCCATTGGGTGCAAAGCGCTCCGGAGCGCAGGACGCCGCTCCCGACGACGGCCGCCGGATCACGGTGCCGCACCGCGGCTGAACGCGCGGCGGCGGGCTGCTCGGCCCGGTATCAGAGGGTCGCGGCCAGGCGGGCGAAGACGACGACACTGCCGTCGGGGCCGTCGGGGCCGTCGGGTGTCGTGCAGCCGCCGTGGGTGATGAGCCGCAGCTCCGCCCTGCCGGTGTCGCGGTACACCCGGTCGCCGGGGAAGTCGGCTGTGGAGAGCACCTCTACCCCGTAGACCTCGAACACCGCGACCCGGCCGTCGTGGCGTGGCACCTCGATCCGGTTGCCCTTCCTCAGCGAACCGAGGTCGTGGAACACCGCAGGTCCCGCCATGGTGTCGACCCGACGAGCTGAGGATCCTCCGGAAGGGGTGTCCCGAGCGAGCCGTCCGGCTCCAGGTCCACATCGACGAGCGGCGCGTCGACCCGGATCGCGGGGATGACCACGCGCGAGGCGGGGGCGTGGGCCGGCGCCCGCACCGTGACGTCCGCTGGAGGCGCACCGGCGGACGCCTGATGGCGGTGGGCCGAGACAGCGGGGACCGGTTGGGGCGGGGCCGGCGAGGGGTCCGGACCGTTCCGCACCAGGGCGAGCCCGGTGAGCAGTACCAGGGCGAGCGCGCCCCAGGGCGAGTATCTGGTCCGCTCGACGCGCCAGTGGTCCCGGCCCATCCCTGATCTTGGGTGGGCATTCCGGCCTTCAGGCCTGGCGGGAAACGCATCTTGAGATTCGGAGCCGCGAAGCTGCGTAGTAGCCTGTGATCCTGCTTCGGCAGCGGTCAGGGCTTGGCCGTCATGAGACCCCGTGGGGTCAGGTGAGAAGCCGCCTCGTTTACGAGGGGGAGGAGTCACGGTTCTCCCTTCGTCGCGATGCTAGGAACACTAGGCGCGCGGCGCCCGGGCGGCGATCAGGGAAGAGCGAAGGAGTGGCCGGCCGAGAGGTCGTCCTCATAGGAGCCGGGACCGGGTGACGATTCTGTCCATCCATTACATGCGGTCCCGTCAGATCAATGAATGCTGACGGGATGTGTCGGATCATCGGTCCGGTGTGCGCGTCGCCCCGGGTCCTGGATCAGGACCCGGGGCGACGGACGTTCCACCGTCGGCTCGCGCCGTTCAGTGGTGACGGCTCTCCTTCCGCCGGCGCATCACGAAGACCGCGCCGGTGGTGGCGACCACTGCGAGTGCGGTAGCGCCGACGACCTCCGCGGAACTCATCCGGCCGATGCCGCCGAGGCCACCCTGCACGCTGTGCCGCGCGATCGTCGTGGAGCCGGTGGGTGTGGGATTGCCGGCGGAGATCGTGAGGCGGATCTTCGCCATGGAGGTAGGGGACGTATTGCAGATGAACGTCACTTCATAGGCAGCGCCAGGTTTGGCATCCCAGTCGACCGTGGCCGCGGCGGTGCCCCCGCTGGGAATGGTGATGCTGTCGAAGACGCCCGAACTGGCCGTCGCTGCTTTTGAGCACCCCCGGGCGGCCAGGGTGACCTGGCCGCCCGGCGCGACCACCGACGGGGCGACGATGGGTCGGGTCGCGCTGGGCGCCTCCTTCGACATCGCGGCATGCGCGGTCGCGGCCGGAGCGGTCAGAGCAAGAGCGGTGGCGCCGAGCAGGGCGACGGGTGCGACACCTATGGGGCGCATGGTGATTCCTCCGAGTCCCCGAGGAGCAGCTGCGGAACGGTTTCCCACAAAGCGTCAGATATGCACCTCGATGGGAGAAACGCTAGAAGTGCCGCATATCATGCGCGATCGGGGTCCGGCGAATGGGGCACGGGTGTCCCTCGGGCGGCGCACCGCCATGTCGTCAGGACGACGGCCCGCCCCCCGCGTTGGGGAACAGATCCAGGAACGGCGCCGCGGTGGCGGAGATGCCGCGGCCGAAGGGGGAGTCGAAGTCCCAGATCAGGAAGAGCAGGAAGGCGATGAGCACGCTGAACAGTCCGGCCAGCAGCAGTTCCCGGAACGTTCTGCGGATCTGCAGGGTGAAGATCAGTCCGACGGTCACCAGCGCCCCGGTGATCAGACCGAACCAGACGACGCCCGGCATGGTGGCGCCGGCACTCTGCCCGCGGGCGCTGCGCGCGTCGTCGGCCGCGGCGACCTGGTCGACCAGTGGCTGATAGGCCTGCCCCTCGTGGTCGGTCTTCGGCCGGTATTCGGTGACATCGGCACGTACCCGGCCGAGGAGTTCCGCGCCCCGGTCGGTGAGATCTCCGTGCTTGCTCATCGCCTGCCACTCGTCGTCGACGACATAGCCGACGTACGCGTCGACGTCGGCGCGGATCCGGGAACGCACCTCGGCCGGGTAGACGGAGGAGCGGACGTTCACTTCGTGCAGGGCCTGGGCTTCCTGGCGTACGTACTCCTGGGCGGCGCTGCGACCCTCCCAGACGCCCGCGATGGCGAGGCCGAGCACGATCGCGTACACCACGCCGATCATCATCGTCATGTACTCGATGACGTCAGGGGTTTCCGACGGGTCGTCGTCCTCCGCGATCCGGCGGTTGTTGAGTACGGCGATGGTCAGCACGACGGCGCAGGCCGCGGCCATGGCGAGGGTGAGAACAAGCCATTCCGACATGGGCTTCTCCGTGGGTCATCGGGAGCGGGGACGTAGCACGGCGACGGCGAACACCGCGGGGGCGGTGATCAGCAGGGTGAGAGTGACCAGGGAGGGACCGCGCTGCGGGACCTTGCGCGGCGGCCTGCGGTAGGCGGGTAGTGCCACCGGCCTGGGCGGGGGCGGCGTGGGGCGTGCGGAGGGCGGGGGCGGGGGCGGCGGCGGAGGTGGCGGCGCGGGCTCCGGTTCCGGTGCGGGCGGTGGCGGTGGCGGTGGTGGCGGGGGAGGAGGCGGCGGAGGAGGAGGCAGAGGGGGCGTAGGGGGCGGAGGCGGTGGTGGGGGCTCGGGCCGGGGGGTCGGCTTGGGCGCCGGGCCCGCCTGGCAGTGCCCGTCGCCCGTCGTGGCGACCGCCGCGTTCTCGCTGTCGTCCCCGATCGAGGCGTACGAACAGTTGTCGGCCGCCGCGGGTACCGGGGCGGCCAGGAGCCAGATGAGGGCGAGGGCTGCGGTGAGCCGCCCTACGAGTGATCCGTACACGACGGGGAGCATGTTCCGGCTGGTCGGACCACACGCGGACCGCGGCCAAGGTTCCCCTGATGGAGGGGACCTGGGGCGCCGGACGTTTGCGGCCCCGGAAAATTCTGCGGACGCGTTGAACAAAGAAGCACCCGCCGCCCGTACCTAGGGCCATGAACGGCGCGGACTTGCGTCGCAACTAGCGGAAGAATTACGGGAGTTGACATGAACACCTGGCGGAACGCCTCGCTCGCGGTGACCGCGGCGGCCCTGTTGGCGCTGACGACGGCGTGCGGTCAGGACAAGGGAACCGAGTCCCCCAACGGGCAGAACGTGGGCAATGCGAGCCCGGCCGGACAGGCGGGCAGCGGCTACGACACGGACAGCGGGTACGGCTCCGACACCGGCTACGGCTCCGATTCCGGGGCGCAGTCCGCCAAGTCGAAGCAGGCCGGACAGCTCGCGGTGTGGGACAGCAAGAAGCTCGGCAAGGTGCTGACGGACAGCGAGGGATTCACGCTCTACCGCTTCGACAAGGACACCGCGAGTCCGCCGAAGTCGAATTGCGAAGGCGACTGCGCGAAGATCTGGCCGGTGGTTCCAGCGGGCAATGTCACGGCCGCCGCCGGCACCGATGATGCTCTGATCGGCAAGGTCACCCGCGCGGACGGCACCCAGCAACTCACCATTGCGGGGTGGCCGATGTACCGGTACGCGAAGGACGCCAAGCCCGGCGACGCCAATGGGCAGGGTGTGGGAGGCACCTGGTTCGCCTCCGCTCCCGACGGCAAGAAGGCTGCGGTGAACGCCGACGGTCCTGTCGGTGGCGAGCAGGCCGATCTCGCGGGACTTTCGGTCCGCAAGGACCCGAAACTCGGGAACATCGTTGTCGACAAGCGCGGCATGACGGTCTACCGGTTCAAGAAGGACAGCGCCTGGCCGATGAAGTCGGCCTGCACCGGGGCCTGCCTCTCGAAGTGGCCGGTTGTCGCCCCGTTGGCCAAGAATGATGTTTCGGGTGTCACCACCAAGGGATTTGTCACCTTCAATCGGCCCGACGGACTCAAGCAGCAGTCCATCAACTGCTGGCCCATCTATACGTTCTCCGGTGACACGAAGCCCGGTGACACCAACGGCCAAGGCGTCGGGGGCACATGGTACGCGGTGTCGCCCGACGCAAAGCTCGTGGGCGCCTCGAAGTAACCCCACAACAGCCGTTCCGGACCGGCCCGTCGCTGAATGTCACACTTAGCGACGGGCCGGTTGCACATGCCACTGGTGTGTGACCAATAACGGACCGCTAATTTCCGTTTCCGCTCGCTCTCCTGGCGGTCGATCAGTAGCCTCTGGTCCACACTGACCATGAACATGGCCGGATCGCCGTGGCGACTTGTTGGAGACATCGATGGAGCGTCCCGCCTGGGCACCGCAGGGCATTGACATTTCGGTGCCGAGCGTGTCACGCATGTATGACTTCTATCTGGGCGGATCGCACAATTTCGAGGTGGACCGGGAAGCGGCCCGCAAGGCCATGGAGTTCATGCCGGGACTTCCCAAGATCATGCAAGCCAATCGCGCCTTTATGCGCAGGGCCGTGCGTCATGCGGTGAGTGAGGGCATCACTCAGTTCCTGGACATAGGTTCCGGTATACCGACCTTCGGCAATGTCCACGAAATCGCCCAGGCGGCCGACCCCGAGGCCCGAGTCGCGTACGTCGACCACGACCCCGTTGCGGTCGCGCACAGCCAGGCCGTACTCGAGGGCAACGACCGGGCGGTGATCGTCACCGCCGATCTGCGGCGCCCGCAGGAGATCCTGAAGAGCCGCGAGATCACCGAACTCCTCGATATGGACCGTCCGGTGGCGCTGCTGCTCGTAGCCGTCCTCCACTTCATCGAGGACGCCGACGACCCGCAGGCGGCCGTCGCCGAACTGCGCGAGGGGCTCGCGCCCGGCAGCCTCATCATCATCACCCACGCCTCGTACGAGGGCATTCCGCTCACCCAGGAGGAGGCGGGGGGTGCGGTCGGCGTCTACCGGAACATCCGCAACCCGCTGATCATGCGGTCGCGCGACGAGGTTGCCAGGTTCTTCGACGGCTACGAGATGGTCGAGCCCGGTCTCGTGGCGATGCCGGAGTGGCGTCCCGATACCTCCGCGGCGCAGGAGCCGGAAGACCCCTATGCGTTCTCGGGCTTCGCCGGAGTGGGACGCAAGGCGTGAGCATTCCCGCCCAGGCGTCCGACGCACCGGACGCGGAGCCCGACGGTCCCGAGGACCGGCTCCGAAGATTCGCGACGATCTGGAGCCGGGCCACCTTCCCGTCGACGGCCACCTCCATGACCCGTCCGGAGTTCGAGCAACACCTGCTGCCGCTGGCCCGCAGACTGAGTGACATCCTGCACGCCCGGCCCTTCGACGCGGCGGCCGCGAACAAGGTGGGGGCCGCGCTCGTCGACGCGCACTGCACGGACCCGGAGGCGCTCAGCTCCACGCTCGGCGTCGTCGACTCGTACCTGGTGCTCTACTGCGGCGGCAATGGCCCGGTGGCGCTGTCGACCGAGGACAGCCGGGCCCGCTGCGCCCGGATGCAGCACGCCCTCGCGGGCGGCTTCACCCAGGCGCTGCGCGAACGGACCCTTGCCGAGCAGGAGGCCATCGCCCGCTCGGCGCTGACCGCCCGCTCCAACGCCGAACAGGCCCTGCACGCCACGGAGGCGCGCTTCCGTGCCGTCTTCAAGGACGCCGCCATCGGCATCGGGATCGCGGACCTGGAAGGCAACGTGCTGGAGGTCAACGACACCTTGACCCGGATGTTCGGCGGGCTCGACCACCATGTCCGCAGCCACAAGGTCAACGAGTGGGTCCACCCCGAGGACTCGCCGTACGTGTGGAAGTACTACGACGAGCTGGTACGCGGCGAACGCGAGCACTACCGGGTCGAGAAGCCGTACTACCGCAACGACGGCACCGTGCTGTGGACCAACCTCACGGTGTCGCTGCTCCGCGACTCCGAGGGACGGCCGGAGTACCAGTTGGCGCTGATGGAGGACACCACGGAGCGCCGGCTGCTCAATCTGCGGCTGCGCTACGAGGCCACCCATGACGCGCTCACCGGGCTGCCCAACCGGACGCTGTTCTTCGAGCGGCTGGAGAAGGCGCTGTCCGCCGACGACGGCAGCCGCTTCGGGCTCTGCTACCTCGACCTCGACGGTTTCAAGGCGATCAACGACAGCCTGGGCCACGCGGCAGGGGACCGGTTGCTCGTCGAGGTCGCCGACCGGCTGCAGAGCTGTGCGACCGCGCCCGGGGAAATGGTGGCGCGGCTCGGCGGTGACGAGTTCGTGGCACTGACCACCGGGCCCGGCACCGAGGAGGAGGTCGACGAGCTGGCCGGCCGGATCCTCGGCGTACTCGCCGGCCCGATCCGGCTCGACGGCCGCGAACTGACGGTGCGTGGCTCCATCGGCGTCGTCGAGGGACCGGCGGGCGAACGCACCGCCGCCGAAGTGCTGCGCAGCGCCGACATCACGATGTACCGGGCCAAGTCGGCGGGCGGCAACCGTTTCGAACTCGCCGACGCCGAGGCGGACGCCCGCGCCATCACCCGGCACGGGCTCACCACCGCACTGCCCGCCGCCCTGGACCGTGGCGAGTTCTTCATCGAGTACCAGCCGCTCGTGCACCTCGGTGACGGTACGGTGCACGGTGCGGAGGCCCTGGTGCGCTGGTGCCACCCGCAGCACGGGGTGCTCGGCCCGGACCGGTTCATCCCGCTCGCCGAGCACACCGGGCTGATCGTGCCGCTCGGGCGCTGGGTGCTGGAGGAGTCCGTACGGCAGGCCAACTTCTGGCAGGAGCGGCACAGCGACGGCGGCCCGCTGCGGATCAACGTCAACCTGTCGCCGACCCAGCTGCACCACCCGCAACTGGTTGCCGAGACGGTCGATGTCCTGGAGCGTTCGGGCCTGGAGCCGAGGGCGCTCTGCCTGGAGGTCACCGAGTCCGCGCTCATCGGGGCGGACGACGATCTGCTGAAGCCGCTGCGCCAACTGGCCGAAATGGGCGTCGACATAGCGCTCGACGACTTCGGCACGGGGTACTCGAACCTGGCGAATCTGCGTCGGCTGCCGGTGAGCGTGCTCAAGCTGGATCGTTCCTTCACCCAGGGCATGCAGCAGCATCCGGCGGACCCGGTCGACCTGAAGATCGTCGAGGGGATCGTGTCGCTGGCGCACAGCCTGGACCTGGCAGTGACGGTGGAGGGCGTGGAGACGGGCGCCCAGGCGGAGCAGCTGCGGAAGCTGGGCTGCGACACGGCGCAGGGGTGGTACTACGCGCGGCCCGGTGCGCCGGACCGGATCCACTCGTTGCTGCTGGCCGACGCGGTCTGAACGGGGAGACGGGGCACCGGTTCCGTCCTCAACCGCCGGACGGGCTTGATCACCCCGTCCGGCAACCGCCGACGAAGGCCGGAACCAAGCCCGTCGGGCGCCCACAGCCGAACACGGTCCGGGGGAGATCAAGCCCGTCCGGCGAGCTGATCCCGGTCCGGCCGGCTGGCCAGCAGCACCTTCTGCAGCTCCCGCGCCGCCCGTGGCGGCGCCACGTCACTGCGGTGCGCCAGCGCGATGGTGCGCCGCAACCCCGGCGGGGCCAACGGCGTCGTCCGCAGATCGTGCCCCGCCCGCGTCGCCACCATGCTCGGCACCACCGCCACCCCGAGCCCGGCCCGTACGAACCCGAGCACCGCGTCCATCTCGCCGCCCTCCACCGTGAACGACGGCTCGAAGCCCTCCGTCCGGCAGGCAGCCACCGTCAGTTCCCGCAGGTCGTAGCCGTGCCGGAACATCACCAACGGCTCGCCCTCCAGATGCGCGATCCGTACGCTGCCGCCCCTCCCGGGCCGCGGAGCCTCCGCCGCCGACACCACCACCAGGTCCTCCTGGAACAGCTCCACCGTCGTCAGCGCCGGAGACGCGGCAGGCAGCGGCAGCACCACAAGTGCGAGATCGAGTGCGCCGCGCGCCAGCTCCCGTACGAGGTCGTGCGAGCCGCCCTCCTCCAGCAGCAGCTGGATCCCCGGATGCCGGTCGTGGAAGGCACGCAGCACGTCGGGCAGCAGTCCTGTGCAGAGGCTCGGCGTCGCGCCGAGCCTGACCCGGCCCCGGCGCAGCTGGGCCAGCTCCTGCACCTCGTGGCGGGCGGTGTCGGCGTCAGCCAGGATCCGGCGGGCGAGCGGCAGCAGCGCCTCGCCCGCGTCGGTGAGCGTGATGTTGCCGCGGGCCCGGCTGAACAGTTCTGCCCCCAGCTCGTTCTCCAGGGCCCTGATCTGTTGGGAGAGCGACGGCTGGGAGACATGCACCTCCTCCGCGGCGCGAGTGAAATGCCGCGCCTCGGCGACGGCCACGAAATACGTGAGCTGCTGGAATTGCATACACGCAGCATAAACCTCGCGATAGGCCGTGCCTATGGATATGAGCCATGTCATGTCTTGGACTGATGAGGCCCTTCCGTCCTAGCGTCGTCTGCATGGCATTGGCAACCCGGACGGACCGACGACCGTCCATGACGCGCACGCTCTGGGACTCGTCCGTCGGCAAGAAGGCGATCATGGCCGTGAGCGGCCTGATCATGCTCCTCTACTTGGTCGTTCACATGGCGGGCAACCTGAAGATCTTCTTCGGGTCCGGCGAGTTCAACCACTACGCCCACTGGCTGCGGACCTTGGGTGAGCCCTTCCTGCACTACGAGTGGGCCCTGTGGATCGTCCGGGTGGTGCTCGTCGCGGCTGTCGTGCTGCACGCCACCTCCGCGTACCAGCTGAGCCGTCGCGACATCAGGGCGCGCCCCAGCAAGTACGTCCACAAGAGGGCCCGCGCGAGCTATGCCACCCGCACCATGCGCTGGGGCGGGATCATCCTCGCCCTGTTCATCGTCTGGCACATCCTCGACCTGACCACGGGCACCGTGCACTCCGGCGGCTTCCAGTCCGGGCATCCGTACCAGAACGTCATCGACACCTTCTCCACCTGGTACGGCAACGTCATCTACATCGTCGCCATGCTCGCCGTCGGACTCCATGTCCAGCACGGCTTCTGGAGCGCCGCACAGACCCTCGGCGCGGGCAGAGCGACCCGCGACCGTGTTCTCAAGACCATCGCCAACGTCCTCGCACTGGTGCTGACGGTGGGCTTCATCTCCGTACCCGTCGCCGTCATGACCGGAGTCGTGAGCTGACATGATCGACTACTCGCACTACGAGACCGGTGCACCCGTCGTCGACACCAAGGCCCCCAAGGGCCCCGTCGCCGAACGTTGGGACACCCGCCGCTTCGAGGCCAA
Source organism: Streptomyces sp. NBC_00353 (assembly GCF_036108815.1). NCBI lineage: Bacteria > Bacillati > Actinomycetota > Actinomycetes > Kitasatosporales > Streptomycetaceae > Streptomyces > Streptomyces sp. NBC_00353. Next base: position 1,977,874 of record NZ_CP107985.1, on the reverse strand, counting down.
GCTCGTCAACCCGGCCAACCGGCGCAAGCACACCGTCATCGTCGTCGGCACCGGCCTGGCCGGCGGCTCGGCGGGGGCGACGCTGGCCGAACAGGGCTACCACGTCGTCCAGTTCTGCTTCCAGGACTCGCCCCGCCGCGCCCACTCCGTCGCCGCCCAGGGCGGAATCAACGCCGCGAAGAACTACCGCAACGACGGGGACTCGATCCACCGGCTCTTCTACGACACGGTCAAGGGCGGCGACTTCCGCGCCCGCGAGTCCAACGTCCACCGGCTCGCCCAGATCTCCGTCGAGATCATCGACCAGTGCGTCGCCCAGGGCGTTCCCTTCGCCCGCGAGTACGGCGGTCTGCTCGACAACCGCTCCTTCGGCGGCGTCCAGGTCTCCCGTACGTTCTACGCCCGCGGCCAGACCGGGCAGCAGCTCCTCCTCGGTGCCTACCAGGCGCTGTCGCGTCAGATCGCCGCAGGCAACGTCGAGCTGCACGCACGGACCGAGATGCTCGACCTGATCATCGTCGACGGCAAGGCCCGTGGCATCGTCGCCCGCGACCTGGTCACCGGGAAGATCGACACGTACTTCGCCGACGCGGTCGTGCTGGCCAGCGGCGGCTACGGCAACGTCTTCTACCTGTCGACGAATGCCATGAACTCCAACGCCACCGCCATCTGGCGCGCCCACCGGCGCGGCGCGTACTTCGCCAACCCGTGCTTCACCCAGATCCACCCCACCTGCATTCCGCGCACCGGCGACCACCAGTCCAAGCTGACGCTGATGAGCGAGTCACTGCGCAACGACGGCCGGATCTGGGTCCCGAAGGCCAAGGGCGACAACCGGCCGGCCAACGAGATCCCCGAGGACGAGCGCGACTACTACCTGGAGCGCATCTACCCGGCCTTCGGCAACCTCGTACCTCGTGACATCGCCTCGCGCGCCGCGAAGAACGTCTGCGACGAGGGCCGCGGCGTCGGCCCCGGCGGACAGGGCGTCTATCTCGACTTCGCGGAGGCCATCCAGCGGATGGGCAGGGCCGAGGTGGAGGAGAAGTACGGCAACCTCTTCGACATGTACGCGCGGATCACCGCGGAAAATCCGTACGAGACTCCGATGCGGATCTACCCCGCCGTGCACTACACGATGGGCGGACTCTGGGTCGACTACGACCTGCAGACCACGATCTCCGGCCTGTTCGCGATCGGCGAGGCCAACTTCTCCGACCACGGGGCCAACCGGCTCGGTGCCTCGGCGCTGATGCAGGGGCTCGCCGACGGCTACTTCGTCCTGCCGTCGACCATCAACGACTACCTGGCCCGCAACCCGCACCACGACGAGGTCGACGCCTCGCACCCGGCCGTGGAAGAGGCCCTCGCGGAGACCGAGGACCGGCTGAACCTGCTGCTCGCCGTCGACGGGGACCGCACTCCCGACTCCTTCCACCGGGAGATCGGCGAACTCATGTGGGAGTACTGCGGCATGGCCCGCACCGAGACGGGGCTGCGCAAGGCACTCGACCGGATCCCGCAGATCCGCGAGGAGTTCTGGCGTCGCATCAAGGTCCCCGGCACCGGTGACGAGTTCAACCAGTCCCTGGAGAAGGCCAACCGCATCGTCGACTACCTGGAGCTCGCCGAGCTCATGTGCCTCGACGCCCTGCATCGCGCCGAGTCCTGCGGAGGCCACTTCCGCGAGGAGTCGCAGACCCCGGACGGCGAAGCCGCCCGCCGGGACGAGGAGTTCTCGTACGCCGCCGCGTGGGAGTTCAGCGCCACCGGCGAAGCCCCCGTCCTGCACAAGGAAGACCTCGTCTTCGAGTACGTCCACCCCACTCAGCGGAGCTACGCATGAAGCTCACCCTGCGCGTCTGGCGCCAGAAGAACGCCGACGCCCCCGGCGCCATGTCCACCTACCAGGTGGACGGCATCTCGCAGGACATGTCGTTCCTGGAAATGCTCGACACCCTCAACGAGGAGCTCATCCTCGCCGGAGACGATCCCGTCGCCTTCGACCACGACTGCCGTGAAGGCATCTGCGGCGCCTGCAGCCTCGTCATCAACGGTGACGCCCACGGCCCGGAACGCACGACCACCTGCCAGCTCCACATGCGGTCCTTCCAGGACGGCGACACGATCGACATCGAACCGTGGCGCGCCTCGGCCTTCCCGGTCGTCAAGGACCTGGTCGTGGACCGCTCGGCCTTCGACCGGATCATCCAGGCGGGCGGCTACATCTCCGCCCCGACCGGCACCGCACCCGACGCGCACGCCACCCCTGTGCCCAAGCCCGACGCCGACTTCGCGTTCGAGCACGCCGAGTGCATCGGCTGCGGCGCCTGTGTGGCGGCCTGCCCCAACGGCTCGGCGATGCTCTTCACCTCGGCGAAGATCAACCACCTCAACGTCCTGCCGCAGGGCGCCCCCGAGCGCGAGACGCGGGTGCTCGACATGGTCGACCAGATGGACAGCGAGGGCTTCGGCGGCTGCACGCTCACCGGGGAGTGCGCCACGGCCTGCCCGAAGGGCATCCCGCTGCCGTCCATCTCGGCCATGAACAAGGAGTGGCTGCGAGCGACCCGCAAGGTACACCGCTAAGGCCTCGCCGTCATTCCGGTCCGGGAGCCGCCCGCTCCCGGACCGGAGGGCGAAGGCTCAGCCCAGTCGTAGCGCCGCCGACAGGTACGGTGCCGTCCGGCTGTCCGCCGCACCCGCCACCTCCGCCGGCGGTCCGGCGGCGACGATCCGGCCGCCCCGGTCCCCGCCGCCCGGACCGAGGTCGATCACCCAGTCGGCGCCCGCGACGACCGCCATGTCGTGTTCCACGACCACCACCGTGCTGCCCCCGTCGACCAGCCCGTGCAACTGCCGCATCAGCACCTCGACATCGGCCGGATGCAGACCCGTGGTCGGCTCGTCGAGCAGATACAGGGTGTGGCCGCGGCGGGTGCGCTGCAACTCGGTGGCCAGCTTGATCCGCTGCGCCTCACCACCGGACAGCTCCGTCGCCGGCTGCCCCAGCCGCAGATAGCCGAGCCCGACATCGAGCAGCGTCCGCAGACTGCGCTCGGCGGCGGGCGTCCCCGCGAAGAAGCCGGCCGCCGACTCCACCGTCAGGTCCAGCACCTGCGCAATGTTCAGCCCGCGCAGTGTCACCTCCAGCGTCTGCGGGTTGTACCGCGCACCATGACAGTCCGGGCAGGGCGCATACGTGCTCGGCAGAAAGAGCAGCTCGACGGAGACGAACCCCTCGCCCTGGCAGGTCTCGCACCGTCCGCCCGCCACATTGAACGAGAACCGCCCCGCCCGGTAGCCGCGCTCGCGCGCCAGGTCGGTCGCGGTGAACAGCTTCCGTACGACGTCGAAAAGCCCGGTGTAGGTAGCCAGGTTGGAGCGCGGGGTGCGGCCGATCGGCCGCTGGTCGACCTGGACGAGACGGTCCACCGCCTCCAGCCCCAGCGCCGATGCGCACCCCGGCACGGGCCGCTCGGCGGGGAGATCGGCGGTCGTGGAAGCCTGTCGGTCGGCGAGGGCCCCGGCGAGCACCTGGCCGACCAGCGTAGATTTGCCCGAGCCGGAGACACCGGTGACCGCCGTGAACACCCCGAGCGGGAACGCGGCGTCGACTCCGCGCACATTGTGCCGGTCGACACCGATCAGCTCCAGCCACCCGGAGGGCGTACGCGGCTCCCGTGCCGGCACCGGACCCCCGTCGAAGAGGAACCGTCGCGTCGCCGACTCCTGCACGTCCGCGAGCCCGGCCGGGGGCCCGCTGTGCAGCACCCTGCCCCCGTGCTCGCCGGCCAGCGGCCCCACGTCGACCAGCCAGTCCGCCCGCCGCACCACATCCATCTGGTGCTCCACGACGAAGACCGAGTTCCCGGCCTCCTTCAGCCGCCCGAGGACTGCGAGCAGCGACTCGGTGTCCGCCGGGTGCAGACCGGCCGACGGCTCGTCCAGCACATAGACGACCCCGAACAGTCCCGACCGCAGCTGGGTGGCGAGCCGCAGTCGCTGCAGCTCGCCGGAGGACAGCGTCGGAGCCGTACGGTCGAGGCCGAGATAGCCGAGGCCGAGCTCGGTCACCGTCTCGATCCGGGCCAGCAGATCCGCCGTCAGCACCCGCGCGGTGTCGTCGCCGCCCGCGGCCGACAGCAACTGGGCGAGATCCGCGAGGGGAAGTGCGGCCAGCTCGGCGATCGTACGGCCCGCGAAGGTGACGGCCATCGCCTCCGGGCGCAGCCGGCTGCCGCCGCAGACCGGGCAGGGGACACCGGTCAGGAAGCGTTCGGCCTTGGCCCGCAGGGTGCGGCTCTTGGAGTCCGCGAAGGTGTGCATCACATAGCGCCGCGCGCTCATGTACGTGCCCTGGTAGGGGCGCTGGATCCGGCCCGCGTCACGCACCGGATGGACCGTCACCACAGGCTGCTCGTCGGTGAAGAGGATCCATTCCCGGTCCTTCGCGTCCAGTTCGCGCCAGGGCCGGCCGATGTCGTACCCCAGCGTGTCCAGCACGTCGCGCAGGTTCTTGCCCTGCCAGGCGCCCGGCCAGGCCGCGATCGCACCGTCGCGGATCGACAGCGACGGGTCGGGGACGAGCAGCTCCTCCGTGGTGCGGTGGATCAGGCCCAGGCCGTGACACTCCGGGCAGGCCCCGGCGGCGGTGTTCGGCGAGAACGCGTCGGAGTCCAGCCGCTCGGCGCCCGCAGGATACTCCCCGGCGCGCGAGAACAACATCCGCAGCGAGTTGGACAGCGTGGTGACCGTCCCCACGGAGGACCGGGCGCCGGGCGCGGACCGGCGCTGCTCCAGGGAGACCGCGGGCGGCAGCCCGGTGATCTCGCCGACCTTGGGCGCGCCGACCTGGTGGATCAGCCGGCGGGCGTACGGGGCGACGGACTCGAAGTAGCGGCGCTGAGCCTCGGCGTAGATCGTCCCGAAGGCGAGCGAGGACTTCCCCGAGCCGGAGACGCCCGTGAAGACGGTGAGGGTGTCGCGCGGGATGTCTACCCGGACGTCCTGCAGATTGTTCTCGCGGGCGCCGCGCACCCGGACGTACCGATCGTGGGGGGTGGGCATGCGCGCGGGGCTCCGTACGGATCGGGACAGGGATGACACCTGAGGGCAAACAGCATGATCCTAGGCGTCGATGGTGGCCGGGCCCGGGAAAAGGCCTGCCGCAGGCCGTGCGAAGTGACCTGGGAGTCCGGAGGTGTGGACGCGTTGTTCGGCGCCCAGGACACTGGAGGCGTGATGGACGACGCCCGGCCGCTGGCCGTATTCGACCTGGACGGCACGCTCGCGGACAGCGGCCACCGGCAGCATTTCCTGGAAGGAGCCCGGCGTGACTGGACCGGCTTCTTCGCCGCCGCCGTCGACGATCCGCCGCTCGACGAGGGCGTACGGCTGGTGCTGAGCAGCGCCGAGGAGTGCGAGATCAGATATCTCACCGGACGCCCCGAGCGCTGCCGCCGCGACACCGTGGCCTGGCTGGAGGAACAGGGCCTGCCCGAGGGGCGGGTGTACATGCGCCGCAACGACGACCGCCGGCCGGCCCGCCACACCAAGCTGGAGATCCTGAAGAGGCTGGGCCGGGAGCGTGACGTGCGGATGCTGGTCGATGACGACGAGCTGGTCTGTGATGCGGCCGAGCAGGCCGGGTTCGCCGTCGTGCGGGCCCGCTGGGCCGTGACCTCGGCTTCGATGCGGGACGCGCAGGAGCGCGAAGGGCGTACGTGACGCCGTCGAGCCGGCTCGGGTCGTCACGTCGGGCCGGCCCGGCTGTGCAGGTTGCGCCGGCTCAGCTGGTCTCGTCGAGCCGGAAGCCCACCTTCAGGCCTACCTGGTAGTGCTCGATCCGGCCATCCACGATCTGCCCGCGCACTTGGGTGATCTCGAACCAGTCGAGGTTGTGCAACGTTTCCGAAGCCCTTGCGACGCCCCTGCGGATGGCGTCATCGACCCCTTCGTGGGAGGTTCCTACGATTTCGGTGACCCGATAGGTGTGGCTTGACATCGTGTGTCTCCTTTCGTCCTTACCACGGTGCCCCATCCGGCCCTGGTACGCGAGGGGTCGGGGTGGGGAACGTGTCGTGAACTGGTCTTGACCAAATTGATTGGTCCATACCAAAATCCAGCCACGCCCGTGCGAGCACCGCCCGCAGTCCCCCCACATCGGGTCCTGTACCAGTCGTGCTGTTTCGCAGAAGGTGACCCCTGTGAAGAACCGCGTACTCATCGGCGCCGTCGCGCTCGTGTCCACCGTTGTACTGGGTGGCTGCGGCTATCTCCCGGGATCGGGTGGGTCCGGCGACAAGAAGGTCACGATCTGGCTGATGAAGGACAGTGTTTCCGCCGACTTTCTGGACCGCTTCACGAAGTCGTACGAGGGCGAACACCCCTCCATCGAACTGGAGTTCAAGATTCAGAGCTGGAGTGGAATCGGCCCCAAGGTCACCGCGGCCCTCAAGGGCAAGGACACCCCGGACGTCATCGAAGTCGGAAACACCCAGGTCGCCCAGTACGCGGAGAGCGGCGGTCTGCGCGACCTCACTCTCGAATCGATGCGTGACCTCGGCAGCGAGGACTGGCTGCCCGGCCTGGCCGACCCGGGCAGCATCGAGGGCATTCAGTACGGCATCCCCTGGTACGCGGCCAACCGTGTGGTGATCTACAACAAGGACCTCTTCGAGCAGGCAGGCATCAGGAACCCGCCGAAGACCCGGCAGGAGTGGATCGAGGACAGCCGGGTGCTCAATCGGAAGGGCAACCAGGGCATGTATCTCGCGGGCCAGAACTGGTACGTGCTCGCCGGGTTCATCTGGGACGAGGGCGGCGAGCTGGCCATCGACAGCGGTGGCGAATGGGAAGGTGCCCTGGACACTCCCGCCGCACTCAGGGGTATGGCCTTCTACAAGGATCTCCAGTCGTACGGCAAAGGTCCCAAGGACGCCGACGAGGAAAGGCCCCCGCAGACCGACGTGTTCGCCAAGGGCGATGTCGCGCAGATCATTTCCGTGCCGGGCAGCGCAAAGCTCATCGAGCAGAAGAACCCCGAACTCAAGGGGAAACTCGGATACTTCCCGATCCCCGGAAAGACCGTGAAGAACCCCGGCTCCGTATTCACCGGCGGTTCCGATCTGATCGTTCCGGAGAAGGCGGCCGAGCGCAGCGCCGGTATAGACGTGATCACGGCGCTCGCGGGCGAGAAGTGGCAGGAGGACCTCGCCCGGACCATGAGTTACGTGCCCAACAAGCCGACCCTCGCCCATGTCATCGAGGGCCAGGAGGGCACCGCCGCGATGGCCGAGGGCGCCAGGCGTGGGCATGCCACCCCCAGCTCGCCCCAGTGGGCGGCGGTCGAGGCCGCAAACCCCATCAAGCCGTACATGACGGCTGTCCTGCAGGGCGGCGACCCGCTGGAGGAGGCCAAGTCCGCCTCGGAACGGATCACCGCCCAGCTCGCGGGCAGCTGAGGGACAGCTTGATCGATGTACGGCAGGGCGCCCGGTCCGCCGCCCCGCACCTCGGGATTCAGCCGTCGCACATCCAGGCTCTCCACAGCGGTCATGTCGAATCCAGCCGGTCACGGAAGAAGTAAGGGGCCGGGCCGTCGCAGCAGTGCGGCAGCCCGGCAGCCGCCCTTGCCGATCCGTCCCCGGAGACCGTCATGAACGCGCTGCCCACTCCACCACTCGTCGCCGGACCGCTCACCTCCGTCCCCTCCGTACCGCAGCAGCCCGCCCCGGTGCCGGCCACCCCGGCACTGTCCGAAGCCCCGGCCCCGTCGGACCGTCCGGCCGCGCCGCTCTACCGGGTCTCCCTCGCCGTCAGCCAGGAAGACGTGCGCGCCGCTCAGCGGCTGCGCCACCAGGTCTTCGCCGGTGAACTCGGCGCCCGCCTCGACGGCCCCGAACCCGGCCTGGACAGCGACGCCTTCGACTCGTACTGCGACCACCTGCTGGTACGGGAGGTGGCGAGCGGCGACGTCATCGCCACGTACCGACTCCTGCCGCCCGAGCGGGCCCGGATCGCCGGCCGTCTCTACGCGGAGAGCGAATTCGATCTCGGCCGCCTCGGCCCGATCCGCGACGACCTGATCGAGGTCGGCCGCTCCTGCGTCCACCCGGCCCACCGGGACGGCGCCGTCATCGCCCTCATCTGGGCGGGCCTGGCCCGCTACATGGAGCGCAGCGGGCACAACTGGCTGGCCGGCTGCTGCTCGATCTCCCTGGCCGACGGCGGCGTGCTGGCCGCCGACTCCTGGGACACGGTGCGGACGAAGTACCTGGCCCCCGAGGAGTACTGGGTCGCCCCGCACCGTCTTTGGCAGCCCACCGCCGCCACCCGCCCCACCGGAGCCGTGGGCGCCGCCGGGCGGACCACCGCGCGCACCGGGCTCGCCGTCCTCCCGCCGCTCCTCCGCGGCTATCTGCGACTCGGTGCCTGGGTCTGCGGTGCGCCCGCGCACGACCCGGACTTCAACGTCGCCGACCTCTACGTACTGCTGTCGCTGCGCCGCACCGACCCGCGCTATCTGCGCCACTTCCTGTCACTCGCTCCGCTGACATGAGCGTCTGGCTGCCCACGGCACCCTGCACCCCGCACACCTGCGCCGGTCACACCGGCCCCGTGCGCGGCCGGCTCGCGGCCTCGGCCCTGCTGGTGGCGGGATGCATCGTCGTCCTCGTCGGCGTGGTGTGCGTCCCGGCCGTGCTGGTGCTCGGCCAGGCACCTCGCGACCGGTTGATCCGGTGGTGGGCGTACGGGGTGGTGCGGGCGTTCGGTGTACGGGTACGGGTGATCGGCCGACCGCAGCCACCGGCCGGAGAGGCGCACGCCGGCGCGCTCGTCGTCGCGAACCACATCTCGTGGCTGGACATACCGCTCGTCGCCGCCGTGCTCCCCGGCCGGATGCTCGCCAAGAGCGAGATCCGGCGCTGGCCGGTGCTCGGCGCGCTCGCCGCCCTCGGCGGCACGCTGTTCGTCGAGCGCGACCGGCTGCGGGCGCTGCCCGCGACGGTGCGCGACATCGCGGGGGCGCTGCGCGGCGGGTCCCGGGTGGTGGTGTTCCCCGAAGGCAGCACCTGGTGCGGGCGCGGAACCGGCGGCCGGTTCCGGCCCGCCGCGTTCCAGGCCGCGCTCGACGCGCACGTCGATGTCCGCCCGGTACGTATCACCTACCGCACCGCGCGGCCGGGCGAGCCGGCCGCCGGCGCCGCCGCCTTCGTCGGGGACGATCCTCTCACCGCCTCACTGTGGCGTGTGGTCACGGCGGCCGGGCTGACCGCAGAGATCCGCGTCCTGCCGCCGATCCCGGCGGGCACGCTGCCCGGCCGCCGCGCGCTCGCCCGTGCCGCTCAGACCGCCGTTGCCAGCGACAGTGCGAAGCGCTCCGCGGAATCCGTCCACCACTGAGTCAACCTCAGCCCGGCCGTGGCGAGCTCGCCACGGATCCCCTCCTTGCGGAACTTCGCCGACACCTCCGTGCGCATGTCCTCGCCGGCCTCGAACGGAACCACCAGATCCAGCCCGGGGATCTTCACCGTCAGCGCTCTGCGGGCCCGCAGGCGCATCTCGATCCACTCCTGCCGACGGTCCCACAGCGCCACATGGTCGAAGTCGGCCGGGTCGAAGTCCGCGCCCAGCTCCCGGTCGACGACGGTCAGTACGTTCTTGTTGAACGCCGCCGTCACTCCGGCCGCATCGTCGTACGCCGCGACCAGCACCTCCTCGTCCTTCACCAGATCCGTGCCGAGCAGCAGCGCGTCGCCCGGCGAGAGCAGCGACCGTACGGACTTCAGGAACACCGCCCGCTCGTCCGGCAGCAGGTTGCCGATCGTGCCGCCCAGGAACGCGACCAGTCGCGGTCCCGGCGTGTCGGGCAGCACGAGCTCGCCCGTGAAGTCGGCGATCAGGGCGTGGACCGAGAGATCCGGCCGTTCCACGAGCAGCGCCTCGGCCGCGCCTCGCAGCGCGCTCTCGCTCACGTCCACCGGCACGTAGCTGTGCAGTCCGGGCAGCGCGTCCAGCAGATGCCGGGTCTTCTCCGACGAGCCGGAACCCAGCTCGATCAGGGTCTTCGCCCCGGACGCCGCGGCGATCTCCGGCGCGCGGGCGACCAGGATCTCCCGCTCGGCGCGGGTGGGGTAGTACTCGGGGAGCCGGGTGATCTCCTCGAACAGCTCGCTGCCGTGCGCGTCGTAGAACCATTTGGGCGGCAGCGTCTTCGGGTGCCGGGTCAGGCCGTGCAGCACATCGGCGCGCAGCGCCGCGTCCGTCGCGTCCACCGGCAGGGTGCGGGTCAGCAGAAAGGGACTCACTCGGTGGGCTCCTTGAGCGGGGTGAGCAGAACGTCGGCGCGGGTCGCGGCCAGCAGAGTGCGGTCGGGGACCTCGCGCCAGTGCGGATCGTCGTCGTAGGGTTCCGAGGCCACGACCGTTCGGTGGCCCGGCTCGGCCAGATACCACAGGGTGTCGCCCCAGGCCGTGGCCACGATCGTCGTACCGTCGGTGAGCAGCAGATTCAGCCGCGAACCGGGCGCCGCCTCCGCGACCTCGCGCACCGTGTCGGCGACCGCCTGGGGCACGTCGTCGCCATCCGCGACCCGGTGCTGCACCAGCGCCCAGATCAGGGCCGAGTCGCAGCGGGCGGCAAGGGCGAGGAGTTCGGCCGGGGGCAGGGTGGCGGCAAGCGGCGCCAGCGATCCGGGCCAGCCCTTCACCGCGCCGTTGTGGCTGAACAGCAGCCGCCCCGCTGCGAACGGCGCAGCCGCGGCCTCACCGTCCGCGTCCCTCTCGGTGGCGTCCCGGACGGCGGCGAGCAGCGCCGTGCTGCGTACGACTCTGGCCAGATCGTCGAACGACTGGTCGGCCCAGATGGGTCCCTGGCGCCGGTAACGTCCGGGGACCGGGTCGCCGTCCGCATACCAGCCCACGCCGAAGCCGTCCGCGTTGACCGTTCCGTACTTCTGCCGGCGTGGCTCCCACGACTGGCGGACCAACGCGTGGGGCGGCCGGGTCAGCAGCTCACCGAGCGCCACGGGAGGCCCCAGATAGGCAATATGGCGGCACATCAGAGATCCCTCGCGGTACGGAATCCGGAGAAGATCTGGCGCCGCACCGGAAGGTCCCAGTTCCGGAACGTGCCCCGGCAGGCCACGGCGTCCACGGCGAACGAGCCGCCGCGCAGCACCTTGTGGGCAGGCCCGAAGAAGACCTCCGAGTACTCGCGGTAGGGGAATGCCGAGAAGCCCGGATAGGCGAGGAAGTCGCTCGACGTCCACTCCCACACGTCGCCGATCAACTGCCGTACTCCTAGCGGTGACCGACCCGCCGCATAAGCCCCGGCCGGTGCGGGCCGCAGATGGCGCTGGCCCAGGTTGGCCCGCTCGGGGGACGGGTCCTCGTCGCCCCACGGATACCGCCGCGAACGCCCTGACGCAGGGTCGTGGCGCGCCGCCTTCTCCCACTCGGCCTCGGTGGGCAGCCGGCGCCCCGACCAGCGGGCGTACGCGTCCGCCTCGTACCAGCTGACATGGATCACCGGCTCGTCGGCGGGCACCGGCTCGGTCACCCCGAAACGGCGGCGCAGCCACTGGCCTCCGTCCCGGTGCCAGAACAGCGGAGCGGTCAGCCGGTGCTCACGGACCATCGCCCAGCCCTCGGGTGCCCACCAGCGCTGATCGGTGTAGCCGCCGTCCTCGATGAAGCGTTCGTACGCGCCGCAGGTGACCGGAGCCGTGTCGATGAAATACCCCGGCACCTCACGCACATGGGCGGGGCGTTCGTTGTCGAGCGCCCACGGCTCGGTCGACGTACCCATGGTGAACGGGCCGCCGGCAACCATGACTTCGGCGGGCAGCGAGGCCGCGTCGGTGGGTCGCGGCGGCTCCGGTGCGGTGAGGACGGCCGGACCCGATCGCAACTGATGGGTGATCAGCATGGTTTCGTCGTGCTGCTGCTCGTGCTGGGCAATCATTCCGAAGGCGAAGCCGGCCTCCACGAGCGGACGGTCACCGATCAGTGCGGTGCTCTCCAGGACGTCCAGGGCCCTGCCGCGCACCTCCGCGGCATACGAGCGGGCCTCGGCGGGCGGCAGCAGCGGAAGAGAGGGGCGGCTGGCCCGCGGATGCTCGAAGGCGTCGTACAGCCCGTCGATCTCGGGGCGCATCGCCTCCCGCCCGGCCACTCCGCGCAGCAGCCACAACTCCTCCTGATTGCCGATGTGCGCGAGGTCCCAGACCAGGGGCGACATCAACGGTGAGTGCTGGGCCGTCAGTTCACGGTCGTCGACGCTGTCGGTGAGGAGCGTGGTGCGTTCCCGGGCGGTGAGGAGCGCCGCGAGAGCGCGCTGCCGGAGCGCCTCCGTATCGAGATCGGGCGTCGGGGTTGCGGGGGATTCAGTCATGAGCGGGCTTTCCTTCCCTCTTCCGGACGGAGCGCCGGGGGCACCGCATGCACCGAGGGCATCGCGAGCAGTTCGGGCAGATCGTCGGCCGGACATCGGCCCCGGGCGACGAAACGGTCGTGGAAGTCCGCCACAGCCTGCTGAACGGCCTCGGACGCACCCAGTCGGGGCAGAGCCTCCAGCGCCACTTCGAAGCAGGTCGTGGCTGTCACCCGCAGTTCCGGGTCGGCCAGGCCGTCACGGGCGGCGCCGACCCAGAGAGGATTGCGCGGAGCGGACCGCGCGCCTGCTATCTCGGCCAGAGGTTTGACGGTGCGGTACACGGTCTCGGCAGCCTCCGGGTCGTCGAACAGGGCGGTGGTGACGGCGAGCGGCACAAGCCATCCGTCGTCACCGAACTGTGCGTCGATCATGCGCAGTTCGAGATGTCCGCGCGGGCGAGCCGGCGGAAACAGCGTGGTCATGTGGTACTCGAGATCGGCGCGCGTCGGCGGCCGCGGCGCACCCGTACGGATCCAGTCCCGGAACGTCAGACCGACCGGCACGGCCCACGGCGCCTCGTCGCTCCGGATGCACATCACCGGGGCGTCGAGCACATGCGTGGCCCAGTCGTCGCGCGGGGCGAAACGGCCCGGCGGTGCCAGGCTGCGTACCGGATCGAGGTCGGCCCACAGCGACTGGCGGGTGGACCGCCATCCCGTCGGCCGGCCCTCCCGGTACGGCGAGTTGGCGAACGCCGCCACCAGCACCGCACCCAGCAGATGCGCCAGCTGCCAGCGCCGCCCGTAGCCGAGCGGCCCCGGCTCCTCCTCGCCGGCGTCCAGACAGACCTGGACGGACGCGGTGGAGCACATCATGGCGCGACCCGCCGGTCCCGACCGGTCCAGCGAGGCCTCCAAGGCGTCGTAGCGGGGCTCGTGCAGCAGACGACGTGGGGGATGCCACGGATCGACGCCGAGACCGACCGGTACGAGGTCCAGCCGGCCGAGCGCGGCACGTACGGCGGCCAGGTCGGTGGCCATGGCATCGACACAGGCCATCAGGGAGTCCGCCGGCTGTGAGCTGAGCTCCAGCTGTCCGCCGGGTTCGAAGGTGAGCGCCGCGCTGAGCGGCAGCGCGCCCACGGCGGCGACGGCCGCGTCGATGCGGTCGTGGGCGACCGGGGTACGGGGCCGGTCACGGTCGTGAATGAGCCATTCGAGCTCGACACCGACCGTCCGGGGCGGGCCGGTCTTGAAGCAGATGCATCGCAGTAAATCCTCAGCCTCGCCCTCACCGAGGGGGCGGTCGTAATCGGTCGGACCGTGGCCGACGGGTGCGTCCGGTGACATGCCGGGGCCTCCTTTTTCGGTACGTCCGTACCACCCAAACCCTTGCGGGGAGATCGCACAAGGGTGCCCTTGCGCGGCACATAATCCCGTTGCGCAGGGAGCGCGGGAGCGTCGATCATGCCCCGTATGCATCACACGGGGGAGTGCCGATGAGCGCACGGCTGCGCGCCATCGCGACAGAGACCGAGTCCATTGTCGAAGCCGGGCTCTACCGCACGCCCGAGGGGCGTGAGATCAGTATTGAGCGCACTCTGGCCGCCGCGCTCTCCGGGACCCGGCTGTACGGGCCCGATCCGGTGCCCGTCGCCGCACTCGACACCGACCGCACCGCGGTCATCGAGGTGACCGGCGAGAGCAGCCTGCAGGCGGCGCGCCGGATGACCGGCGAAGGGCCGGGCAGGATCGCCGTCCTGAACTACGCCTCCGCCCGTAACCCCGGGGGCGGCTACCTCAACGGCGCGCAGGCCCAGGAGGAGGCCCTGTGCCGCGGCTCCGCGCTGTACGCCACGCTGCTGCGGGCCCCCGACTACTACGCCCGCCACCGGGCCGAACGCAGCGCCTTCTACACCGATCGGGTGATCCACTCGCCCGGCGTGCCGGTGTTCCGTGACGACCGGGGGCGGTTGCTGGACACCCCGTACACCGTCGGCTTCCTCACCTCGCCGGCGCCCAACGCCGGAGTGATCCGCAGCCGGACGCCCCAGGACGCCCACCGCATCCCTGCGGCGCTCGCGTCCCGTGCCGAGCGGGTGCTGGAGGTCGCCGCCGTGCGCGGGTACCGCAGGCTCGTACTCGGCGCCTGGGGTTGCGGCGTGTTCATGAACGATCCGGCGCAGGTGGCCGGCGCGTTCCGGGCGCTGCTCGCCGACGGGGGCCGGTTCGCCGGCCACTTCGAGCAGATCGTCTTCGGCATCCTCGACCGCAGCCGGACAGCGGCCACCCGTAACGCGTTCGCCCGGACGTTCGGTCGTGAGCCGCAGACGCAACCGTGACATTGGGCCGGAGGGGTGGAGGCCAATCGTAACGGTCACGTTGAGCCATAGGAGTGTGCACCGACCGTGACGGCTGACGTCGGGCCGGGGGTGTGGCTACCGACTGTGAGGTGACGTCGCGCCGGAGAGGCGGGTGCCAACCGTAACCGTCAGGTTGAGCTGGAGGCATGGGCGCCGACCGTGACGGTGTCGCGCCGGAGGGGTCGACGTCGGCCGCCACGACCGGTGGGCCCGGTCCCGTCGCTCAGCTCCAGCCGTAGCGCTCCCGCAGCCGCCCGACGACCAGATCGAACCGGTCTCGGTCCAGCGCGCACGCCTCGCGGCGCATCCCGTCCTCGTGCGCCCGCAGCACCCGGTCCAGGTCGACCCAGGACGGCCGGCCCGAGCTGTCCCACGGTCCGGCGCCGAGGGCGACCCACTCGCGGTCCCGGTCGTGCTGCTTGCTGGAGAGCTGTACGGCGAGCAGCGTGCCCGTCGCCTCCCGAGCCACCACGAGCACCGGGCGGTCCTTGCCCCGGCCGTCGTTCTCCTCGAACGGCACCCAGGTCCACACGATCTCGCCGGGGTCGGGATCGCCGTCACGGTCGGGAGCGTACGAGGTGCGGACCTGGCCCACATCGTGCGGGTCGGCCTCTGCGGTGGCGGTCGGACCGGAACGGCCGGGAAAGCCGGCCGAGCCGTCGGTGCTGGTCATGCTGAATGTGCCGACTGAACGGTGAGGGATCGTCATCCGGACACCGTAGAACGTATACGCCCCATTCCGTGGAGTCGGGTCCACCGAACACGCAGCGGAGGGGGAAGGACGACGCGGATGAGCTGGGGAGTGCACCGGGCGCGCCGTGCCGCTCGATGGGACCTGGACGGGACAGCACATAGCTGTGGCCGGTACTCGCCCGTGGTTGACGGACAAGCACCGGCCACAGCTGCCACGAGTGGTCAGGAGGGCGTGCTGCCCTCCTGACCACCCGTCACCGGAATGTGCTCCTTGCGCGGCGTGGGCGGGACAGCGGGCGCGACACCGTTGACCGGGGGCGCAGCCTCCGTCCCGCCGTTGTTCCGGCCGTCGCCCTGGCTCATCGTGGACAGCAGCTGACGGGCCAGGCCCAGCCCCGTACCACCCATCGTCAGCGCCTTCGCGAACATCTCCGACATGCCGTCGGCCCCGTTCAGCAGCACCATGTGATCGACGCTGCTGAAGGCGCCTGCGCCGGCCTCGACGATCTCCGGCCACTTCTCCGCCAACTGCTGTGCGACCACGGCCTCCTGATTCTCGGCCAGGGCTGCGGCCCGCGCCTTGATCGCCTCTGCCTCGGCCAGACCCTTCGCCCGGGTCGACTCGGCCAGGGCGAGCCCATTGGCCTGTGCCGCTGCTGCCTCCGCCTCACCGGTCGCGCGGGTCGCCGACGCGGCGGCGGCGCCACGTGCCTTGGTCGCCTCGGCCTCGGCGATCGCCGCCGTCTTCACCCGGTTGGCCTCGGCGATCGCGGCGAGCTCCGTCTCCTTCGCATGCGCCTCGGCGGCCGAGATCCGGGCGTCGCGCTCGCCCTCCGCCAGCGTGCGCTTCTCGTACGCCTGGGCATCGGCGGGTTTCCGTACGTCGACCTGCAGCTGTTGCTCGCGCCGCTGGGCCTCCAGCTCGGCGACCCGGGTCTCCTGGACCACGACCTCCTGCCGGGCCGCTGCGTCGGCGAGCGGACCTGCCTGCCGCGACTTGGCCGCGGCCTTGTCCCGTTCGGCCTGGTAGCCGGCCTGCAGGATCTCGCTGTCGCGGGTCGCCTCCGACATCCGGGCGGCGGCCTGCTGTTCCGCCTCGGTCGCCCGCCGGTTGGCCTCGGCCTGCGCTATCCGGGCATCCCGCTGAACGGCGGCGGCATGCGGCATGGCGAGATTCTTGATGTACCCGGTCGGGTCCTCGATCTCATGGATCTGCAGCGAATCGACGATCAGCCCGAGCTTCTCCATCTCGCTGCCGCACGCCGCCCGGGTCTGACCGGTGAGCTTCTCCCGGTCCCGGATCATGTCCTCGACGGTCAACCCGCCCACGATGGAACGGAGATGGCCGGCGAACACGTTATGCACCCGCTCCGCCATCATCTTCTGCTGGTCGAGGAAACGGCGGGCCGCATTGGCGATCGACACGAAGTCGTCGCCCACCTTGAAGATGACAACACCGCGCACCCGCAGGGGAATCCCCTGATGGGTGACGCAATCGACGGACAGTTCCGTCTCGTTGAGGTCGAGAGACATCTTCCGTACCGCTTGCACGCCGGGCAGGACGAGCGTGCCGTGCCCGGTGACGATACGGAACCCCATGCCCTGCCCGAGGCCTTCGGTCTTGTGCTTGGAGCCCGAGATGACCAGTGCTTCGTTCGGCTCGGCCACTCGCCACATCAGCTTGAACAGGCCGATCAACACAATGATGGCGGCGAGAACCAGCCCCGCCATGACGCCGATGACCATCGGCATGCGCCCCCTTATCGCAGTGCCCCGTCGGCACTGCTGAACAGACGGAGTCTTCTCCTGCGCGCGGCGACGGAGAAGGGGTGTGCAAAACCTTGCCGCATTCTTGACTGGCGCGGACCCGACGCCTGTGCGTCACACACCTCAACTCCAGTGTTCTGTGGGTGAACCTCAACTGTCGTACGCGCACGCCACATACACCGTGCGCGGGGGAAGATAGTCGATCACCGTCACCACCGTCCCCGGCTCCATGCGGTCCTTCGGCGAGGACGGGTACGCGAGGAAGTGCTCGGCGCCGCCACGGATCCGTACGATCACCTCGCCGACCAGCCCCGGCCCCACCGTCCCGGTCACCCGGCCGAGCAGTCCCACCATCGACGAGTCATCCATGCCCCGGAGCGTACCCACGCAGGACCGGTCTGGAAGACTGCCCGACGCCATGAGCCAGTTACCCGAGCAGCCCTCCGAAGGTCCGGTCCCGACGAGCGCCGACGTGGCGCGACTCGCAGGTGTCTCCCGGGCCACCGTGTCGTACGTACTCAACAACAACTCGACCGTGCGGATCAGTGATCCGACCCGCCGTCGGGTCAGGGAAGCAGCCGGCGAACTCGGCTACGTGCCGCACGCGGCGGCCCGTAGTCTGCGCGCCGGACACACCCGGATGGTGCTGCTGCCCACGGGTAGCCATCCGGCCGGATCGCTTCACCACCACTTCTTCCATGAGCTCGAGTCCGGCCTGCGCCGCCTCGACTACACCGTGGTCCGGCACGGCAGTCTGGGCCTGGACGCCGAGGAGGCCGCCCGCGCCTGGGCCGAGCTCCGTCCTGTCGCCGTCGTCGCACCCGGCGGGATCGCCCTCACCCCGCAGGGCATCGCCGTGCTCCGCCGTTCCGGGGCCAAGGCGGTGATCACCCTCGGGCCGCAGCCGGTCGACGGCGCCCACGCCCTGGTCATGGACGAGCGGGAGGTGGGCAGGTACGCCACCATGCATCTTCTGGAGCGCGGCCGCCGCAGGATCGGAGTGGTCATGCCCGAGGAACGGGGCGTCGGCGTGTTCGCCGAACCCCGGCTGGCCGGAGCCCGGCGAGCCGCGGCCGGTGGCGGAGCCCGTATCGAACCGCTGCCCCTGCGGTACGAGGAGGAGTCGGCCGCCGCCCTCGCCGCGAGGTGGCGCACGCTCGGACTCGACGCCGTGTTCGCGTACAACGACGAGTACGCGATGCTACTGATGCGGGCGCTCCAGGACGCGGGCATCGAGGTGCCGGCCGAGACCGCCGTGATCGGAGCCGGGGACCTGATGCTGGGCAAGCTGCTGAGGCCCCGGCTGAGCAGTGTGCGGATGGAACTGGCGACGGCGCAGCCGCTGGCCGATCTCGTCGACCGGCTGGTGCAGAACCCAGGCAGCGAGCCCGAGCGCCACGACCTGCTGAGTGCACGGGCGATCCCTCGCGAGTCGAGCTGAGGCGGCGGCGGTCCGCCGGGCTCACCGGCGGCAGCACACGGGCCGGCCCGCCCGGCACTGCAACACGGCAGCGCGGCAACGTGCGCGCCGCGCGTCGCTTGCTTAGCGTCATGACCATGAGCTATCCGCAGAGTTACGAGATCCTGCTCGTCCCCGGGTTCACCGATACCACGACCGAACCGGCCGAAGCCACCGAACGCCCAGAGGCCACCGACGACACCGAGCACACCGACACCACCGAGGCTCCCGACTCCGTCGCCGCCATCCGCTCGGCCGTCGTGGAGGCCACGGGCGAGACGGGGGCCTCGGGCTATCCCCGGTACGCCGGGGAGGGCATGGTGGCGGACATCGATCCGGCGACCCGGACCGTGGAGGCCCTGCTGATCGACGGCGCCGAACTGGACTACGGCCTCTCGGTCAGGGTCTCGGAACGGAAGACCGAAGACTGAGCCGGGAAGCGGGCAACTTCCTTCTGAAGGGGAAGAGTTGGGAGGGACCGTCGCTGCGTGAGGTCAGCACCGAACGTCGAGCACAAAAGGGAGCAGCAGTTCGATCAATTCCCTTGTCGGTGGGTGCCGCGTGGCTACCATGTTGCACGTTCAACCGAGCGGGGACACGTTCGATCACCGAACGCAGCTCGCACGGTTGCGCCGGATCGCGTCGTCCCGCGAAGCCGCGGCCGCACCCCCCCGCGCCCCACCGCATGGGACCACCCCTCGAACCGATCGACTGGAGAGTCTTCATGTCCCTGCTCGACCCCAAAGCCTGGCAGTCCCGCACGCTTGCGGGAGGTGAGTCGGACGTCGTCGAGCCCGCCACCGGCGAGGTGCTCGGACGTGTCACCCTCGCCGCGCCCGAGGACATCGCCGCAGCCGCCCGGTCCGCGGCCGCCGCCCAGGCAGCCTGGTCCCGCACCCCGCACTTCGTCCGCGCCGCGGTCCTGCGCCGGGCCGGCGACCTGTTCACGGCGCACGCCGCCGAACTACGCGAATGGATCGTACGGGAGTCGGGCTCGATCCCCGGCAAGGCCGACTTCGAGCTCCACGTCGCCGCCCAGGAGTGCTACGAGGCCGCCGCGCTCGCATCCCGGCCGGCCGGTGAGGTCCTGCCCAGCGAGGACGAGCGTCTCTCCTACACCCGGCGCGTCCCGGTCGGCGTCGTCGGCGTGATCGCCCCGTTCAACGCGCCGCTGATCCTCTCCATCCGGTCCGTCGCCCCCGCGCTCGCCCTGGGCAACGCGGTCCTCCTCAAGCCCGACCCGCGCACCGCCGTCTGCGGCGGGCTCGCGCTGGCGGCAGTCTTCGCCGAGGCCGGACTCGACGAACACCTGCTGCACGTCCTGCCCGGCGGCGCCGAGGCCGGACAGGCACTGGTCGCCGAACCGCGCGTCCCGGTCATCTCCTTCACCGGCTCCACCGCGGCGGGCCGAGCCGTCGGCGAGGCCGCCGGACGGCTCCTCAAGCGCGCCCACCTGGAGCTCGGTGGCAACTCCGCCCTTGTCGTCCTGGAGGACGCCGACCTGGAGGGCGCGGTGGCCCAGGCCAGTTGGGGCTCGTTCTTCCACCAGGGCCAGATCTGCATGACCACCGGCCGACACCTCGTACACGCCTCGCTGCTCGACGAGTACGTCGAACGGCTCGTCGCCAAGGCGGACGCGCTGGCGGTCGGCGACCCGCACCGAGAGCAGGTCCACCTCGGCCCGATCATCGACCGCGGCCAGCTCGGCAAGATCCACCGGCTGGTCGAGTCCAGCACCGCAGGTGGCGCGAAGCTCGCGGCCGGCGGCACCCACCGCGATCTGTTCTACCGCCCCACCGTCCTCACCGACGTCGACGACCACACGCCTGCCTACACCGAGGAGGTCTTCGGCCCGGTGGCCCCCGTACGGTCCTTCGAGACCCTTGACGAGGCCGCGGCACTGGCCGCCGACAGCCCGTACGGACTCTCCCTCGGCATCGTCACCCGTGACACCGCGCTCGGCCTGGAACTCGCGGACCGGATCCCGACCGGCATCGTCCACATCAACGACCAGACGGTGAACGACGAGGCGGTCGCGCCATTCGGCGGCATCGCCGCGTCCGGCACCGGCGCACGGTTCGGCGGCGGGGCCAATCTGGAGGCCTTCACCGAGCTGCGCTGGACGACCGTGCGCCACGAACCGGCCGGCCACCCCTTCTAGGGCCTGTCCGCCTCCGCAACGCCGAGAGGGCCCGGCCGACGGCCGGGCCCTCCTCCACCCGCAGTTCCGGCGCGCGCGGGCTACTGCTGCTGTTCCTTCTGCTGGTTCTCGATGGACTTGCGCACCTCGTCCATGTCCAGCTTCCGGGCCTGCCCGATGACATCCTCCAGCGCAGCCTCCGGCAGCGCCCCGGGCTGGGCGAACACCGCCACATTGTCCCGGACGATCATCAGCGTCGGAATGGACTGGATCTCGAAGGCCGCCGCCAGCTCCTGCTGCGCCTCCGTATCGACCTTGGCGAAGACCAGGTCGTCGTGGCGCTCGGACGCCGCGTCGTAGACCGGCGCGAACTGCCGACACGGGCCGCACCAGGAAGCCCAGAAGTCGATCAGGATGAACTCGTTCTCGCTGACGACCTGATCGAAGTTTTCTTTGGTGAGCTCTACGGTGCTCATGCGTCTTTACCTCTTCCTGTGCCCGTTCGGACCTGTCCCGGGACAACGGTGGCTTCCTTTGCGCTATTCCGCCTGCCCATGTGGCCGCAGCCCACACCCACCACCAGACTGTCCCCATGACAGATGCTGATGCTGTGAAGAACGCCGAATACGACGTCGTGGTGATCGGCGCGGGGCCGGTGGGGGAGAACGTGGCGGACCGGACCCGCGCGGCCGGGCTGAGTACGGCGGTCGTCGAGGCGGAGCTGGTCGGCGGAGAATGCTCGTACTGGGCCTGTATTCCCAGCAAGGCCCTGCTGCGCCCGGTCGTCGCCCGTGCGGACGCGCGCAGGGTCCCCGGTCTCAGCGGCGCCGTGCAGGGCCCGCTGGACGCGGCTGCGGTCCTTGCCCACCGTGACTGGTACGTCGCGGACTGGCACGACGACGGGCAGGTCGCCTGGTTGGAGGGCGTCGGTGCGGATCTCTACCGGGGCCAGGGACGTCTGGCCGGTACGAAACAGGTCTCCGTCACCACCCCCGACGGCACCGAACACCGGCTCACCGCGCGGCACGCCGTCGCCGTCTGCACCGGCAGCCGCGCCGTGGTTCCCGACCTGCCCGGAGTCGCCGATGCCCGCCCCTGGACCAGCCGGGAGGCGACCAGCGCGAAGGAGGTCCCGGCCCGCCTGGTGATCGTCGGCGGTGGGGTCGTCGGCGTGGAGATGGCCACCGTCTATCAGGCGCTCGGCGCCGAGGTCACGATGCTGATCCGTGGCAAGGGCCTGCTGCCGAAGATGGAGCCGTTCGCGGGTGAGCTGGTCGCCGAGGCGCTGACCGAGGCCGGAGCCGACATCCGTACCGGCGTATCGGCCACCTCCGTCAACCGCACAGCCCCGGACGGCCCCGTCACCGTCGAACTGGACAACGGCGAGATCGTCGAG
The DNA here is from genome assembly GCF_036108815.1 of Streptomyces sp. NBC_00353. NCBI lineage: Bacteria > Bacillati > Actinomycetota > Actinomycetes > Kitasatosporales > Streptomycetaceae > Streptomyces > Streptomyces sp. NBC_00353. The sequence continues at coordinate 1,955,676 of NZ_CP107985.1, read as the reverse complement.
GCCGACGAGATCCTCTTCGCCACCGGCCGCGCACCGCGCACCGACGACCTGGGGCTGGAGACGGTGGCCCTGAAGCCCGGATCCTGGCTCCCGGTCGACGACAGCTGCCGTGTAGAGGGCAGTAACTGGCTCTACGCCGTCGGCGACGTCAATCACCGGGCGCTCCTCACCCATCAGGGCAAGTACCAGGCCCGTATCGCGGGTGCCGCGATCGCCGCCCGCGCCCAGGGCGCCCCGCAGGCGACCGGTCGCTGGGGCGCCCACACCGCGACCGCCGACCACGCGGCCGTCCCCCAGGTGGTCTTCACCGACCCGGAGGCCGCCTCCGTCGGTCTCACCCTCGCCGGGGCGGAGCGGGCCGGCCATCGCGTACGTGCCGTCGACTACGACCTCGCCGCGGTCTCGGGCTCCGGCCTCTACGCGAGCGGTTACCGGGGCCGCGCCCGCATGGTCGTCGACCTCGACCGGGAGATCCTGCTCGGCGTCACCTTCGTCGGGCCGGGCATCGGCGAGCTGTTGCATTCGGCGACCGTCGCGGTCGCGGGCGAGGTTCCCATCGACCGGCTCTGGCACGCGGTCCCTGCCTTCCCCACGATCAGCGAGGTCTGGCTGCGCCTGCTGGAGGCGTACCGCGGCTGAGCACGGACGGTGAGCCGGCGCGTGGGACGGATCCCGACGTGGCCGACCGTTCCTAACCAGTGGGCGTAAGTGAGTCTTGGACCCACTGTTGCGTACTGGGCGCATCCCGAACGGTTTTGGATGCGCTGGGTTCCCGCTTTCGCTTCCCGCTCGGCGGCGGCCCTCCGGGGGGCCGGTCCGTTGCGGGCGGGCGGGTTTCCTCACGCCCCCGGGCGCCTGGTCCGGCCTGGACGGTCCGATGCCTCGCACGATCACCCTGGTCGTGTGGGGGCGGTGCCGTCCGTCGCTGGATCGGGTGTCCGAGGGCGCGTCTCCCGATCGCGATGCCGGCGGCATCGTGACGGGACATGGTGCGGTGCGGGGTGGCCAGCGGCTTCTGCCAGTGCTGGGCACCCCACATGCTGGTGTAGGCGGGGTCGACCGCGACAATCGCGAGACCCTGTTCGGCGGCCATGGAGACGAGCCGGGCCTTGAGTTTCCTGGTGGGCATGCCGGAGATGAGCTGCCGGAACCGCTTGCCGCTGCCGTGCTTCTCGCGGGTCTTCTCAGCGGTGAAGTCCAGATCTTCAATGGCTATGGTCTTCGCGCCGGCCTGCTGGGTCCAGTGCAGCAGACGCGTGAGCGCGTGCCGGATCTGTGCGTCGCGGTGGCCGGCGGTTCCGGACAGGTCGTAGGGGAAGCGGTGCGGGTCACCGATGGGGTTGCCGTGGACGTCGAGCCGGTAGGCGGCGAAGTGGTCCGCGTTGGTGTCGACGCCGATCATGCCCCGGGCGCGGGCGGTTTCCAGCGGGATGGTTTTCACGGCGGGGCGTTGCCAGGATGCGGTGAGGTACCAGCGGCCGCGCTCCACGTCGAGGTGGATGCGGTAGGCGACGGCTCGGTTCGCGGTGATGCGGTCGGCCCACTCCTGGCCCCGGTGCGCGAACGCGATACGGGCGGTGAGGGTGTACCGGCCGTGTTTGGTGTTGGCCAGGTGCGCGAGCGGAACGGGCAGCTTGACCGACACTTCGCCGGTGTCGGTGACGCGTATCGTCTCGTTCCCGAACCGCTTCCCCGACTCACCATCGGCAGCGAGAAACCAGCGTTCCGCCTCCCACCGTTCCCGCCACTGATCTTCAGTGAGCTGGGCCTGGGTGAGGTGGTGGCGGGTGTTGAGGAGACGTCTACCGCCCCGCACCACCCGGACCCGTCCGGCTTGCCAGTCGGCGACAGCGGCATCGTGCCGGTCTTCCAGTGCCGCGAGGCGGCGGGACTTGCGGAACCACTCGTTCTTCGACCGGTAGCCGCCCGCGGCCCGCTTCGTTCCGGGCGCCCCGATTGGGAGGGCCAGGCGGTGCCGCAGCGTCTTGATCCCGGCTGCCAACTTCCGGATGTGTGCCGCGTGGCAACGGCGGGCCAGCGCCCACTGATCGTGCGTGGCCTTGGTGATCGCACCGGCGATCCGCGACGACGACTCCTTCGTAAGGTCCCGCTTACGTGCTGCCCACTTGTCTGCACCGTGCTCGAGACCATCCGCACAGCGGGCCTTGAGATCACGGGAAGCAAGCGCACCCTGATGCTCACCGACCGCACGCAGCACCCTCTCGTCCTGGGGCGTGAGGTGCTTGAGACGGTCCCGGACCGCCACCCCGCAAGGCCCGGGCACCACGAAGGACGCCGTCAACTTCCGCACACCACCCATCACATCACCCCCTCAAGGCCCGACACCTGCCACCCAGCCCAACGAGCACCAGCCACCAAGGTCACCCATTCGACCCCGGAACTCCCGTTCCCCCCACGAACTAACCGACAGGACTCACTCCCACTCGCTACAACTCACTCCAGCTCAGCTAACCGACGGCAGCTCACAACCCCCGGGCAAGAGACGGGGTCGATGCGTCGTCGGGATCCGTCGCCTCCGCGTACCCGCACGCTGTACCTGCGTCCCGAGGTGCAGACGAAGTGGCGGCGAGCTCGTCGGACGAAGCATGCGTGCTTGTCCACGTGGCCGACGACTGCTGTGGTCACACTGTCGTCCGGGGCCGGCAGACCGTGGCCCGGAGCGCAGTCGATCACGCCTGCCGACCCCTTCTCCGCGATCAGGCGCTGAGCAGGCGGTTGAAGAACGAGCGGTAGCGCTGGAGGGCAATGCGCAGATCCTCGGTGAGGACCTCTTCTCCCCGGCCCCACTGGCTTTCGAGCCCTTCCTTGCGGGATGCGAACGACCGCGCCAGCGTCTGCATGACCTCGGCGACCAAGGCGTCGGCCGTACGGACGGCGTCCTGCGGATCGTCGACGAAGGCTGTCTGGACGGCCCGCCATTTGGACTTGAAGGCCTCGGCTTCCTCGGGACCGAGAAGCGGCTCGTTCTCCTGGCCCTGGTCCGGCGCCGAAGCGTGCGGTGTACCCGCTGCGGCCTGCTCTGCTGGCGCGGCGTCCTTGGCGGTGTCTTCAGCGTCAGCGGCGTTCTCAGCGGCATTCCCGGTGGACGGGGGAGCGTCATCCGCCGTGGCCGACGGCGTCCCACGATCTGCATCTCGATCATCCCGAGGCCGGGCGGGATCCTCGGTGCTGAGGCCCGCGTCGGCCGCGCTGCTGTGGTCGCCCGATCCACTGTGTTCGCGCTGCATGCTTGTTCACCTCGTCCGAATGGGTTTCGACGGGCTCTCGATCCTTTGGCCCGCCGGTATGCGCGGGCGCCGGGTCAAGTGTGTTGCTGCCCCGGCCTGTCGCCGTTGGTGAGCAGGTCGTCGAAGAGTGCGCGGTAGTGCACCATCGCTCCCCGCAGTTCCTCGGTGGTCGTCTGCTGACCGCCGGCTCGTGCATTGACTTCGTGGGCGGCACGGTAATGCTCCAGCGTGCGCCCGTGTTCGACCGACAGGTCCTTCACCTGCTGCTCGTAGCCCTCGGTCGGGTAGCCGCGTTCGTTCATGAGCCGGGTCACCAGCTGGTCCGCCTCACCGACCGCCTCTCGCGGACGGTCCACGAAGTGCTCCTGCACGCTGCTCCAGTCCTGCGTGTACTGCTGACGGGCAGTCGAGGCCAGCGGCTTCAGATCGAGGTCGTCGTGCCGTTGCTCGCGGTCGCGCAGATCACGCTCTGCCGCCGTGCGGCTGTCACCGGTTTCAACAGCGTGCTCGTACTCGGGCCCGAAGCGTTCTTGCAGATGCCGCCGCCGAATGGCGAGCCGGACAATCACCGCGAGGGCGACAAGGACCACCACCACGACGACGATGGCAACAATGATTCCAGTGGACATCTGGTCCTCCGATCGAGGTCGGCCACATCCCCGTCATGTGCGGCAGCCTCAGTGGCCCTGTACCAGGCGAACATCCGATGGGCCTCGGGAGACAGCCGAGGTTCCAGGCCGACGACACGGCCGATGGGCACCCCCTTCGACCAGGCGCGATCCGGTCCGGCGAACCACTACGCGACTCGCCTCTCCGGCGCCTGCTGCTCCTCTTCCTCGTCGGGCAGCTTCACGTCGGTCACCGTGATGTTGACCTCTACGACCTCCAGACCGGTCATCCGCTCGATGGCGGCGATCACCTCGGTCCGGACATCGCCCGCGAGCTCGACGATCGGGAAGCCGTATTCGACGATGATCGACAGGTCGACAGCGGTCTGAACCTCGCCGACCTCGACCTTGACACCGCTGGTGACGGACCGGCTTCCCGCTCCGGGCACTCGATCCCGCACGGTCCCCATACCGCGGACGAATCCTCCGCCCATGCTCTGGACCCCGGGCACGCCCCGGGCCGCCAGCCCGGCGATCTTCGCCACTACGCCGTCGGCGATCGTGGTACGCCCCCGTGCCCCGGGCTCCGTTCGGCGGTTTTCGCCATGCGGTCCCGCTCCGTGCGTGGACTCGGATGCCGGGCGGGTGGTCTCGGGCCGGCTCAGCTGCGTTTGATCGCTCATGGTCGGTCGCCCTTCCGAAGAGGAGGTGGGCTCGATCGCCTTGGCCATTTTACGTACTATTTGTCAGCATTGCTTGAGCGGAAGAGTGCACGGTCGGGCCCGTCACTGAGGGGAGTGGGTCGCTGTGGGGGAGTCCGGTCTCGGGCGTCGGCTCTCCGGTCCGGGGCGGGGAGGTGAAGTCCGTCGTGACGCATGGCGAAAGCGGCGCACGTGATTCCGTGATCCATCACGGATACGACTCGTCCGGCTACTGTCTGTGCAGTGCGGTGGTCTCGTCGGTTCCGGTGCCCAGGGGCCGCCCGCAACGCAGGTTCCACCGCCCGGACCGGCCGCTGAGCTCGGTCAGCGTCAGCGGAGCGACGTCCAACCGCCAGAATGTCTGGGGCGGAAGGCCCAGCGCATGCACGACCGCGGCCCGCACCACCGCGGGTTCGGCCACGGCGAGCACGCTGCCGTCATCGGCGCCCTCCCGATGCAGCGAATCCAGCCAGCCGCCCACCCGCGCATGCAGATCCAGCAGCGACTCACCGCCGTGCGGGGCCGCCGAGGGCTTGGACAGCCAGGCCGATACCGCCCCCGGCTCGTCCCGGCTCACCTCCGCCAGCCGTTGCCCGCTCCAGCGCCCCAAGTCCCAGCCACGAAGGGCAGGTTCGGGATCGGACCGCAGACCCAATGCCTCGGCGGTCCCGGTGCACCGTTCGTCCGGGCCGTGCACCCGGCGATCGGCAGCAGGCACCGCGGCCGCGGCCGCACGCGCCCGCCGGACGCCGGACGCGTCGAGCGGGGCGTCGCCGTCGAACCGGGCCTCGCGCAGCGCCGCGTTGAGCGCCGGTGAGATCAACATCACCCGTACCGTCAACACCCGCGTCAACTCCCTGAACTGTGGCCTCTTCAGTAAGCACACCATGGCATCCAGGGCTGTGGGGTGGGCAGATGGTGCCATGGCGGCGGGGTGCTCCCAGACGGTATGGTCGCGACGAACATGACGACGGTGTGATGGAAGTCCGGTGAGAATCCGGCACGGTCGCGCCACTGTGAACCCGTATCCGTACGGGAAGTCAGACCCAGCGCTGTCGTCTCAGGCACCACGATCGGGACGCGTGTTCCCCCAGGAGGTTCTGCCATGGCACAGACTGCTGCCCCCGCCGCCGTCGCATCACCCGCCATCACCCCCATCTCGCTGAAGGCCATCGCCCCATGGGCGGTCTTCTTCGGCATTCTCATGCTCGTCCTGCTGTACTTCGTCGGCGCCGAGCAGGGCGCCACTTCGGTCATCTCCGGCGAGGGTGTCCACGAGTGGGTACATGACGGTCGCCACCTGCTCGGTTTCCCCTGCCACTGACACGCCGCGCAAGCCAGGGGAACCCCTCATGAACTCCATATCCGTCAGAGCCCTGCTGGTCCGCGGCATGCTGGCCGGCCTCGTCGCGGGCGCGCTCGCACTTGCCGTCGCCTACTTCCTCGGAGAGTCGCGGGTCGACGCGGCGATCGCCCTCGAAGAGGCACACAGCCACGACCACGGCGGCGGCGAGGAACTCGTCAGCCGCACGATGCAGTCCACGGCCGGCCTCGCCACCGGTGTCCTCGTCTTCGGCGTGGCCATCGGCGGCATCGCCGCGCTCGTCTTCTGCTACGCCCTCGGCCGCATCGGCAGGTTCGGCCCGCGGGCCACGTCTGCACTGATCGCGTTCGGCGCCCTGCTGACCGTGTATGTCGTGCCGTTCCTCAAATACCCGGCCAACCCGCCGGCCGTCGGCAACCCCGACACGATCGGCCAACGCACCGCCCTGTTCTTCCTCATGGTCGCTCTCAGCGTGCTGCTCGCCGTTGCGGCCGTCATCCTCGGCAAGCGGCTGGCTCCTCGCCTGGGCAACTGGAACGCGACGATCGCCGCATCCGCCGGCTACGTCCTCGTCATCGGTCTCGCCTACGCTTTCCTGCCCTCGTTCAACGAGGTCGGCAAGGACTTCCCGGCTGGTCTGCTGTGGGAGTTCCGCCTCGCCACCCTCGCCGTTCAGGCCACGCTCTGGACCACTTTCGGTCTGTTTTTCGGCTACCTGACCGAACGGCTGCTGGTGCCGGGACCGGACACGGTCCCGGCGGGTGGCGGCACGGCATCCCGCACGGCCACCGCTGCCGGCTGACCGGCCGAAAATCCGCTACGACCGAACCCGCCAGGAGACGCCTGGCGGGTTCAGTCGTGGTCGGGGCAGAGCCGCCCGGGTGCCCGGCGTCATGACGGACGTCGAGCGGAGACCTCGGGAGAAGGTTCGGACCCGGCGGCTCCGTTCGTCGCAGTCGCTCCGCCCCCGGGTTCGGCCGCCGGTCCGGCCGTCCAGTCGATCCGGTAATGCCTCAGCAGGTCGTCCTCCCCGACGAAGTGCATGCCCGCCGCTGCCATGACGTGCTGGGACGCGGTGTTGTCGAGGTCGGCGTCGCCCCTGACCGACGCGACACCCGCGGCACGGGCAATCTCCAGCAGTGCACGCAGGGCCTCGGAGGCGTACCCCTTTCCGCGCATTGCCGGTATCAGGCCGTAGCCGATCGTGACCTGCCCCCGGTCGTCCGGGACACCGTGGAAACCGACTCCGCCGATGGCGTGCCCGTTCTCGCGGAGGCGGATCTCGTACGCGCCGAACGGCTGAGGATTGCCGGTATCCGCGCAGTGCTCCAGGAAGTGCCTCGCGCCGGCCCGGTCGCCGTCGTTGGGGTAGTCAGGTGCCCAGAGGGCGTCCGGCCCGGGACGGCCTTGCACTACGCACTCCGCCTCCGCGGGGGTCAGTGGGTGGAGCACGAGCCGCGTTGTCACAAGAGATTCCATGACTCGCCGGACTATCACGGCGGCAAGCCTCGACGCATCGGAATTTTGACCGATCGAAAAGTGGGTAGCGGCGCTCGTAACGTTGCTACGCGGTGGTGGTAGCGACGCTACGCAAATGGTGTTAGCGTTGTTCCATCGGGAAGCGGGCATCACCGCACCCCCTTGAAACGGGAGCAACGCCTTGACTGAGCAGACCACCACCGCACGCCGGGTCGCGGTCGTCACGGGAGGATCCAGGGGTATCGGCCGCGAGAGCGCCGAACGCCTGGCTGCCGACGGATTCGCCGTCGTCATCAACTACGCCGGCAACCGGACGGAGGCCGAGGCCGTCGTCGCGGTGATTGCCGCCGCAGGTGGCGAGGCAATCGCCCACCGTGCGGACGTCGCCGACGAGGCCGCGGTGGCGGCGCTCTTCGATGCGGCGGAGGAGACCTTCGGCGGAGTCGACGTCGTCGTCCACGCCGCGGGCGTCATGACGCTCGCACCGCTCGTCGACATGGACCTGGACGCGCTGGACCGGATGTACCGGACCAACATCCGTGGCACGTTCGTCGTCGACCAGCAGGCGGCCCGCCGCCTGCGCGGCGGCGGAGCGATCATCAACTTCTCCAGCTCCGTGCTGTCGCTGGCCCTCCCCGGCTACACCGCCTATGCCGCCACCAAGGGCGCGGTCGAGGCCATGACCCTGATCCTGGCCCGCGAACTGCGAGGCAAGGACATCACGGTCAACGCCGTGGCCCCCGGGCCGACCGCCACCGCTCTCTTCCTGGACGGCAAGGACGAGGCGACCATCGAGAAGCTCGCCGGCCAGGCACCGCTGGAGCGCCTCGGGACTCCACAGGACATCGCGGAGGTCGTCGCCTTCCTCGCCGGTCCCGCCCGCTGGGTCAACGGCCAGGTCGTGCGTGCCAACGGCGGCATCGTCTGACCCCGCCCGCTGACGGCAGCAGACCGCCGCTCCCACGACCGTTGTCACCCTCCATCTCTTCTTCCTCTCCTTCACCGACCGAAAGACCGAGGACTGAGTCATGAGCAAGACCATCGTCATCACCGGCGCGGGATCCGGCTTCGGCGCCCTGGCCGCCCGCGCCCTGGCCCGCGAGGGCCACACCGTCTACGCGGCCATACGCAACACCCGGACACGCAACGCCGCGCGTGTGGCCGAGGCGGCGGCGTACGCCGCCGAGCACCAGGTGGACCTGCGCACCGTCGAACTCGACGTGCTGTCCCAGGAGTCGGCGGACGCCGCCGTCGCCACCGTCCTCGCCGACGCCGGACAGCTGGACGTGATCATCCACAACGCCGGACACATGGTCACCGGCCCCACCGAGGCGTTCACGCCAGAGGAGCTCGCGGCGGTCTACGACACCAATGTGCTGGGCACCCAACGCGTCAACCGGGCCGCCCTCCCGCACCTGCGCGCCCAGGAACACGGGCTGGTCGTCTGGGTGGGTTCCACGTCCACCAGGGGAGGCACCCCGCCCTATCTCGCCCCGTACTTCGCCGCCAAGTCCGCCATGGACGCGCTCGCCGTCTCGTACGCCGCCGAGCTGGCCCGCTTCAACATCGAAACCACCATCGTCGTGCCCGGCTCCTTCACCTCCGGCACCAACCACTTCGTCACCGGCGGCCACCCCTCCGACCTGACCGTCGTCCCGGCGTACGAAGAGCGCTACGCGGGGATGATGGACCAGGTCTCCCAACGCCTGGCCGCCCTCGCACCCGCCGACGCCGACGTCTCCCAGGTCGCCGACGCCATCGTCCGGGTGGTCGGGACGGAGCACGGCAAGCGCCCCTTCAGGGTCCACATCGACCCCGTCGACGACGGCAGCGAGACGGTCAGCGCCGTCGCCGACCACATACGCACCGAGTTCCTCACCCGCATCGGCCTCGACGACCTGTTGGCTCCCCATGCAGCGCGCTGACCCCCGCACGCTCCCCTTGATAGCGTCCGTTCGATGAGCACTCGAGCACGCATCCTGGAAGTGGCGGCCGACCTGGTCGCGAAGTCGCCGGACGGGGGCGTCTCCACCCGGGCCGTGTGCGAGGCCGCCCAGGTGGGGGCCCCGGCCCTCTACCGGTACTTCGGCGACAAGGAAGGACTGCTCTCGGCCGTCGTCGATCATGGCTTCGATGCGTACCTGGCGACGAAGCGGGAGCGCGGCGACACCGCGGACCCCGTCCAGGACCTGCGTGACGGCTGGGACAGCCATGTCGAGTTCGCCCTGCGCAATCCGAACCTGTACCGGCTGATGAATTCCCCCGCCATGCGCACCCCGCCGGCCGCCGCGCTGGAATCGCATCGGATCCTCACCAGGGACCTGGAGCGGGCCGCAGCACAGGGAAAGCTGCGGATCGCGCCCGACCCGGCCGCCCAGATGATCATGTCTGCCAATGTCGGCGTCGCGCTGATGCTGGTCGCCCGCCCGGCGACGTTCACCGACAACAGCATGTCCGAACGGGTACGCGATGCGGTGCACGCGGCCGTGTTCGTACCCGAAGCGGGCGACAGCAAGCCGGACGACGTGGGGGAGGCGCAGATCCCCTCCGCCGCCAACCGGCTGAGGGCCCTGATGCACGGCTCTCCCCGCGCCGGACTCAGCAAGGCCGAATCGGCCCTGATGACCGAATGGCTGGACCGCGTATCGAACGCTGCGGGAAGCCGGGCCGCGGACGACGCGGAAACCGATCGGTCCGGCTGAGGGGCCGAACCCTGGGCCATGACGCCGATGGCCGGAAACCGGCCAGGGGCGCCGGCCCTCGGGACTGCGCCCGTTCGACTCCCTCAGGAACACGCCCGCAGCCCGCTCGAAGGCGCTCCGCCTCAGACGTCCGAGTCGTCCCCCAAGTCGCCGGACATCGCCGCAGCCATCCGCAGATGCGGCGTCGCCTCGGCCTGCCGCCCCTGCCGCTCCAGCGTGCGACCGAGCATCAGCCGCGCGTAGTGCTCCACGGGGTCGCGCTCCAGCACGGCCCGCAGTTCCGTCTCGGCCTTGCCGAGCCGTGCCGAGTGGTAGTAGGCACGGGCCAGCAGCAGCCGCGGGGCGACCTGCTCCGGCGCTTCCTCGACCAGCCCACCCAGGATCCGGGCCGCGGTGAGATACTCCTTCGCCTCGAAAAACATCCGGGCACGGTCCCAGCGGTCGGCTGCGGTACCGAACTCGAAGTAGCTGTCGTTCACTTGTCCTCCTCGGTCGCGGCCTTCCCGGATCCTTCCGGTCGGGCGTCCGGTCGTCCGCCCAGCCGTTCGTTCGACGTTGACAACACAGCATAATGGTTGAACATTCCACTAAAATCTCGGCGTGGGTATCGACCACCCGCGCCCGCACGGGAATAGGTTGAGCGCCATGAGCAATCTCGATCGCCAGGCCGCACTCTCCGTCTGCGGAGGGCGGGGTTTCGTCGTCGCCGAGCCGGTACGTGAACTCCTCGCCCCGCGCCACGTCCAGCTCGGCGAGTCCACCGAGGTCCGCCGACTGCTGCCCAATCTCGGCCGGCGCATGGTCGGCGCCTGGGCCTTCGTGGATCATTACGGCCCCGACGACATCGCCGACGAGCCCGGGATGCAGGTCCCGCCGCACCCCCACATGGGTCTGCAGACGGTGAGCTGGCTCCATGAGGGCGAGGTGCTGCACCGCGACAGCCTGGGCAGTCTGCAGACGGTCCGCCCGCGCGAACTGGGGCTGATGACTTCCGGCCGGGCGATCAGCCACTCCGAGGAGAGCCCGAAGCCGCACGCCCGTTTTCTGCACGGCGCCCAGCTCTGGGTGGCCCTGCCCGACGCGCACCGGCAGGTCGAGCCGCACTTCCAGCACCACACCGACCTGCCCACCGTCACCGCCCCCGGCTTCACCGCCACGGTGATCCTCGGCGAACTCGACGGTGCCACGTCACCGGGTACGGCCTATACCCCCATCGTCGGCGCAGACATCGCTCTGACGGACGGCGCCGAGGCGCGACTGCCGCTCGACCCCGACTTCGAGTACGCAGTGCTGTCGATGTCCGGCGAGGCGGAGGTCGACGGTGTGCCGCTGCAGCCCGGATCGATGCTCTACCTCGGTTGCGGCCGCACCGAACTCCCCCTCCGTGCCGCCTCCGACGCCGGCCTCATGCTTCTGGGCGGCGAGCCGTTCGAGGAAGAGATCGTCATGTGGTGGAACTTCATCGGCCGTTCCCATGAGGAGATCGAAGAGGCTCGGAGGGGCTGGATGGAAGGGTCCCGCTTCGGAGAGGTGAAGGGTTACGACGGCGGCCGGCTGGCTGCCCCCGAACTGCCGCCGGTGGCGCTGAAGCCGCGAGGGCGAGTGCGCTGACCTGCGGGTGTCAGTGCATGACCCGGAGGTGAGAAGGGCGGTTCGTCGGTATGAGTGGCCGGAACAACCTGCGGGCCGCCCCGGAGGATGCCGGCCGCCCCTGCGTGAGTGCCGTCGTGAGAGCGACCCGGTGCCCCTCGCCGCGGATCAGCGGCGAGGGACACCGTCAGATGGAGCGGTCAGGGCTGTGCTGTGAGCGTGAAGCTCTGCGCGGAGGAGCCGTCGCAGGGTCGCTGGGTGAGCTGGACACTGTTCGCAGAGGAGCTCGCGGAACTCAGGCACTGGCCGCTGTGGCGGGCGCTGAAGTGGTATCGCCCGCTGCTCTCCTTCACGGGCTGCCACTGCTGGTTCTGCCCGCCCGCGTAACTCCACAGCTGGAGCGGCGCGTTGGCGGCGGTCGAGCGGTCGGTCACATCGATGACCTGTTGCGGGTTCCCGCGGATGGTGATCCGTGTGTATCCGCTGTCCGTCGAGCGGAACTGGAACTGCTGTGCCAGGGTCCCGTTGCAGGAGTACTGCTGGATCGCGGTCCCGTTCGCCGTGGCGGCGGAACGGGCGTCCACACAGGTGCCGTTGGCGGCGTTCGTCAGCGAGTACCAGGCGGTCTCGGAGATCTGGTCCGCCGGTGGCACGGTGTCTCCGGCCCCGCCCAGCCACTTCAGCCCGTCGAGCAGGAACCGGTTCTGTGTCTCACTGGCGAACGTCGACGACAGCGCGGTGTTGGATGCGTAGTCCATCGCGTTGTGACCGAAGTTCGCGTACAGCATCCTGTACTTCGTGTTGGTCCACAGGATCGGGTAATAGCCGCTGTACCAGGTCTGGTTGGGGTCCGTTCCCAGCGGGAAGCTGCTGGGGTCCACCGAGGCGAGGATCTTGATGTCCGGATTCTGCCGCAGGTCGTTGGACCAGCTGTACCACTCGCTGACCGACGAGGTGAAGGTAGCGGGCAGGCTCTTGGTGGACGGGTGAGTGCGGTCCTCGACCTTCAGGACGGCCGTGGTCGGACCCCAGGTGTTGGACCTGAAGGTGCCGCTGCCGAGGAACTGGTTGTGGTACCAGGGCCAGGACTGTGCGTCCGTCGTGAAGGCGGAGACGTGGAAGCCCATCCAGGCGCCGCCACCGCGCATGTACTGCTCGAAGCCGGACCGCTGCGCGGCAGTCTGCGGTAAGTCGTCGAGGAACACGACGACTTGATAGGCGTTCACGCCACCGTTGCTGAGCAGGTCCCAGTTGTTGCTGGCCGTGTAGGTGAAGCCGTTCTGCGTGGCCTGCTCGGGGAACCAGTCGTTGGCCTCGTGGACGAAGCTGATGTGCGCGGCGTCCCAGGTGCCGTTGTAGAGGGCGAGCACCTTGAACGGCGTTGCCGCCGTGCTCGCCCGGGCGTCGGGTGGTGCCGCCAGGCCGAGCAGTGTCGCCAGCAGGACGAGGACCCACAGGGTCGCGCGCGCCGGACCGGATCTGCTGGTGTCCATCGACGATCCTTCCTTGAGCATCAGGGGTAGCTGACGAGGTTGGCGACGTTGGTCGTGGAGTTGGACGGGCCACCCCGGTCGTTGATGACGTGCCGGATCGTCCCGGTGCCGCCCAGCGAGACCGTCACCATGTCCTTGAAGCGCACATTCGCGTTGTTGGGCGCCTCGATGGCGTGCTCGGCGGTGACACCCGGGTTGACGTTGAAGTAGCAGTAGCTGCCGAAGCCGTACACCTGATGACTCGTTACGGAGTCCGCGACCTTGTAGGCGGCGTAGCCCTGCGTCGAACCGTTCATCCAGGACGCCTGGTTGGGCGGGTCGTACGGCATCTCGTTCTGGTAGAAGTACGTGCGGCCGCCGTTGCCGTTCCAGACGGTCTGGTGCTTCTGGTAGTGCTCGACGAACAAGCCGTACATCGTCACGTCGTTGCCGTTGACGACGAGTCCCGTGGCGCCGGTGTTGCTGGTCCAGCCCACGCCGCTGCCATGGTCGGCGCGCCACAGCCACAGGTGGTCGCCGATGACGCCGTTGCTGTTGATGGTCAGGCTGGTGGTGGCCTTGCCGACGCCCGCGCCGCCGATGCGGATGAACACGTCGTGCAGGGAACTGGGGTCGGCGCTGTGGTCGGCCGACGAGCCGCTCGGCCCCATCTCCAGGAGCTGGGACGAGTTCGTGGTGCCTGCGTCGATCAGCAGCCCGGCCAGCTGGACGCCGTTCACGTCGGCGACCGTCATGGCGGAGATCCCGTTGTCGGGAATGAGCGTGGCCAGGCCGAGGCCCAGGACCACGGTGCCGGCCCTGGTCACCTTGAGCGTCTGGTCGAGGTGGTAGACACCTGGTGTCACCAGCAGGTTCTTGCCCTGGGCGAGCGCGTCGTTCATCTGTGCGGCCGTCGCGCCCGGCTTGACGATGAAGAAGTCGGAGAGGGGCAGGGACGTGCCGGTGGGCGTTCCGGAACTCCACGAGGTGCCGGACGAGTTGGTGCGTACGCCGGGCACGAACACCTTGTAGGCGCCCGACGGGTCGACGTACAGGAAGGGCTTCTCACGCGACACGGGGGTCTGGTCGACCGTGGTGTACGGCGGGCTCGGGAAGCTGTTCGCGGGAGCGTTCTTGGCGCCGACGTAGACCATGTTCCAGTTGGAGCCGGTCCAGCTCGACCACTCGGTGTTGCGCGACAGCCACTGCTGCTGCGAACCCGAGGTGACCTGACCGTCGATCTTCGTGTCGGCCATGTAGCCGCCGCTGGACCAACCGCCGTCGTCCAGCCGGAGGTTGCCGCGCAGATGCATCCGGCGGTACGGGGCGGCCTGCGACACCGCCCAGCGGTCCGTGCCGGAGGTCGGGGTCACGGACAGGTTCTCCGCCGACCGCCAGAAGTTCTGGGTGGCGTTGCCCTGGAACCAGTCCGCCTCGGCGTGTACCGCACCGCGGATGGTGACGTCGTCGGGGGAGAGGCCGAGCCCCGCGACCTGGGTGTAGAAGCCGACATTGGCATCGGCGTCGTAGGTGCCCGGCTTGAAGAGGAAGGCCTTGCGGGCGGTGCCGAACTGGTTGGTCTCCTGCTGGGCGAAGGCCGCGTTCAGACTGCTCTGGATGGTGGCAGCGGGTGTGGACGGGTCGAAGACGGTGACATTCGGGCCCAGGTCCGGTGTCCCGGGCGGCTGTTGGGGATCCACGGGGTTGACGTGGAAGGACTGGGCCGCGCTGCCGTTGCAGGCGTACTGCTGGAGCTGCACGCTGTCCGCGGTCGAGGCGCTCGGCACGTCGAGGCACTTGCCGCTGTTGCGGTTCACGAAGTGGTACGCGCCGCTGGACTCCGCCACGGCCTGCCACTGCTGGTTGTTTCCGCCGCCGTACGTCCACAGCTGCACGAGCGCGCTGTCCGCCGTCGAGACGTCGGTGACGTCCCAGACCTTGATGGCGTCGGTACGATTGCCGACCTGGGCGTATCCGCCCGAGGTGGCCGCGAACTGCCACTGCTGGGCCTGGCTGCCGTTGCAGGCGTACTGCTGGACGGCGGTGCCGTTCGCCGTTCCCGCGGCGCGCGCGTCGACGCACTTGCCGCTGCCCACGTTGACCACGGTGGCCCAACCGGTCGGCACTGCGGCGGTCTGTGCGGTCGCCGTGTCCTGCGAGGCGGCCGCGACACCGGTTCCGGCCGTGGCCACGAGGGCGATCACGATGAGCAGCTTCGGTATCCGGCGACGGCCGGTTTCTCTCCTGGATCCGGGCACGGTGGGATCTCCTGTGCGGGTCGGGGTGGGGGGTGGGAGAGGCGGACGTGTCCGTCAGCCGGTGACGTCGAGGCGTTTGCCCGGGAGCGGGGTGATCGTGCCGGTGGCGGCCGCGGCGGACGACACGCCGAGCGCACTGGCCGAGAGGGTGAGTACCGCTGTCGAGAGGGTGCCGTGCGGCGTTGTGGAGGGCAGAGGGGGATGTCTGGTCATCGAGGGGTCACAGCCTTTCGTGCGTGGCCGACGGTGGGGGGTGGGAGCGTGGCGCGCAGGTGCAGGCATCGGGACGGAAACGGAAGGTGCGTGGCCCGTCCAGACATGTGAACGTCGAGTGCATTCGTGGAACGGTGGTGATCGGTGAACCTAAAGGTCTGAACCAGGCACGTCAAGATGTGAAGCGAGAAGACCCCGTAATTGCTCTGTATGCGCAAGGAGTTGAACGCATGGGTGCTTCGGCGGCTTCGTATCGACGGACGTGTGTGGTGTCGGCGGCATCCGCGTTCGCGGTCGGAGCGCCGGCCTGGCCATCGCGGGCCCGCGTGACTCCTGGAGGGAAAGCCGCCCGCGCCTCGGCCGGCAGGACCCCGTGCGCACCGTCCGTCCGGAGACTTTCAGGCCGAAGTCGCCTGCCCGGTCCTGGCCGCGTTCACCCATGCCGGGTGAGCACTTAAGGGCCACCTGTGCCGCACATTCATGGAAATATAAGGGAAAGTCATTCTCCGTAACGATTCCTGCAGAAGTCTATAGTTTTTTGCATGGTGCACGAGATCGCGACGGCTCTGCTCCCCGTCTTCTTCGCCCTCGCCCTCGGGTTCGGCGCCGGCCTGCGCGGATACGTGGACAACCGCGACGTTTCCTCGATCAACAAGCTGGTCATGGATTTCGCGATCCCGGCCTCGCTGTTCGTATCGATCTCCTCCACGGACCGGTCCGACATCACCGCGCACGCCGGGTACATCGTGGTGACAGTCGTTGCCCTGGCTGTCGTGTATGCCGTGACTCTCGTGCTGCAGCAAAGAACGTTCCGGCTGCAGAAGGCGGAGGCCGCGGTGCAGGCCCTCACCGTCGCGTTCCCGAACTATGCCTCCATCGGCCTGCCGTTGTCCGCCGCCGTGGTCGGCGCCCGTGGGGCGATCGCCGTCGCCATCGGCCTCGCGGTAGGGGCTGTGACCATCGTGCCGTTCAGTCTGGCTCTGCTGGAGGACGCCATGCTGGGCCCGAATGCACCGGGCTCCACTCTCTCCCGTTTCGGCGGGGCATTGGGGAAGTCGGTGCGGCGGCCCATTTTCTGGGCCCCGATGCTCGCCATCGTGCTCGTGCTCTGCGGCGTTCACATGCCCGACCTGGTCGAGAAGACGCTGACCCCCATCGGTCAGGCCGGTGCGGGTGCGGCGCTGTTCCTCACCGGGCTCCTGCTCTCCGCGCAGAAGGTCTCGTTCGGGCCGAACGTGGCGTACGGCATCGTGGCGAAGAACGCGCTCATGCCGCTGTTCGTCTGGGGGCTGTGCCTGCTGCTCGGCCTGGACAGGCTCAGCACCACCGAGGCCGTGCTGCTCACCGCCATTCCCTGCGGATTCTTCGGGCTGGTATTCGGCGCGCCCTTCGGCGTGCAGTCCAGGGTCGCCGGATCGACTCTGATGCTCTCGACGATCGCGGGCATCGCCTCGCTGTCCGTGGTCATCGCCCTGCTGCCCCAGCACGTATGAGGCCAGGAACTGCGCAGCACATCACGCCATGGCCGGAGGGTGTGGTGGCTCCACCGACACCAGCGACTCCGGCCGGGCGGTGACTGTCCGCCAGGAGTCAGAGCCGGTATGTCCGGAGCCACAACGACGCGACCCGGTCGGGCGCACAGGCGGCTCCGGAGCACTTCGACGAACTCTTCGGTGCGCCGGGGGCGGCAGCGCGCGCGGACGGGCCCGCCGCAGATCGCGGCGGGCCCGAAACGGGGGAGAGGCCGGTTACTTGCCGGGGCCGGGGTCGGTCGGTGCGCGCAGCGCCTCGCGCAGAGTTGCGGTCGTCTGGGTGACGGCCTGCTTGGCGGCCTGGGTGTCGGCCAGTGCGTTGAGCATCATGAAGTCGTGGGTGACGCCGCTGTGGTGGGACGAGGTGACCGGGACGCCGGCCGCGCGGAGCTTGGTGGCATAGGCGTTGGCCCCGTCCAGCAGAACATCGGAGTCGGTGATCATCAGGGCGGGCGGCAGACCGCGCAGCTGGTCGACAGTGGCGTGCAGCGGGGAGGCCAGCGGATTGCTGCGGTCGGCCACGCGGGGCGCATAGGCGTCCCAGAACCATTTCATGGCCGGCCGTGTGAGCCAGCAGTTTTCGGCGAAGCGGGTGTAGGAGGCGGTGTCGAAGTCGGCGTCGGTGACGGGGTAGAGCATGACCTGCTGCTTGAAGTGGGGGCCTCCGCGCTCCTTGGCCATCATGGTGACGGCCGCGGTCATGTCTCCGCCAACCGAGTCGCCGGCAACTGCCAGTCGGCTGGGGTCGACGCCGATCTCACGGCCGTGGTCGGCCACCCACTTGGCGACGGTGTAGGCCTGCTCGACCGGGACGGGGAACTGGGCCTCGGGGGAGGGGGTGTAGTCGACGAAGACGACCGTGGCGCGGGCACCGTCGGCGATCTGCCGGACGAGGCGTTCATGGGTCTTGAAGTTGCCCAGCACCCAGCCGCCGCCATGGATGTACACGACGGCGGGCAGATCGCCCTGGACACCGTCAGGGCGGACCACGTGGATGGACACCGGACCGGTCGGACCACCGGGCACGGTCCGCTCACTGATCTGCGCGGGCAGCATGTCCACGGGACCTGCCTGCAGCTTGTTCAGCACTTCCCGGGCGTCCTTGTACGACTGCTCGTACAGCGGGGTGCCGCCGGCTGCCGCGAGCGAGTCGAGGAAGTCCTGGTCGATCTTTTCCAGCTTCACCGGTGGCTTGCCGCAGGGCACGTACTCGGTCTGGATCTGTTTGGCCCCGGCGGCTACCACCTGACTGCTGCCGGCGGCGCGGTCGCTGTGGCCGGCGCAGCCACTGAGCGTCGCGCTGGTCGCCACCAGGAGCGCGACCATGGTGCCGTAGCGGGTCCTGCGGGCTATCGGACGTCGTTGCGAGGGTGCCATGTTCTGTGGATTCCCAACGTGATCGTAGGTCCCCCGGGTCAGCCTGTTGGCATCGCGGGTCACCGACCAGCCGGGTTGGGCTGCTGGAGTGACCTGGCGCGTACGTGCGGCGGCCCCGCAGCGGAGGCCGGCCGGTCCCGTTCGTGCAGGCAGGGATGGTGGGCGACGCCTCATCCGCTGATGACCGCGCTGCGCGAGCGCCGGGAGCTGCTGCCCGCGGGAGCCGCCGGACCCAATGAGCGACGCTGATGGTCCGCCACCTGCCCGCGGTTGGTCGAACAGGACCTGCTCGAACCTGCCCGCGCCCCTCCCGCGTGCGCGTCGGTCACGAGCACAAGGTGTGCCGGAGCGCGGCGCCGCACTGCCGCACTCCCGCACGGATCCCGCCGGTGCGATCGGCCGGGCCGGGTTCCAGGCCCTTGACGACGGCGACGGTGACCAGCGCGTAGGCCACGTGCGGAACGATGTCGGCGACCCAGTCGGAGCGTGACCACGTGCGCGGGTCGGTCACGCGCAGCACGGTCATCGGGCCGTTGGTCCCGATCAACGCCCCCGTGGTCGCCGTGGCGGTCAGGACCGCGTTGCCCGGCCGCCAGCCGCAGGAGAGAGCGAGGCCGAGCAGGGCGCCCATCCCCACACCCGCTGCTGTACCGGTCAGAGGGCCCAGACCTTTGACGCGGTTCTCCCGTGCGTTCTCGTCGCCCGGGATCGGAACGTGCAGGGTCTCCGACAGCCGCTCCACGGTGACCTCGGGTGTCGTGCTCGCTCCTCGGCCGCGGATCACCATGTCCAGGTACCCGACCGTGTCCAGGACCGTGGTCCCGGCAGCGCCCGCGGCGGCCCCGGCCAGGAGACCACGCAGGTGCCGGGCCGGACCGCTGATTCCTGTCATAGTCCGCTCATCCCTTCATGGAGTCCGGCAGCGCGGGGTCGATTACCTCCGCGGGTGTCCCGGCGACGTTGTGCGGACCCCTTCCACCGTCACGGAGGTGAGGTCCTTGATCAGCGGAGGCAGTCGGCCGGCGGTGTTCTCGTACGGGCAGGATGCGGGCCATTGACGAGGCGCGCGCCATTTTCCTGGCCGACGTCGGCCACCGCCATGTGCGCCCGACTCCCGGTACGGAGGCATGTCACGTCCGGCTCTGCTGCATTGCCTCGTGAGCGGCCGGCTCCGCACCGTCTCAGTAGATACACCGAACGGCTCACTCCGCCACCGGAGCCCCGGCATCGGAACCGGACGCCCCTGTGCGGGCTGCGCCGCGCACGGGGCTTCACTCACGCGTCAGGTCCGGTCGATCCCGCCATCCAGATGCGGCAGGTGATGGCCAAGGCGTTCTCGTTTGGTCCGCAGGTAGGCGAGGTTCTCCTCACGCGGTTGTGTCAGCAGCGGAACCTGTTCGGTAACCTTGATGCCGTGCTGCAGCAGCGCCTCGCGCTTGCGTGGGTTGTTCGACAACAGTCGCACGGATCGGACGCCGAGGTCGTGCAGAATCTCCGCCGCCACCTGGTAGTCGCGCGCGTCGACAGGGAGTCCGAGCGCGATATTCGCCTCGACCGTGTCAAGTCCCTCTGCCTGGAGCTGCATCGCCCGGAGCTTGGCCAACAGGCCGATTCCCCGGCCCTCGTGACCCCGCAGGTAGATCAGTACGCCGCGTCCTTCGCCCACGATGGCGCGCAGTGCCGCGGACAGTTGGTCCCCACACTCGCAATGGTTGGATCCAAAGGTATCTCCGGTCAGACACTCCGAATGTACCCGGGTGAGCGCATCGTCTCCCTCGATGTCGCCG
Organism: Streptomyces sp. NBC_00353; assembly: GCF_036108815.1. NCBI lineage: Bacteria > Bacillati > Actinomycetota > Actinomycetes > Kitasatosporales > Streptomycetaceae > Streptomyces > Streptomyces sp. NBC_00353. The sequence continues at coordinate 1,935,385 of NZ_CP107985.1, read as the reverse complement.
TATACCAGAGCTATTTGTTCATCCCTGCGATTGTGATCCAAGTAGCCGACAGCACGGAATACACCGTGCTCGGTTGACAGCTGGACAGTTGTCGCTCGTTCAGCGCCTGTTGAACGCGCGCTGTCGCGGTGTGCGCCATCGCTCTCTATCATGGCCCGATCATATCGGGTAGCCTTGGCCGGTGGGCCGGAAGTCGATGACAGGAAGACAACTGGTCTTCCTGTTCATCGGGTTCGACTGATGAATGCATCGACTTTGCGTAGCCTGCTCTCGTGGAGGCGTACGGAACTCCCCTCCGTGTGCTGCCTTATTCGGACCGGTCGGTGGGCAGGTCGCGTGGCGCGAAGAAGGAATGGGTCGGGAAACATGAGTGAACGGCAAGGGCGCACACCGGTATCTGATCTGTTGTCACTGGACACGACGACGGTGGATGCGGGGGCCGGTCGGGCCGGTGTCGCAGTTCTTCCCATCGGCAGCTTCGAGCAACATGGGCCGTACCTGCCCCTGATGACCGATACGCTCATAGCCTGCGCCATCGCCCGGGAGATCGCCGCCACCCATGCGGTGCACCGTCTGCCTCCGGTGACGATCTCCTGCTCGCACGAGCACGCCGCTTGGCCGGGAACGGTCAGCATTTCTGCGACCACCTTGTGTGCCGTTGTCCGGGACATCGCTGAATCGCTCCGTCGATCCGGTATCAATAACCTGGTTCTGATCAACGGACACGGTGGAAATTACGCACTGCGTAACGTGGTTCAGGAGTCGGCGGGGACCGGGACCCGCATGGCGCTATTCCCCGGATCGGCCGACTGGGACAAGGCGCGGGACAGGGCCGGTCTACGTACGTCTTCCTACAGCGACATGCATGCCGGAGAATTGGAGACGTCCATCCTGCTGCATGTGGATCCAGGAATGATCCGACCGGGCCATGAGACCTCCGACTTCCTCGCCGACGACCGGAAACATCTGCTCACTCTCGGTATGCGGGCCTATACGGAATCCGGCGTGATCGGCCGTCCTTCCTTGGCATCTGCGGAAAAGGGAAAGCTGTTGTTGACCGGTCTCGTCGATTCCTTCGCTGAGTACCTCTCACTTCTGGCACCGGATGAGCTCCTGGTCCCGGCGGAGCCCGGGTCCCGGCCGTCCGGCGTCGCGGACAGCCGGCCGTCGGCCGTCGCCCGGCGGGGAACGCGGTGACCGGTCGCTCCGCGGAACAACGCGACGGCATGCTTGATGCGTCGGAAGCCTGGGAGCGGCTGCGCGGCATCCGGTCCGAGGCGGATGCCGAGGCCGCCGGACTGATCCGGGGAACCGACGGCCGGCGCCGGTGGGGGTGCGCCTCGCCCGAGGCGGATATCCTCGCCGACCGCTATCTGCCGCTCTGCCTGGGCGGTCCGCGCTTCGCCTTCGCGCAGCTGGGACAGAGCCTGGACGGATTCATCGCCAGCCGTACCGGCGACGCCGACTACGTCACGGGCGCGGAGGACCGCGACCATCTGCACCACCTGCGTGCTCTCTCCGACGCGGTGGTCATCGGTGCCGGCACCGCTGTTGCGGACGATCCCCAGCTGACGGTCCGTACCTGCGCGGGTACCAACCCGGTCCGTGTTGTCCTCGATCCGCACCGCCGGGTACCGCTCCGCCACCGAGTGTTCAGCGACGGGGCAGCACCCACCCTGTGGGTGGTGGGCGCGGACAAGGAGCGGGGTCAGGACGTTCCGGCCATGGACGGCATCGACATACTGCCCCTGCCCGACACCGCTGCGTTCGCGCCTCGACGCCTGTTGCGGGAACTCGCGGGCCGTGGGCTGGGCCGCGTGCTTGTCGAGGGCGGCGGAATCACCGTGTCGCGTTTCCTCCACGCGCGGGCGCTGCACCGCCTCTACCTCACAGTGGCACCGGTCCTGCTCGGCGACGGCGTCCGGGGGCTCGGCTTTCCCGGCCCGGAGCTGATGCGCGACGCGCTTCGTCCGCCGACCCGGCGTGCCGTTCTCGGCGAGGACACTCTCTTCGAGCTCGATCTGCGGACGACGCATCCCGGTGAACCAGTGGGTGACGAGCACGCCGATACCGGGCAGGCTCGCGACGAAGGTGAGTAGTCCGTACACCACGGCGACGGTCAGTCCCTGCGCGGCACTCATGCCCGCAGCTCCGAAGGCCCATGCGGTGACCCCTTCCCTCGGCCCCCAGCCCCCGACGTTCAGCGGCAGTGCCATGGCGAGAAGTGCCAGCACCATCAGCGGTACCAGTTCGGTCGCCGGCGCCGTCGATCCTGCGGTTCGGGCGGCGAGCAGGAACATGCCGAGATGCCCTGCCAGCACCGCAAGCGACGAGATCAACACCCCCGGCCAGCTTCCCCGGGCGAGCAGTCCGAGGCGCACTTCGGCCAGCGCGGCCCGAACCGCGCGGTGCCATCGAGACGTGTACTGCTTCCCGCGGAGCCGCACAGCACCCACGGCCACCAGACCGGACATCACGAGGAGAGCGGACAGGGCACCTGGTGCAGTGGCGATCCGATCGGCGAGGTGGCCGATCCTGTCCAGCGCCAGGGAGGGCTGCGTGAGCAGGAGCGTCACGCCGACTGCGACGAGGACCACTTGGCCCGCAACGCGTTCGAGGACGACGGTGCGGACCCCCCGGCCGACGTCACCCGCACTCTGCCCGTGCCGCACACCACGGTGTACGTCGCCGAGGACGCCACCGGGCAGCGCCGCGTTCAGAAACAGAGCGCGGTAGTAGTCGGCGACGGCCCGGCCCAGCGGCAGCCGTACGCTCAGCCCCCTCGCCACCAGGCACCAACGCCACGCGCTGCACACGGTGGTGAGCATGCCGAGACCCAGAGCGGCCAAGAGGGTGGGGCCGTCGATCCCACGCATGCCGTCCACGATGACGTCGGTGCCCTGCCACCACAGCAGCCCCACGACGATGGCCGTTCCGACGAGCATGCCGAGACGGGCCCGTACGACCTGCCGTGTCACGAGGACCCACCCGTCGGTCCGGGCAGGGCCAGGACATCCTTGTGATGCACCACAACCTGCAACTCGCCTGCCCAGCACTCCGCCAGACGGCGCCGCAGATACGCATCGGCACGCTGTTCGAGGTCCGGCCGCTGGTCACGAGCGGCGCCGACCCAGCCCCGAAGCCACTCTGTCAACAGCGTGGACTCGCCGGTGTCCGGGTCCCGAATTCCTGATCCGCACGGATCGGCCCGTTGCGTCCGGCCCGTCCCGTCGCAGGGCAGAGAGCGAGGACCGGAATCGAGCCGCCACGGGCTCGCGTGCTCTCGTACGGTCAGGCCATGGCACGCAAAGGCCTCGGAGGCCGCCGTGACGGCGTCGGGCCCGAGGAGCCGGCGGCCCTGGTCCACGCGGCGCTGGTGGGCGTTGAACGCGTGCGCGATCTCGGCGTCCAGCGGGTCTGCCGGGGTGAGGTCGACCCTTCCCACCACGGAGAGCGCCAGCAGCGTCGGGCAACCGGCCCCGGCGCAGGCCGCGGCCAGCCCGTTCAGCTCGTCGCGGGTGAGCAGGTCCAGCAGAGCGGAGGCCGTCACCAGCGAGGTGCCTGAGAGGACGTTCGCGGTCAGTCGCGCGACATCGCCGCGTTCTGTTGTGACGGTCACGGGACTGCCGTCGGCGGCCGTACGAGGCGTCCGAGCAGCGGCCAAATCGAGCAGATCCGGGTCGTGGTCGTGCAAAATCCAGTGCTGGGGGCCGTTCAGGCGGGGAGCGAGCCAGCGGCCCATGGAACCACTGCCGCACCCGAGATCGCGGATCACCAACGTCGAACGCCCTGACGCCGGTTCTGCGCCACCGGGCCGACTGGCTGCGGCCTCCAGGTGCCGCTGCAGCGGGCCGAGGAGTCCGGATGCGCGGGCGGCCGCATCGGCACCCTCCCGCAGCGCCAGCCACTCCGGGGCATAGCGAGTTGCACCGGTCCCGCTCACGCGGCCTCCCGGGATTCCTGGCGGAGTTGTTCCAGCACCGCGGCCAGACTGCGCGAGGTCGTGTCCCAGCCGGCCAGCGCAGTGCGCCGAACCAAGGCGGCCTCCTTCGACCGTCGGCGTTCGACCGGCTCACCGAGCCAGAGGCGCAATGCCGAGGCGAACGCTGCCGGGTCCTGCGGTGGTACCAGGAAGCCCGGCACGCCCCTGTCGGGTGCGTGTCCGACTGCTTCCGGGAGTCCACCGACCGCCGTCGCCAGTACGGGGACGCCGCGGGCAAGAGCCTCTGTCGCCACCATGCCGTACGTCTCGGCGTGCGAGGCGAGCACCAGCAGGTCGGCGGCGGCGTAGCTCGCGTTCAACTCGGCGCCTGTCCGTGGGCCGACAAGGTGTACCCGGTCGCCGAGGCCGTACCGTCCGATCAGCTCCCGGATCCGGGCGACGTAGCCGGGATCCTGGCCCAGTCCGCCGACGCAGACGCAGTTCCACGGAAGATCTGCGACGGCCGCGAGGGATTCCACCAGCTGGAGCTGCCCCTTGCGCGGAGTCACAGAGGCCACGCACAGCAGGCTCGGTGCGCGGTCGGTACCGGTTGCGGTGCCGGTCGCCAGGGGTTCCGTGTCGGCTCCGGGGGCGGCGACGTGGACCCGGCCGGGGTCGAGTCCGTGGTGGGTCACGAGCCGGACGGCCGCCCAGTCACTGGTTGCCACGACTGCCGCCGCGGCCTGCAGCGTCCTGCGCTCTCCGGCGTTCAGGGCTGCTGCCGTGCCAGGGGTGAGGCCTGTCTCGTCGCCCAGCGGCAGGTGGACCAGCACCACCAGGCGCAGCCGTTCGGCTTCGGGAATGATGATCTCGGGGACGGCGCAGGCAACGAGTCCGTCGAGGACGACGACGGCGCCGTCCGCCGACTCCCCGAGTACCTGGGTCAGTTCCGCACGTGCGGTGGCTCGGGGCTGTGGCCAGGTGCCCGCGACGGCGTACTCGTGGACCTGCCAGCCGATCCGGGGCAGGTCCCGGCACACTCTGCGGTCGTAGGTGTTGCCCCCACTCGGCGCGGACGGATCGTCGACGCCACCGGGCATCACCACAATGACCGAGCGCCCGGTCATTGTGGTGGCAGCCGCGGGGTTCACAGGAGCCGCTCGTAGCTCGCCCATGCGATGTGTGATTCGTGCAGGGTCACTGTGATGCCGGTCAGGCCATGTGCGCCCTCGCCCAGTGCTCCGGCGCGCACCTGGTCGGCCAGGCGGTCGGCGATGACCTTGGCCAGGAATTCCGTCGAGGTGTTGATGTCCGCGAACTCGGATTCGTCATCGAGGTTGCGGTAGTTGAACTCGCCCACCACGCGTTTGAGTTCAGTGGTGGCCAGCCCGATGTCGACGACGATGTTGTCGGCGTCCAGCTCGGGACGGCGGAAGGAGGCGTCCACCACGTACGTCGCTCCGTGCAGACGCTGCGCGGGACCGAACACCTTCCCGCGGAAACTGTGGGCGATCATGAAGTGCTCGCGGACGGTGACACTGAACAACGGCTGTGACCTCCTGGTCCGACCCATGTGGCCGCTCGCGGCCCTTGTCGTTCAGTACGGCTGGAACATGCTGTGCGTTCACGGCCCGAGAGATTCAATGGCGTTCAACGCTCAGCCGGAACCCGTGGCGCCGGAGCCGTGTCGTACAGCACGCGGTGGCACAACCCGGGAAGGTCACCCTTGCCGATCCTGGCCAGCACCGACGGCAGCTCCTCGAAGGCGCATTCGCCCGTGATCAGTGCGTCGAAGGCGGGGTCGGCGAGCAGATCGAGCGAGAGCGCAAGCCGATCGGCGAAGGTACGGCGGGAGCTCCGGGCCGGAGAGACGGTTCCCACTTGGCTGCCGCGCAGGACCAGACGACCGGAGTGGAAGGCCTCCCCGAGCGGCAGGCTGACTCGCCGGTCGCCGTACCAGCTCAGCTCCAGGACCGTGCCCTCCGGGGCAAGGAGCTCCAGCGAGCGGGTGAGCCCACCTTCGGTGGCGCTGGCGTGGACGACCAGGTCGCAGTCGCCGAGGGCGTGTTCGGGGAGCGCGAAGTCGACGCCCAGCGCCCGGGCAACGGCGGCACGGGTGGGATCGGAATCGACCAGCTGGACGCGGACGGCGGGGTACCGGGCGAGCAGAGCGGCGACGGAGCAGCCGATCATGCCGGCTCCGACGACGGCGATCCGGTCGCCGATCAGCGGTGCGGCGTCCCACAAGGCGTTCACCGCCGTCTCCACCGTTCCGGCCAGCACGGCCCGCCCGGCGGGGACGGTGTCCGGCACCGGGGTCACAGCACTCGCAGGGACGACGTACCGGCTCTGGTGCGGGTAGAGGCAGAAGACCGTACGGCCCACGAGGTGACCCGGCCCTTCCTCGACAAGGCCGACGTTGAGATAGCCGTACTTGACCGGACCGGGGAAATCACCGTCCTGGAACGGCGCCCGCATCACGGTGTACTGACTCTCCGGTACGCCGCCGCGGAAGACGAGGCTCTCGGTGCCACGGCTCACACCGGAGAACAGCGTGCGCACCACGACGTCGTCGCCGGCCGGTTCCGGCAGCGGAACATCCCGTATCTCGCCACGGCCGGGGGAGCGGAGCCAGAAGGCGCGTGCGGTGCGCTCCATCGATGACCTCCTGCTGAACGCTCGGGTGATGGTTTACGTTCTGATGATCGTGAGACCGCGTAAACGTACGCGGCTCTCGGCGAATGTGTCACACGGCAGGAGGACGGCGCGCGGTGACCCGGAGTAGCACATACAGAACTCGTCTGCTGCGCCCGGAGACGGCGTCGGGGGCAGCCGGACAGACACTCCTGCTGGTTCTTCTCGGCACGACGACCGGACTGGGAACCACGGGATGGGTGACAGGCCTGGTCTTCACAGCCGGCGTGTGGGCCGTCCTCACACGAGCACTGGACCAGGCGGGCAACAGGCCCTTCGGTCCCGCCAACGGCGTCACCCTGGCCCGCACGACGCTCGTCGGGGGTGTGACCGCGCTGGTCGCAGATTCCTTCGTGAGCCGACCGCCGGTCGGCGTCCTGGTCGCCCTCACCACGGTGGCGCTGATCCTCGATGCAGTCGACGGCCACGTCGCCCGGCGCACCGGGACGGCGTCCTCCCTGGGGGCACGCTTCGACATGGAAGTCGACGCCTTCCTCATTTTGATGCTCAGCATCTACGTCGCCATGTCACTGGGCACATGGGTGCTGTCGATCGGTGCCATGCGCTACGTATTCGTCGTGGCGGCCCGGGTCCTGCCGTGGCTGTCGGGACCGCTACGTCCGAGCGTGGCCCGTAAGACGGTGGCCGCCCTGCAGGGGATCGTCCTGCTCGCTGTCGGCGCCGGGATCATGCCGCGTCTGCCCGCGTATGCAGCAGTCCTCGTGGCGCTGGCACTGCTCGTCTGGTCCTTCGCGCGTGACATCGGGTGGCTGTGGTGCGTCAGGTCCCGTGAAAACGCAGGGGAGGCCCGGGACAGGGTGTTCGAAAACGCATGATCGCTCGCTTGTCCGGTCACGTCGTGGAACGGTTGTGAGGGACCTCTTCGCACTGGGGCCACTTCACTGGAGTGCCCCGTCCTCGCGCGCTGCGCGGCGGTAGATCGTGATCGAGTGTCCCACTTCGTCGATGCGCCTGCTGGTGTTGATCAGCGTCGCCAGACGGCGATCGGCCTTGGCGACCGAGGAGTCCGACACGACGAGGAGCCCGTGAACCTCGCTCGGCGGGACCCTGCGCGGGTCGGACGCGTCGATGCCGTAGTAGGAGGGTACGCCGCTGCCTTTGTAGACGAGCCAGATCCTCTCGTCCGGGTACCGCTGCCGCAGACGGGCGGCCAACCGGCCCAGGTCCTGACCCCAATCGACGTTCGAGTCGTGCAGTCGCAGGTGAGTCCTGGCCGGGCCGCCGAACGCCTCGTTGGAGTACGGCAGGTAGTACGGGTACGTCCGCAGCGAGCTCACCGCAACGAAAAGGATCAGCGCCGCGGTCGCGATGTGCGCCGACCGCCGTCGGCAGGCGGTCACGCCGGCCGCGGCGACGGCCAGGAACACCGGCATGAAGAGGGCGTACCGGACACCGAGATCACGGGACCCGGTCAGGGCCGCGGCCAGCAGCACCACCGGGGGGACCAGTACGTACGGTGCCGCAGGCCGCAACCGGGGCACCCTCACGGTGGCGACGGCACCGGTCGACCACAGCGCGAGCATGCCCAGCGGCGTCTTTATCAGCAGGGCGGCAGGCAGGTAATACCACAGCGAACCGTGGTAAAGGCGGCCGAACAGGAAGCCGCTCCACGTCATGTTCTCGAAGCCGAACTGGACGCGCATACCGTCCCGGTACGGCTCCGGGAACGGGAGCCGGTCGACGACACGTGCGCGCCACCCGTGGGTGACCGGCAGGTTCTCGGGTCTGGCCCATCGCAACTGCGGGTCGACGGCGAGGTAGGTGGCCCACACCACGGCGATCGCGACCAGCGCCACGACCAAGGCGGCCGCCACGCCGAGCACGAGAAGCCGCATCCGCTCACGGGTGCCGGGGCTGTGCGTCCGGTGGGCGTAGCAGACCGACAGGACGACCAGGAACAACAGCACCGGAACCGCGGGCAACGCGCTCATCTTCGTGGCCACGGCCGCGCCGAGCGCCCCTCCGGCGAGCGGGAGGCAGAGGCGAGGCCTCCGCCGCGCCCGCCACAGCAACCAGACCGACGTCAGCAGGAAGCCGGCCATCGGCACGTCAAGTGTGGCCAGCGACCCGTGCGCGATGATGTCGGGCGAGAACGCGTACAGACCGAGCGCCACCAATCCGCCCACGGGGCCGGCGACGTCACGGGCGAACGCGAGGACAACCAGCCCGAACAGCAGCGTCAGCACGATCATCGGCAACCGCGCCAACAGCATCAGACGCCACGGATCATTGCCCGATTCGTACAGGAGGTGCCGTCCGAGCTCCGTCTGATCGCCGACGAAGGCGCGGTCGAGGTGCGCGTCGGCGAATGCCGTCCCGGACGCGATGAGCAGCTTGCCCAGCGGCGGATGCTCGGGGTTGTACCGCAGGCTGCGCTGCTGCAGGTAGATCTCCGCCGTGCCCACGTACACGGGCTCGTCGATCGTCGGGGTCTGCTTCACGGCCGTCGTGACCATCGCGACCGCCATCTCGGCGAGGAGCGCGACCACGACGAGTGCGAACAGCCACCGCCGGTGTCTCCGCAGCCCTTCGCCCGCTCGTCGAGCGGCCTGCCGCATCAGTGCGCGAACCTTCCATTCCTTCTGTCGCGCATCCGGCGTGACGTCGACTGTGCTGTGGCGGGCCGACGCGACACCATGGCTCCACCTTGTCACCTGCTGATGCCCCTGGTCACCGGGTCGGCGGGGACGAATCGGGGCCTGACTGCGGACCGAAGGCGGTCAGGAAGCGGTCTCGGAAGGTGTCCATTTTCCACACCGGAGCGGACGGGCCGGGCTTCAGGCCGTCCTGCCAGCCCCAGCCGGAAACACGGTTCATCACGGCCGGATCGCGGGCGACGATCGCGACCGGTACGTCCCGGCCGAACTCGCCGCCGGTGACGGTCGTCACCGGCTGGTGGTCGCCGAGGAAGACGAGCACGGTGTTGTCGTCGCCGTACTTCTCCACGTAGGAGATGAGGCTGTGCAACGAGTACTCGATGGCACGCCGGTACTCGGTTCGCACCTGGGCGGGGTCCCGCCACACTTCTTTGGGGTCCTTGCCGGCCTTCTTCATGGCGTTGTACACCGAGCCGTCACCGACCTCGTCCCAGCCGGTCATCCTCGGTATGGGCGCCCAGGGATTGTGACTGGAGGCGAGAATGATCTCTGCCATCAATGGGTCGCGCCCCGGCTTGCCGTGCTCCAGGCGTTCGAACGCGGACAGACTGTACTGGTCGGGTACGGGCGTCCAGCTGAACTTCGGGCCCTTGTACCCGAGCTGCCGGGAGTCGTGGATGTGGTCGAGGCCGAAGAATTTCCCCTCCGGCCAGGCCCGGGTGACGCCCGGCATGATACCGACCGTCCGCCAGGCGTTGGCGCGCCGGAAGGCGCCGGTGAGGGTCAGGCGGTTGCTCGAGGTGACGCTGCGATAGCGCTGCTGATTGTCGATCCACAGGCCTGACATGAAGGTGGTGTGGGCCAGCCAGCTACCGGCGCCCGTCGTCGGGGAGGTGAGCCAGCCGCTTCGCGAGGAGAACCCGGCCGCGCTCAGCCGACTGGTCCCGTCCGCGAGCACCGCGTCGACCTGTGACGCCATCGCCGGGTCCTCGACTGCGGAGCGGCCGTAGCTTTCGATGAAGGTGAAGATGACATCCTTGCCGCGCAGCCCGGTCAGCAGCTGGTCGGCCGGCGTGTCGCCGAAGGCATCGACGGCAGACTCCTTCCGGAACTCCCGCTCATCCCTGAGGCCGGCACGCACCGAGTCGGCACGGTCCTCGACGAGGGTGGCCGTGTTCCTGGAAGCGACCGGCACACCGGCGATCTGCGTGCCGAGTGCCGTGAAGGTGATCCAGGCGGTCCCGAGCACCAAGGTGGTACGGGTCGCCACGGCGCTGTGCCGGACCAAGAGGCGGCTCAGCCGGACCACGGCCAGCGTCATGGAGGCGAGCAAGGCGAGAGCGAGGGCCGCGATCCCGATCAGCGCACCGATCGCGTCGGCCCGGCCGACCGAGTCCCTGAGGAACGCCTCCGCGTCGTCGAGCAGGATCCAGTCGAGTACCGGATCGAACGGCCGGTCGAGACTCGCGTAGAAACCCATGTCGAGGAACTTCAGGATGGTCAGCAGGCCGAGGCCCACCCCGGCGAGCACCGCCACCACCCGCCTCGCCTTCGGCGGCAGGACGAGCAGTACGGCGACGCCGAGGATCCCCTCCACCGGAATACGGGCGAATGCGCCGGGTGTGAGTCGGCCGACCTGGTTCGGCAGAAGAAGAGCGAGGAGCACGAGCGCGGTGGCCAGGGCAGTGGTCACCCACGCCACGCTCCGCACCGCGACCGGGTGCCTTTCCCGCCGGCCACGGGCGACGGCCTCGCCGGGGTCGTCACCTGCGGCGCCGTCCGGGCCCGCGGTGTCACAGCCTGGGACGTGCTCCGGGGAACCGTCCCGTGTCGGGCTCTCCTTCGTGCGTGCGCTATCCGTATGGGGTGGGATCGGAGCGCGGTCAGGGTGCGACACCCGAAGATCCTTCCGTGCGAAGCCAAATGGTGGCACGGCGGACCAGGATGGGGGGCCGGATTCCGCCACCCATCATGTACGGCTTGGAGGCGGCTCCAGTTCAAGCAAGCACTGCGGTTGCGTGGGAAAGCTGAACGCGTCGTCGGTTCGGGGGTGTCTGGAGCTTTTCGTGCCGTTCCTGGCCAGTGGGGTCGAGCCGGTGTCAGTGCTCGATGGAATGCTGTTCGCATGGACGAGCTCATGCGGCAGCGTCGCGTCTACGGCGCCGACCACGACGACCCCGACCCCGGACCGAAAGCGGGCCACGAGTACCGGGAGCTGGTCGGCGGCCCCCTCGACGGCCTGCTCGTGGACGTCACCGGGTGGACCGATGCAGCGCTGCGCGAAGGCGCGAGGCTGACCACGGAGATCGGGGCCTACGGTCCTGGCGGGCGGGCCGAGTACAAGCCCAGGCTGGTCGCACCTTTGAAGTGGGACTGGCGTGGTGACACCCCCTGACCGGTGATGCAGCTGCACGCCCACGACTGAGGCGACGGGTGCCCGCCGAGATCGGGCTCGACCCGGAGACAGTCGACGCACTCGCTCCCAAGGCCTGACCGCGCGCGTCGGCTGTATCCCGAGCGGATGGCGACGGTGTACGCCGAGCGGGTCCTGGTCGGTTCTGGTGAGACCGGTGGAGAACCCGGCACCACTCATCCAACAGGGGGTACCCGCCGGGCCTCAGGGAGCGCAGGGCCCGGCCGCCGGGTGGGAAATGGCACCGGCGGCCGGGCGGCAGGGGTGATGCGGGTGCGAGCCAGGGGCTAACGGTCCTGATCCGCGCCCAGGTTCGGCGGGGTCGGGATCCGGTTGCCGAAGTAGTCGCGGGTGATTCCGTCGGCGACCGGGATTCCCGTGCCGAGTGCCGGGGAGCCCGCGCGCAGGCGGACGTCGCGCGGGGCGGTCGGGGAGGCCGAGGCGAAGAGCGGGTCGGCGGTGAGGGCAGAGGTGTCGAGGGGCTGGGCCGTGCGCCAGTAGAGGTTGTTCTCGTAGACGCTCCGGGTGTCGTTGATCGGGGAACCGCCGGACGCCCCGACGAAGATGTTGTTGCGGAAGGTGACCCCGGTCGGGCCGTTGTCGGAGACGAGGGCCGTGTTCGCCTCGTCGGTGACGATGGTGTTGCCGTAGATCCGGGTGTCGGTGGTGGCGGCGCAGACGACCGAGATCACGCCGTACGGGGACATCGTGTTGCGGTCGTTGATGCTGATGTTGTGGCGGACCCGGTCGCCGTCGGTGGTCATCCCCGCGCCGTTGCAGATCAGCAGGAAGCCGCCCTCGTTGTCGTGACTGTAGTTGTACTGGTAGACGTTGCGGTTGTTGCCGCCGTCGATGTCGTACGCCATCGAGTCGAGGGTGCCGTGGCCGCCGGTCACCTCGTTGTACTGGTAGATGACGTTGTCCGAATTCCAGGCCCAGATACCGGCGTTGTAGCCGGCCGAGCGCATGTTGAAGCCGTTCACGTAGTTGTGCTCGACCAGTGCGCCCTTCGCGGTCTGTACGACGACGCCGTCGCCGCCCACGTCGTACACCTTGTTGCGCTGGATCCGCAGGCCGGTGATCGCCTCCCAACTGGTGCCGGGGCCGTTCGGGTGCTCGGCCCTGCGGCCCCAGCTGGAGCTGGTGCCGATGCCGGTGCGGTCGGTGCGGCGGACGGTCGAGTCGTCGATCCGTACGCCGTCGAAACGGGTCGGGACCGCCGAGCCGGTGACGGAGAAGAGGATGCCGCCGCTGGGGTCGGGGTCCTTGAAGTCGGCGCCGTTGACGTCGTGCACGTCCACCCCGTCGACGACGTAGTGGCTGCCCACGCCGTGGTCGGTGAGCCGCACGAGCAGTCCCGCGCGGCGGTCCGTCGTGGTGTGCGCGCCGGTGTTGGAGATGTCGAGCGCAGCTCCCAGCCCTCGACGTTGAACAGGTACACGGCGGCCCTGGCACCCCCGCCCTCGATGTGCGGCTTCGCCCCCTTCCCGTACGCGTCGATGGAGATCGGCTCCGCGGCCGTTCCGGAACCGGTCGGGGCGAGCACCCCGGTGCAGGTGCGGCCACGCCGCAGCAGCAGCCGGTCGCCCGGCTCGTACGCGCGCGAGGCCTTGGTGAGGGTGCGCCATGCTGTGCCGCTGTTCGTGCCCGAGGCCTGGTCACTGCCGCGCAGACAGTCCACGTAGTACGTGGTGCCTGACGTTCTGCCGGGTCCTTCGTGTGCGGAAGCGGCGGCCGGGAGCAGACCGGTCACGCTCACCGCGGCCGCGAGCGCGGTCACGGCTGCCTTGCTGCGTATCAGGGAGATCGACATGGCCGGAAACTAGCCAGGCGGCCGACATCGGGGCCATGGACGTACGTAGTCGGTACTTGGATCTCCGGCTGGTTCGTCCGCAACGGCTGCCGCACCGTCCCAATGCGTCCTCCCGTCCGATCCGCGCCCCGAGCCGCAGCTGCGGGACAGCTCCGACGACGTCAGGTCGCAGGACAGCGCGGGCGCCCCCGCCGAGAAAAATCGTCCGCCACCCGCTGCGGGAGTTTTCCTGTCCGTCGCCGAGTGGAACGACACTCTAGGCTTCCACCCGGCACCGGCCACGACCCCAGGAGCGCACACCGTGTTCGACCCCGCAGCGGAGCCCCCGTACCCCGATGGCCACCGACCGGACGAGGAGCCCGCTCCGCACGCACTGTTGTCGCCCGTGATCGGCTTCCTGGGCACCTGGCGCGGCCGCGGACGCGGCGGGTACCCGACGCTTGCCGGGGACTTCGAATACGCGCAGGAGGTCACCTTCAGCCACGACGGCCGTCCCTTCCTTCGCTATGAGGCCCGGGCCTGGCTGCTCGACGCCGACGACGCACCGCTGCGTCCGGCGGCCCGGGAGAGCGGCTGGTGGCGGCTCCAGCCCGACGGCCGCGTGGAGGCACTGATCACCCAGCCCACCGGCATCGCGGAGATCGCGGTCGGCCGTGCGACCGACAACACGGTCGACCTCTCCACCCACGAGGTGGCCCTCACTCCCACCGCCAAGGAGGTCACTGCCACCCGCCGTCGTTATGCCCTGGCCGACGACGCCACGCTCACGTTCGTCCACGATCTCGCGGCCGTCGGTCAGCCGTTGCAACACCATCTCTCGGCACGGCTGCGACGCGGTAAGTAGACCGCGCCTGCGTCACGTGCACGGGGGTGGAGCCGGCCGTAGAAACCCGTTTCGGTCGTCACTGAGGTGCCTCTACTGTGGCGCGGTGATGACACAGATGATCGTTCTCAACGGTGGCTCCAGTTCGGGGAAGTCCGGGATCGCCAGGTGTCTGCAGGCGTTGCTGCCGGACCCTTGGCTGTCCTTCGGGGTCGACACACTGATCGAGGCGATGCCCGCGTCCGTGCGGACGTCGGATGCGGGCATCGTGTTCGCTCCGGACGGTGAGGTGATCGTCGGTCCTGAGTTCCGGACGTTGGAAACGGCGTGGATCGAAGGGCTTGCCACGATGGCCCGTGCGGGTGCACGGATCATCGTTGATGAGGTCTTCCTCGGCGGAGCGGCGTCCCAGCAACGGTGGCAGCAGGCTCTTGGCGGACTGCAGGTGCTGTGGGTAGGAGTCAGGTGCGACGCCACAATTGCCGCGGGCCGCGAGATCGCGCGTGGTGACCGGGTTGCCGGGATGGCGGTGTCACAGGCGGATGCGGTCCACCGTGGCGTGTCCTACGACCTGGAGGTGGATGCTACGCATACCGAGTCGATGGAGTGTGCGCGGACCATCGTCACCCGGGTCAAGTGATCGACAGCCCGGGTGCCTGCTGTCCTGACCGCGGTGCGCGGGACGGTCAGGCAGCTGCGGTGAGGGAGCGTCCGCCCCAGCGGATGCCGCCCCGGTGATCCGGCCATTCCAGTCCCCCGAACCCTTCGCTACGCGGTCCTCGACCGCGTAGGACTGTCAGTACCAGGGGCGTTTGTCCTGCGCGGGCAGCGGGCGCAAGGTGGGCCAGCGCTCCAGCAGGCGTACGGCCATTGCCGCGCTGAGATGACCGAGTGCGTGCAGATCGTCGTGGTCGCGGGTCTGGTCGGCGACTGCGCCGAGCCGGTGGACGAGGCGCTCCCGAGCGGAAACATAGCCCCACTCGAAGTCCTCTGCCGGTACCCGTGCGAGGTGGTCGACCGACTCGCGGTGGGCGCGTTCGACGAGCGCGTCACCTCGGATCAGCCAGCCGGCGCAGGCGTCGGCGAGGTCCCCGGGGACATCCGTGCCGGTGAGGCTCCGCCAGGTGGCACGGTAGATGTCCTCGACTTCCGCCAGCGGCGTGCCGGTGACCGACATGGCGCACCAGCAGGTCGGGAAACCGATGCGGAAGTAGGCGAGTTCGACCAGACCATTGCCCAGCGACGCCTGTTCGAAGTCGACGAAACGGACGCCGTTGGCGGTACGCAGATCGTTGCCGGGGCAGGGGTCTCCGTGGAGGAGCGCATGATGAGGCGTGGGGTCCAGCCGGTCGATCAGGGCGGCGAGTTCGTTCGGCACTGCGGGTGGGACGGGGACGCCGAGCACCTCGGCGAGGGCGATGAAGGACTCGGCGTCGGCGGCCGTCGGCCCGGACCAAGCGGGGAGCGCGCCTGTATCAGCCGGCCCGGTGAGTGAGTGCAGCCGGGCGAGGGCCTCGGCATAGCCGGGCATCCAGTCGTCAGCCGCTCCAAGATCGTCCAGGTGCTCCAGGACCATCACCCGGGACGCCGGGTCCGTTCCGAGCAGGGCCGGCGCGACGGTCGGTCGGGCAGCCCTTGCGGCGAGCCGCAGCGCGGCGACCTCCCGCGCGTAGCGCGCATCCGCGTCGGGCCCGGTGCCCCCTCCGTCAGCGATCTGTTTGACGATCACGCGACCACCACCGCGCAACTCGACCCGCCACACCCGGGAGCGCGGACTGCTGTCCAGCAGTGTGGCGCGCGTGGGGGAGCCCACTACGGAGCGCAGCTCGTCGCTGATCGGCACCTGGGTCGACATGAGGGTCAGCGTAGGGCGTTCTGCCGCACAGGGTACGACCATGTTCAAGTCCAGGATTCAGTGCCTGGACATACGCTCGGGTCACAGCGTTGCTGTGGGGGCCAGGTCAGCAATCAGTCAGCGTCCAACGACCGGTCCCCACAAGGGACATGGTCACGAAACGACCAAGGGAGGTTCCGGGGGTCGTCCAGCGGGAACACCTCCCACGCCGTGCCGAGGAGGAACCCCGGCTACCGCTGTTCGAGGCGTGTCGGCGTGCTCCGAGGAGTCGTGGTGCTCGCAGCCAAGGTGCCCGGGTGAAGGCCGAGTTGCTCGGCACCTTCCGATTACGCGCCGGCTCTCGAGCTCGGCTCCTCGGAGTCACTCGTCGGACAGCTGTGTCCGGCTCGTGCCCACAAATGCCCGGCCGCTACGCATGGCCACGTGCCGCCGCCAGGCCGGGCCGGTGTGGGCCGTTGGAGTGGCGGCTGCCCGCCCACATGGCTTTCCGCCCGCACGCCCCGGCCGGCCGGGCTGCGATCTTCGACGAGGTCATCAGGGCCGCCGACGCCGACGTCATGTCCCTGGAGAGCGGTGTACGGACCCTGAGACCGGGTCCGGTGCTGCTCGTCGCGGCTGCCCTGTGACAGTGCGCTGTCATCGACGTGTCGATCAGCGTGAGCGCGGTGTGGGTCGGGAGGGCAGCGGGTCCTCCATTCGGCCCGTTGTGGTTGCTGGAGGGCGGAGTTGGGGGTGGGCTGTCAGTGCGCCCAGTGCTGGTCGCGGGCGCCAGGAGGGGCGTCACCCGCGGAACGAGCGGGGACCGATCCCCTCGTCGACCTACACGAGACTTGGAGATTCCCCATGCCCTACCGCAAGGGACAGCACGTGGAGTACCGGGACCATCAGGACGAGATCCAGCGGGGTGAGATCCGGCAGGCCGAGGGCAGCGGTGCACAGACTCGCTATGCCGTCCAGAACGAGATGACCATGCGCGAAGAGAAGATCACGGAGAACCAGATCGAGCGGGAGCTGTAGTAACGGCCCTGTCCACGCAGCCGCCGTCGCACCGAACCGAGGTGCGACGGCGGCTGCTCGTCAGGTTGTGCCGTCCTGGCTCTTGGAGCGGCCCGTCGCCCGCCGACAGGCCCGCGCCCAACCCGCCCTGGGGGAGGCCGGTGAGCGCGCGAGCTGCGTGCCGCCACTCCGGGGGCGGGGGGTGGCGGCACGCAGCGGTTCCGAGAGGGGGTCCGCGGTCAGTGGCGGGTGGGGGTCAGGTCAGCGGCGGTGGTCACGGTCGTGGCTGCGGTGGTCGCCGTCGTGGCCGCGGTGGTCGCGGTCGTGGCTGCGGTGGTCACGGTCGTGGCCGCGGTGGTCGCGGTCACGACCCCAGGACTCGGTGTCGACGGTCCGGCCGTAATTGTCGCGCAGGGTGGCCGTGTCGGAGTAGTTGCTCCAGACGTAGTCGGTGCGGCGGTCCTGGTAGACGTCGGTGCGGGTGTCGTAGCCGCGTCCGGTGTGGACGCGGACGGTGGCCCGGCCGGCCAGACGCAGGTCGTCGAAGCGGTAACGGTTGCCGTCCCGGTCCGAGAGTGTCCATCCGTCCAGATTCACCGACCGGTAACCGGTGTTGGTGACCTCGACCCACTCCCTGTTCAGCGAACGGTTGGAGTAGTCGTCACGGCCCGGGCTGTCGTACTGGATGCTGCCGAGCACCACACGCGAGTACGACTGGTGGTGACGGCCACGGTTGTGGCCGTCGTCGGCGGATGCCGGCATCGCCGCGACGGCGACAACGGAACCGGCCGCCAGACCGGTAGCGACGAGACGACGGACAGTACGAGAAGCAGACACGTGATGTCCCCTCAAGTAGAGGCGCCCAGGCCCAGGTCAGAGCCATGCTGCGCGGTGCGGGTCCCGGCTCAACAAGCCGAGGACCCACACTCTGAACCACCCGCCCGCCTGTGATCGGCGACTTCGGCCTGCGTTACAAAATGCGGATATTTCCGTAACCGACGACTGTAACGGTCACAGACCCCGCATGAGCGTGGCCCTGACATTCGCTGAATACGGCAACCACCCCGGTCACCCGCACCAACAAGCCCTTAGCGGCCCCTCTGCACCCCGCGCCGCAACACCCCGCGCCCCACCACCGCTCGCATAAATCGGGTAACAGGCACAATGCTTCACAGTTCGGACATCGATGCGGTGATCACACGTCTGCGCGAGCGCGGGAGGAGTACCTCGCGCTCGCCGAGCGGCGTCCACCGAAAGAGTGTTTCGATGGACGCCGGGAATGGGGCCGGTGCTACAGGCCGATGTCCCTGCGGCTCATGTCGTCCAGTGATTCGCGGCGTACGAGTACGCGTGCGGTGCCGTCGGACACCGCGACGACGGGCGGTCGGCCGATCATGTTGTAACCGGAGGCCATGGAGAGGTGATAGGCCCCGGCCGCCGGAACGGCCAGGAGGTCGCCGGGGCGTATGTCGCCCGGGAGTGCTACGTCGTCGGCGAGGACGTCGCCGGCTTCGCAGTGCCGGCCCACGACGGTGACGAGGCGGGGCGGCGCCGACGAGGGGCGGCCGATGAGGCGGGGTGCGTACTGCACGCCGTAGAGCGCGGGCCGGGGGTTGTCGCTCATGCCACCGTCGACGGCGACGAACGTGTGCTCGCCGGTGCGCTTGACGGCGAGCACATGGTAAACGGCGACTCCGGCCGGTCCGACGAGTGCGCGGCCGGGCTCGAGGGTGAGCCGGGGCACGGGGAGCCCGGCGCGGGCGCAGCCGTCCTCCAGCTCGGCGTGGACCCGCCCGGCCAGCACGGCCACGTTCATGCTCTCCTCACCGGGCCGGTAGGCGATGGCGTGGCCACCGCCGATGTTCAGCTGGGGGAGGGCGATGCCGTGCTGGTCCCTGATCCGGGCCATCAGGCCGACCATGCGCCGCACGGCGACGACGTACGGCTTGACCGCGGCGATCTGCGAGCCGATGTGGCAGTGCAGGCCGACGAGTTCCAGGTGCCGCTGGTCGAGTATCCGGGTGACCGCGTGCTGCGCGGATCCGTCCGTGATCGACAGGCCGAACTTCTGGTCGTCGGTGCCGGTGCGGATCTTGGCGTGTCCGCCGGCGGCGATGCCGGGGACCACCCGAACCATGACCTTCTGGCGGGTGTCGGCAGGGGTGATCGCGGCGAGGCGGGCGATCTCGGAGGGGCTGTCCACGACGATGCGTCCGACACCGAGCCGAATGGCGGTGCGCAGGTCCTCGGGGCTTTTGGCGTTGCCGTGCATCACGATGTTCTCGGGCGGGAAGCCGGTGGTGACGGCGAGCGCAAGTTCCCCTGCGGAGCAGACGTCCAGGCCCAGGCCCTCTTCTTGCACCCAGTGCGCGAGCGCACGGCACAGGAACGCCTTGGCGGCGTAGACGATGTCGGCTTCGGGGAACGCCGTGCGGTACGTACGGCAGCGCTCGCGGACCTCCTGTTCGTCCAGTACGTAGATGGGGGTGCCGAAGCGGTCGGCTGCCTCGGCGAGGGAAACCCCGCCGACGGAGACGTCCCCGTCGGCCTCGGGACGGGTGGAGCGGGGCCAGACGGACAGGCCGTCGGCGTTGCCGAGGATTCGGGACGAGGCCTGGGGATCCGAGGGCAGGGAAGCCGGGCGCGACGCCGGAAGCGTGGACGCAAGGGGCGACGGAACGGAAACTGACATGGCGTCTCCTCAGCCGATCAGCAGGTTCAGACACGCGACGACAGCAGCGGCGCCAGTCACTCGCAGGACACCGACGTGCTGGGGATGCCATTCACGCGAGGAGCGCGCGCGTTCGCTGTCCCTGGAGACCGAATCGGTTGTCGCGGGGGCGGAGAACTGCGGGTCGACGGTGAGGGCGGTCACACCCAGGGGGGCTGCGAGAGCGCGCAGCGCGGGTTCGGAGAGCCTGATGCAGGCCTGACCCGAGCCCAGAGTGGCGGTGAGCTTCGCCGCCGAGGTGAATCCGACGGCCGTGCGGCCGCCCAGGGGGGTGCGGAAGAACCGGGTCGTACATCCAGAGGGCCCCGACCGGACAGGGACGTAGAGGAGTCCGGCCGGGAACCGTTCAGAAGGCTCGGGGTCCTCGGGAATCTCGAGTGGAGACATGGTGCTGCTCCTCGCAGAAGGCGACTGGCGCCGCCCGGTCGGTCCGGCCGGGCGCTCCACCGAAGCTATGCCCGCCCACCGGGGATGGGCCGCCACACTGACGGATGCTTGACGCCGAGCCCCCGCCCCGTAACGCGACGCTGACGGGCACGGTGTTCCTGGTCAGCGTGGCGTCAGGGCCTTCGGGGCGAACCCGCAGGGGCGGCTTCGTTCGGCTCGGTGTGCACGAGCAGGGCCGCCGCAGGCTCTGACGTCCCCTTTACCTTCGCCTGGCACACTGGCCCGCACCTGGCGAAGGAGTACTTCATGTCGATGGTCGGCAGTCTGCGCAAAGTCGCCCGTCTGGCGCGGCGGGGGCGGCCTGTGGACCTCAGCCACCCGGCCCGTTCGCCGCTGGGCTCCACCGTGGTCAACTGCGTCATCTACCGCGCCGGCGTCCGCCAGGAGGCCGCCCCCAGCGTCGAGGAATCCGTCGCCCGTGTACGCAAGCGTGGCGACGGCTTCGTATGGCTCGGCCTGCACGAGCCCACCGAGGCGGAGTTCGTGCGGGTTGCCGCACTGTTCGGTCTGCATCCGCTCGCCGTCGAGGACGCCGTCCACGCCCACCAGCGGCCCAAGGTCCAGCAGTACGGCGATGTCCTGTTCGCCGTCTTCAAGTCGGTTGCCTACGTCGAGCACGAGGAACTGACCGCCACCAGCGAGGTGGTGGACACCGGCGAGATCATGGTCTTCGCCGGACCCGACTTCGTGGTGACCGTACGGCACGGGCGCCACGGCTCCCTGGGCGCCCTGCGCGAAGGCCTCGAAGCGGACCCGCGTCAACTGGCCAAGGGGCCGGCCGTTGTGCTCCACGCCATCGCCGACCACGTCGTCGACGACTACCTGACCGTCACCGATGCCGTCCAGGACGACATCGACCAGGTCGAGACGGACGTCTTCTCACCGCAGGGCTCCCCGAGCGCCGACGCCGGTCGCATCTACCAGCTCAAGCGCGAGCTTCTGGAACTCAAGCGGGCTGTGGTCCCGCTCGGCCGCCCCCTCCAGGTGCTGGCCACTCAGTCGATGCGCTCCGTCGACCGCGAGATACAGGCGTACTTCCGTGACGTCGCCGACCACCTGGCCCGCGTCATCGAGCAGATCACCGACTTCGACGCGCTGCTCGACTCCATCCTCCAGGCCCACCTCGCCCAGGTCACCGTCGGTCAGAACGAGGACATGCGGAAGATCACCGCCTGGGCCGCGATCATCGCTGTGCCGACGATGGTGTGCGGCGTCTACGGCATGAACTTCGACCACATGCCCGAACTGCACTGGCGTTTCGGCTACCTGTTCGCTCTCGCCGTCATCGCGACCGCTTGCCTCGTCATCCACCGGGGCTTCAAGCGCAACGGCTGGCTGTGACCCTCGACGCTGCACCCGCGCCACGCGTATCCCGCATGTCAGCGCCACTCCCTCAGGCCGCTGCCCTGGTCATTTCCGGGGTCGCGGTGAAAGGGGGGGGCGCGATGCCTGCGGTGTGCCGGTTCCGCTGCCGTTGTGCACCAACATGGCTATATGCCAGGGAACTTGAGCCAGCGCCCGAGAGCGGGAGCCGCGTGCTCGTTACTTCGGGCGCCACTTGGCCGGAGTCCCGGGCACAGTCGTTCGTGAGAGCCGGCGCCACTGGACCGTCACGCTCCCTTCGCTGTGCAACGCGTCGACCAAGTCCTTCGACATTGCTGTCAGGGTTGGTCCGCCAGGGCGGCAGCGAAACGTGCCGCGAGCGTCGCGACGGCGGCACGGAGTTCTTGCCCGCCGTCGACGCGGAAGGCGAACGGCACGCTCGCCAACCACTCCTGCGCGTACATCGCCGGATTGCTCGTGCTGCCGACGAGCACGCACCCGTCTCCCGATGGTTCAAGCCGTCCCATGGGGGGCCGGATCCACGGCGCCACCTCGGCCAGAGGAGCGTCGAACACGACGTGGGTGGGGAACTCCCACCCGGTGCCCAGGTTCTCTTCCACTGCTGTCACAGGGTCGAGGCCGTCGGGCGGATCGAACCCGTGGGCGGTCTGCTGGACCGCGCGGACCCGGTCGACCCGGTAGGTGCGGATCGCGTCAGCGCGATGGGAGTGACACAGGAGGTACCAGCGCCCGTAGCGGACGACGACCGCCCAGGGGTCCACCTCGGCCTCCCACTCGTTGCCGGACTCGCTCCGGTACGTGACCAGCACGCGACGTCGGGCCGCGATGGCAGCGACGAGTGCGCTGGTGGTGGAGGGATCCGGAAGGGCCGAGTGCCGGTCGGGCGCAGCTGACGCGTGCTCTCGCAGCGCCGCTGCTTGTCGGCCGACGCTCTCGGGCAGCGCCCGGATGACCTTGCCCAGGGCAGAACCGACGAGGTCGTCGACATCGGCTGCTGCCGGCTGGCCGTCGAGCACCGCCATGACCAGGCCAAGTGCCTCGTGCTCCGTGAAGACGACCGGAGGCAGCCTCGTCCCGCGCCCGAGCCGGTACCCGCCATGGCGACCCCGGGTCGACTCCACGGGGACGCCCGCCTCTCGGAGGATGCCGACGTACCGACGCGCGGCCCGCTCCGTGACTCCCAACGACGCGGCGAGTTCGTCGGCCGTCACGCCGGGGCGGTTCCGGAGGATCTCGATGGCGCGCAGAGCTCGTGCGGTGGGGCTGGAATCGTTCGGCACGCGAGCAGATTAGATGGTCACGAGATAAGCAGGAAGTGGATCGTCCGGAATTGGTCCTAGGGTGATGCTCATGAACGAGTTCCGCGAGCAGGACCTCACCGGAGCATGCTTCGAGCGGGTGAGCCTCCAGGCCGCCACCTTCACCCAGGTGTCCCTGAATGACGTCCGTATGCACGCAGTTGACTTCACCGGGGCGCAGGTCCGCGGCGCCCTGTTCCATGAGAGCCGCATGCGCGGCGTCGAGTTGGTCGACGTCGAGATCAGCGGCGAGCTGAAGAACGTCGTCGTGAACGGCGTCGACATCGCACCCGCTCGTCGACGCCGAACTGAACCGTCGCATGCCCGAGCGGGCGAGGATGCGCCCTGACGACGCCGACGGGTTCCGTGAGGCGTGGGCAATCCTGGAGCGGCTCTGGGAGGGCACCGTCACGCGTGCGGGGACATTCCCCGAAGGTGTGCTCCACCGCAGTATCGACGGCGAGTGGTCCTTCATCCAGACGCTGCGGCACCTCAACTTCGCC
Source organism: Streptomyces sp. NBC_00353 (assembly GCF_036108815.1). Lineage (NCBI taxonomy): Bacteria > Bacillati > Actinomycetota > Actinomycetes > Kitasatosporales > Streptomycetaceae > Streptomyces > Streptomyces sp. NBC_00353. The sequence goes on along the minus strand of NZ_CP107985.1, from coordinate 1,911,928 downwards.
GGCGCCGCATGGGTGGGCCGGATGATTCTCGGCGACCCCTCGCCGTGGCACCAGTTGGACCTCCCGTGGGACGAGGCGCCCGGGTGGGACGGTATCCCGTGGGATCGCGAGGCACGACCCTCGCTCGACGAGGTGCTCACGGTCCGACGCGAACGCCAGGCGATGGTCCGCCACGTCATGGAGTCACTCACCGACGAGCAACTCGCCTCTGCGGTGACTCGCACCGAGTCCGGCCGGCCCCGGATGGAGAACTTCCCCTTCAAGGAATGTCTCAGCATCGTCCTCGACGAGGAATGGGAACACCGGCTTTATGCCGAACGTGATCTGACCTCACCGGAGAAGGAGAACTGATCGTGGACATCCTGCTCATTGCCGGCCTGTGGCTCGACGGATCCGCGTGGGACGATGTCGTGCCCACGCTCGAGGCACTCGGCCACCGCCCCGTGCCGCTCACCCTCCCCGGCCAGGGTGACGGATCTGCGTCGGCCACGCTCGACGACCAGGTGACGGCGGTGCTCGCTGCCGTAGACGCAGCGCCCGAAAAGCCCATGGTGGTGGGGCATTCCGCTGCCTGCACCCTGGCTTGGCTGGCCGCAGACGCGCGGCCGGAGAAGGTGGCCGAAGTCGTCCTCATCGGCGGCTTCCCGGCCGCCGACGGGGAGCCCTACGCCGACCTCTTCGAGCCGAAGGACGGTGTCATGCCCTTCCCCGGCTGGGGACCGTTCGAGGGGCCGGACTCTGCTGACCTCGATGAGGAGGCCAGGCGTAGCATCGCGTCTGCCGCGATTCCCGTCCCCGCAGGGGTGACCAAGGGCCTGGTGCGTCTGACGGACGAGCGACGGTTCGACGTCCCGGTCGTGCTCGTGTGCCCCGAATTCACCCCCGCCCAGGCTCAGGAGTGGATCGGCGCCGGTGACGTACCTGAGCTCGCCAAGGCCAAGCACCTCGACTTCGTCGACATCGACTCGGGTCACTGGCCGATGTTCAGCAAGCCGACCGAGCTCGCCCGGCTCCTGGTGTCCTGAGCCGGGGGCTCCGTTCAGGTGCATGGGCTGAGGAGCGGGTGCGGTGTCGTTCCACGCCGCAGGCGTCGGCTCTGCGACACCGCATCATCCGGGCGCTACGCGGTGCCGGACACGGCGGACACGGACGAGATGATCGTGCTGACGCGCCTCGGGAGTTCGGGTACCAGGATTCGGCTCCCCTGAACGGTATGCGGCCGTCAGAATTGCCCTATGGATTCAGGGGTGGCCGCGGTTGTAGGTGCAGCTGTGGGCGTTGTGGGTACGACGCTTGCGGCCGCTACCGCAGGCATATCGGCGCAGAGGCAGGTCCGGGCAGATCATCGGCACTGGCGCAGGCAGCTTCGCCGTGACGCCTACTCGGCGTTCACCGCCAAGGCGGACGAGGTACACAAGTTGCTGCGCGATATCGATGCGGAGCTGACCAAACCCGGGGCAGATCTCGACAGTGCACGGGAGGGTGTCGCCCGAGCCCGGGCAGCGCTCCACGACGGGCTCGCCGGCGCCCAAGCGACGGTGGAGATCGAAGGGCCCGAGAAGCTGGCACGCATGGCGGAAGAGCTTTCCTGATCGCTCTCGGCTTGTGTCGCCAACCTCCATGCGGGCACGCTCGGGGAGAGTCCCACCGGCCCCGTCGCCGTGAGGAATTCCCAGCGGATCAGACGATTTCTGAACCATGCGTCCTCGAAGCGCAATCAGTTCGTTGAGCACGCTCGGAAGACCATCGACGTATGAAACAGCCGCACTCCTGCGCTTGATCCTCGCTCCGGCCGGTGGCTGTTCGGTGTCATCGGTCCTCGAGCGTGTGGTATCCGGGTCTGAGTAGCCGTACTCAGGCTCGAAGCGGTCCGCTCGCGGAGCATGGTGAACATGCTCATGTGGACTGTGGACCTTGGCTCGGCAGCCGTGCTCACAGCGCTGGAGGTGGCTTCCCTCGTCGCGTTCTGGTTCGCCGAAGGCCTCAAGCAATGGGCCGCAGGGGGAGCACGTCCTCCTGGCGCGACGGCCCGGCTCCTCCTGGTGCTGACCGTCGGGCCGACCGGCCTTGTAGCGGTCAGCTACGGCTTCTACCGGGCAGACCTGCCGGTGGCGTGCGGATCTCAGGCACTGGTGGCCGCCGCCCTCATCCTGCTGCTGGCCCTGGGGGGAGGAACGGAGTGCGCCCGCCTGCTTGCCCAGCACTCCTCAAGGAGTTGTCCGGTCCATGAGCGCGGTCGCCGGAGAGGGCGAACGACTTGGAGGAACGGCAAGTGACCGCCACGCTCGGTCGGCGATGAAGGCCGCAGCGACTCCCGAACGTATCGCCATCGCTGTGTGCCGCCCGCTCGGCGCAGGCGAGGCGCACGGCGTCACGGCTCGCCCCGGATGATCGGGGCACCCACCCTGGCCTACGATCCTGCCGGCGCGGCCTGCTGCACGACCTCGAAGGACCACAGCGTCGACCCACTCGCGGCAGGCTTCGGCCGGTCGCCACCCCCCTGATGCGCCTCCTTCATCGGGCCCTCCACCCAGGCCTTGAAGGACTCTTCGTCGCGCCACCGCGTGTACACCAGATAGTTGTCAGTCCCTTCAACAGGGCGGAGGAGTTCGAACCATTCGAAGCCGTCCGAGCTCTCGACCGCGTGGGCGCGGGACGCAAAGCGCTTCTCCAGGGTCTCGCGCTGTTCGGCGGGGACAGTGAGTACGTTGATCTTGACGACGCTCATGGCTACATCCTGCCCCACGCCCGGTCTGTGCCGAAGAACGTCGGTCGGCATGGTCAGGTGTTGCCCCCGTGCCACCATCGACAGGGCCGGCGGGGGAAAGGGGGGAGCAGGGCAGCCCCCGGCCTTGTCGGCCGGCGAACTCTCACTCCGGCCACGGCTCCCGGCGGAACCGTCGGACGGCGACGACCGCCCCGGCCGCCCCTCGGATGAGCAGCACGCCCAGGCTCTTCGTACGCGCACCCGGTCTCTGCTCCAGAGCCCGGCATGTCTGCGCAGCGGGTGCCACGTCGGCCTCCGGAGGGATTCGTCCGGGCGCCGTCCCGAGATCCTCTCGAACGCATGAGCCGCTGCCGCTCACGACCGTGTGGCGGTCCTGCACTTGTCGCCGGACTCCTGCATGAGCGCGTCCATCGACGTGCTCCGGTCGTACGGGTCGACCTCGGGGCCGTGTCCCGAGTGCTTGGCCGCGCGCTCGGCGATGAACTCGGGGGTGAGGTAGCCGGTGAAGGTGTCGCAGCCGCCGTTGGTGGTGTCCACCTTGTAGGAGACGAGGGAAAATGTCCCCGGCTCGATGACCACCTTCGCCGGGTTGTCCCAGCTCATCACGACCTCGCGGCGCACGAGGGTACGCGCGACTTCGTCGCTTCCCGCTGCAGCGCGTACGACCGGGTAGACGTACGTGACATCGGTGGTCACCTCGACAGCGCCGCGCTTACCTTCCCGATAGGTGATCCGTCCTCGTGTCTTGACCACATTGCCGACAAGCCGCACCTTCGTTGTCGCGAGACGGCTGAACAGCAGCAGAGGATCGTTCTCCCGACTGGGCGCGCTGAACGCGGTCGCCAGGTAGTCCTGGACATCCTGCTGATGCGGGTTGATCAACGCGATCGCCTTCGTCGGCCGCTCCCCGCGCAGCACACCACGATCCAGACTGGACGCGGCAAGGAAGTCCCGGGTCCGATCGAGAGCCTGCGCGACCTGCTTCTTGCTCATCCAGCCGGTCGCCCGTGCCGCAGGGAGGCTGATGCCTGACGTCCCGTTGTCCCACCGCACCGCGGGAGAGCCCCTGAACGGTTCCTCCAGCGTGGGCAGTTGGATTGCCGCCTGCGTCGCCGGCGGGTGATCCGGACGTTCGGACTCCGCGGCGAGCGGCGGACTCTCGCCGCTTCCGCCTCCGAACCATCCAGTGACCCGCCCCGGATCGAGTGCCACGATCAGCAAGCCGACCGTAACCAGCAGACCGACCGCGTACCACCCCTTGCCCCGGCGCCGCGGGGCCAGTTGGTGAGTCCGCCACCCCTCCGGCGGACCGGTCTCCTCCTGCAGCCGCCGCGTCACCATCCGGGCCCGCGCCGAAGGTTCCTCGAGTGCGCCCTGGGTCCCGGCTTCCGCCTCCCGCAGGAAGCGCTCCCACTCCTCGTCCGGTATGGACGCCCCGCCCTTGCCCACGATGTGTTCCCGTCCCTTCCCACGCGCCCGGTCCCTCCCCAGGGCCGGTCGTTGTCCGTGCATCATCACACAGCTCAGCAGCACCCTCACGAACCCCAGCCCCCTGTATGACCAGCCCTGGAACCCCGCCGGCTCAGCCGGAACCGTTCATGATTCCTTGACTGCGGCAGGCTTGGGGAGCGGTGTGATGTGTTGTGTGGCGCGACGCCGTCGCTGACCTCGGGCAGGCGTAGCACGTGCAGGACGGAGCGCAGGCGGTTGGTCAACAGAGCGGCAGGCCAACCGGGTTCGACCGCGAGGCTCATGGACAGCGCAACGGCCTAGAGGCGCGGCGCCCCGGTCACCGACATCACCAGCGAGTACAGGGAGGTGGTGGCCGTGATGAACAGGCGGTTGTTCTTCGGGCCACCGAAGGCGATGTTGGAGACGGGCTCGGGCACGCGCAGCCGGCCGATGAGGGTGCCGTCGGGGTGGTAGCAGTGGACGCTGTCGTCCAGGGCGGCGGCCCATAGGCGGCCCCCGTCGTCGAAGCGGATGTTGTCGAAGCGGACGTTGCCCCAGCCCTCGGCGAAGACCTTCCCGTCGGAGAGCGTGTCGTCCTCGCGGATGTCGAACATCTGGATCCGGGCGGTCCGCGAGTCGGAGACGTACAGTCGCTTCTCGTCGGGGGACAGGATCACGCCGTTCGGTCCCTCGAACCCGTCGGCAGCGAGGTGTACGTCGCCCGTCGCGGGGTCGATCCGGTACACGTTGCACGCGCCGATCTCGGACTCCGCGCGATGGCCCTCGTAGTCGCTGGTGATGCCGAAGTCGGGGTCGGAGAACCAGATCGTGCCGTCGGAGCGTACGACGGAGTCGTTCGGGCTGTTCAGCCGCTTGCCGGCGTACCGGTCGGCGAGGACGGTCACGGTCCCGTCGGGCTCGGTGCGGGTGACGCGGCGGTTGCCCTGCTCGCAGGTGACCAGGCGGCCCTGCCGGTCGAGGGTGTTGCCGTTGCTGTGGCCGGCCGGGGCGCGGAAGACGCCGACCGTGCCGGTGGCCTCGTCCCAGCGCAGGATGCGGTCGTTCGGGATGTCGCTCCAGATCAGCTGGCGCCAGGCGGGGAGGTACAGCGGGCCCTCGGCCCAGCGACAGTCGTCGTGCAGGACCTCCAGCCGGCTGTCACCGTTCGCACAGCGTTCGGTACGGAAGCGATCGTCCAGGATCTCGTACAGGCCGTCGGCGGGCATGGCGTCCTCTCGGAAGGATTGACCAGAACATGATTCAACGTAACATGCACGCGACAGAACCAAGTATGGTCTTCATATGAAACCAGTGGATGACATTGACCGTCGGCTGATTGCGTTGCTTCAGCGGGACGCCACCCAGTCGTATGCCGCACTGGGCAAGGCGGTCGGCCTGTCGGCGGGTGCCGCGCACGAGCGCGTGCGCAAGCTGCGGGAACAGGGGGTCATCCGGGCCACAACGATCGATGTCGACCCCGCGGCGCTCGACCGCGAAGTCCTCGCCTTCGTGCTGGTCGACTCGACGGCGTGGATGGGCGACCGGGCCGAGGACTTCGCCGCAGTGCCGGAGATCCAGGAGGCGCACGTCATCGCAGGCAGCGCGGCCGTCCTCGTGAAGGTCCGCACCGCGTCCACCGAGCGGCTCCAGGACGTGTTGCGCCGCCTGTACGCGATCGAGGGGGTCAGCGGGACGCAGGCAACGGTGGTTCTGGAGACCTTCTTCGAACGGCCGTTGGACGCCGGTTAGTACAGCGTTTCTCCGTTGTGCTGGTCGGAGTGCCCGGTCGGAGTCGCCTGCGGCATCCGGACGACTGCGGTGCCTCTCGCCAGGTCTACCGTTGTCCGGTTCGGCGGTGCGCCGTCCTCCTCGTCATCCCGCATCAGCAGTGCCGAATGCCGTTCCTTCAGTTCGTTCTGCTTCCCCGGCGAAAGACTCGCGTGCAGTTGCTCGAACCCGGTTGCCGATACCTGGCCCTGACGTGCCCCGTTCCGCCACGGCAGAACGCCGGCCCGCCCGGCGCGCAACAACAACTGATCGGCGAATGCCAGCACGGTCAGCAGGATGACCACTCCGGGCAAGGTCATGAGAACGACGAATTCCATGCCCTCAGTATCCGAGGCCAAGGGTCACGCGTGCACTGCCGTCGAAGCCGACGGGGCCACCCTGGGGACGCTTCGGCGCCCCCGGCACCACCGGGCGGCTACGCCTTGCGCGTCACCTTCCTGATCAGCCTGGCAAGACGGGAGGATCCACCGTTGAGCTTGGCCTCGTTGAGCGCCTTCTCCAGCTGGGCAAAGTGGTCCTTGCGTGTCCGGCTCAGGTATTCGTTCGAGGTCAGCGGCTTGGCTATCTTCCAGGCGCGGCGGTGGTCACCCTCGTAGTGGGCGACATAGGCCTTGGCGAGTTCGATCACGGCCTTGAACGGGATCCCGTCGGTGTAGTCCCGGTCGACGACCTCCTGGACGGCTGACATCAGCTTCAGCTTCTCGTCGGTGGTGAAGGCGTCTTCGGCTATGGCCCGCAGCACGTCCTGCGGGATCGGCTTGATCACCTCGAAGGCGAGTGTGGAGCGGATGGGCGGCCCGGCGATCTCGATGTACGGCAGCAGCAGACCGGTGCTGTAGTGCAGCCAGGGCAGGCGGGGGCTGGCGAAGTCCTGGTGCAGCAGCACGGAGCCTGGCTCCAGGCGGGGCAGGAAGCGCTCGGCCACACAGCGGAAGACCCGCGCCGTCTTGGCGATGTCGACGTGCAGGAACTCGATGGGGCTGTGGTCCTCGGGGTCGGAGGTCTGCCAGATGTCTCCGGGGTGCAGCTCGATGAAGTCGATGAATGGCTTCAGCTTGTCCTTGAAGTCGTCGAGGAAGGAGTTGGTGTCCTCGGGTGCGACCCCGGCAGAGAAGAATTTCTCGGAGGCGAAGGTGCCCTTCCCGACCCGGAAGAAGTCGTACGCGTGCAGCTTGTCGGTGGTCTTGTCGAAGTCGGGGTTCTCCTTCAGACCGAGTGCGAACGCGTACGTCGATCCGCCGCCGCCCGACCCGAGCTCGATCACCTTGCCCCCTCCAGTCAGCCGATGACGTCCCAACAGGTAGAGAAAGCGCAATTCCCATGCGCTCACCTGGGAGTAAGGGATCTCGTCCGGAAGTTCGACGTCGTCGAGCTGGAGGTAGAGCTTGCTGAGGGGCGCCACGGGTGCCTCGCGGTTTCAGTCGGATGGGCGGGTCGCGATATTAACTTCGTACGCCGGAGATCTGTCCGCGAAAACCGGCGACGGATTTGAGGATTTTCCCGGCCGCCACACTCCGGATGAACAGTGTTGGGCCGACGTTCCATTTCTGGATCCGAGCGCGGATGATCTCGGCTTCGAGTGACCGCGTGGCGAAGGCCGTACTCGCTCACCACGGCAGGCCGTGCAGAAGCAGCCCACTGCTCCTGACCGGGCACTACCTGTCGTGTCCCCGTTCGCCGACCACGAGCAGGGGCGGGCCCTGGTGAACCGGGAGTTGTACCTGCCCAGGTCCTGGGCGACGCTGTCGCCGTGGAAGCGCCGCCCTTAGGGTGCGGGCATGATCTCGCAAAGCTATCTCTCCGAGCTGTTCTCGCTGGACGGCCGGGTCGCCGTGGTGACGGGCGGCAGTTCCGGCATCGGTCGAGCCATCGCCGGGGCTCTCGCGCGAGCGGGGGCGAGCGTGGTGATCGTGGCGCGCAAGGAGTCCGAACTGGCCGCCACGGTCGACGAGCTGGCGGCGGACGGCTGCCGGGCGGCCTGGGTGAGGGCCGACCTGAGCACCCGCGACGGGGTGCGCGCGGCGGCGGAGCAGGCAGCCGAGGTGTTCGGCGAGCCCGACATTCTCGTCAACAGCGCCGGGATCAACCTGCGGCCGCCCATGGGCGAGCTGAGTGAGGAGGTGTGGGACGCCACGATGGCGTTGAACCTGGAGGCGCCCTATTTGCTGGGCCGGCGGTTCGGGCCCGGCATGGCGGAGCGGGGCTTCGGACGCATCATCCACATCACCTCCCAGCAGGCGCACCGGGCGTTCGTCCAGAGCGGCGCCTACGGGGTCTCCAAGGGGGCGCTGGAGTCACTGGCCCGCTCCCAGGCCGAGGCGTGGTCGCCACACGGTGTCACCTGCAACACGCTGGTGCCCGGCTTCGTCATGACCCCGCTCAATGCGCGGTTGTCGTCCGACCCGGAGAAGGTGGCTGCGCTGGCCGCGCGCACGATGGTCGGGCGCAATGGCCTGGCCGAGGACTTCGCCGGAGCGGCGGTGTTCCTGGCCGGCCGCGCCTCCGCCTATGTCACCGGGCAGGCGATCTTCGTCGACGGGGGGTTCTCCGTTCACTGAGCCCCGCCAGGTCCCGCAAATACGCGATGGCGTCTCGATCTCGTCGTCGTACGCGTTTCCGCCGCCCGCCGAGCAGCAGATCCCACCGTTGCAACCGACCCTCACCTGCTGATCCGCACGCGCCAATGGCACGAACACCTCCCCGGCGAACCCCCTCGAACCGGCCCCGACACGTAACAAAGCCCTACTCGGTAAAGTGGGCGCGACAGCCCACCGTGAACCGGAACAAGGAGCAGACGTGAGCGAGCCGGCGTCCATCGCCCTGCAGCAGGGGATCGCCCGGGAACTCGAGGTCGCCGAGACTTTCGAGGCCGAGCAGGAGATCGAACGCCGGGTGGCCTTCCTCGCCGAGCGACTGACCTCCACCGGTCTGCGCTCGCTCGTGCTCGGCATCAGTGGCGGCGTCGACTCCACCACCACCGGCCGGCTGTGCCAGCTCGCCGTCGAGCGGGCCCGGGCCGCCGGGCACGAGGCGCGGTTCTACGCGATGCGGCTGCCCTACGGGGTCCAGGCCGACGAGCGCGACGCCCAGCTCGCGCTCTCCTTCATCCTGGCCGACCACGTGCTGACCGTGGACATCAAGCCCGCGAGCGACGCCGCGCTCGAGGCCTCGCTGGCCGCCGGTGTGAGCTACCGCGACGCCCACCACCAGGACTTCGTCCACGGGAACATCAAGGCCCGGCAGCGCATGATCGCCCAGTATGCAGTGGCCGGCGCGCACGACGGCCTGGTCGTCGGCACCGACCATGCCGCCGAGGCGGTCTCCGGCTTCTTCACCAAGTTCGGCGACGGCGCCGCCGACCTGGTCCCGCTGACCGGCCTGACCAAGCGCCGGGTGCGCGCCGTCGCGGACGCGCTGGGCGCGCCCGCCGAGCTGGTGTGGAAGACCCCGACGGCCGACCTGGAAACTCTCGACCCGGGCAAGGCCGACGAGGACGCGCTCGGGGTCACCTACGACGACATCGACGACTTCCTGGAGGGCAAGCCGGTGGACGAGCGGGCCTTCGAAACGATCGTCCGCCGCTACCGCCTCACCGACCACAAGCGCCGACTGCCCGTCGCCCCCTAGCGGCCGCGAAGCCAGCATGGGCAAAACGTCCCCGATTGGGACTTGTCCGACAAAAGACAACTGCGGTTGTCGGCTCCGACAGAACGCTTCGCACGTTTCTTCGACGCTGACCCCATCGGCCTGCACGCCGTCCGAAAGTGCGTGCTGATGCCCGGACGGCAACGCATCGGCCCGGGTCCTGAATAGCAATGTGCGCGGGGAAAAAGCACGCCACGGGCGATCGTTCGGCGTGTACGGCGAGGCGGGAGGACCCGGCCAGGCACAGTGGAGCAAGGGCCGACCCGGCCTCGACCACCGAGGGAACGGAGACGGTCGATGCTCATGGCCACCCGCGGTATCACGGGCAAGGAGCTCGCCGACGACCTGCTGCAGGGCGTGAGCAGTGAACAGATGAGGGCGGCGACACGCCTCCTCGGTGCCCACCACGACGGCTACTGGCTCCGGCGCTTCTTCGAGGACCAGGAACTCGCGGACGCGGCCGGCCAACCGCTCCTCGAACATGCCGGACCGCACCCTTCCATCGACTGGAACGCGGTGGGGCTGCTCCTGCTCGCCGACAGACCCCCGGCACGCAAGGCATCGAGCAGCGAAGTGGCTGTGCTGGAGTTCGCCGCGTCCCTCGTGGGGCGCGCCCCCATCCAACTGCAGCGCGTCATCCACGCTGTCGACGACACCGAGTTCCGGCTCCTCCTGCGAGCTCTGATGGCGGCCGCATACGGGGAAACCCACTGATCCGCGGAAACCGACTGCGGCTCACCCGGTAGCGGCGCATCATCCGGGCGATGCGGGACTTGGGCCGGTGGGCGGGTTCGACGCGGCAGCCGGGACAGTGCCGCCCGTCGGCCGGTCACTCCGACACCCGTGTGTGCGGCAGAGCCCGGCCTGTGACCAGGGGGGAGTCCAAGCTGGACTGCATGACGAGCGCGGCATTAGGTTGCGTCCCTGTGAGTCACGACGACGCCATTGTCATATCCCCGCCCGTGCCATCGACCGAGCGCGAGCCGCTCTTCGTACCGAGGGCGATGACGACCGTGGTCATCGCCGCACTCGGGGTCTGCGTGCTGGTGAATGCCGCATTGCTCATCGCTCAACTGCGGCTTTATCGCGCGACTGACGGCTCGTACGCTGCCTTCCACAGGGAGATATGGGTCGGCAACCTCACTGGCATGAGGCTGCTCGCCTTCCTGGTGACCGGATTCGTCTTCCTGCGCTGGCTGTGGCAGATGCGGGTGAACGCCGAGGCGCTGGCGCCCCGCGGACACCGGATGAAACGCGGCTGGACCACAGGCGGGTGGCTGGTGCCGGTCGCCTGCTTCTTCCTGCCCAAGCGGATCATCAATGACATCTGGGCCGCCAGCTCTCCGCCCGACAGGCCGCGGCGCACCGATGTGCTGCTGACGTCGTGGTGGCTGCTCTTCGTGGCGGCGCAGCTTCTCGCCTATCCCTCCCCCTCCCGGGGCCCACTGCCAACAGAGATGGCCGGGGCCGCGCTGTACACCGTCGCAGGAGTGCTGTGTATCGGTGTGGTGCGGCGGCTTGCCGCGATGCAGAGAGCGCGTCTCGACGGCTGAGTCCGGCGTTGTGCCCGATTGTCACGGGCACAACGCCTCGTCCGGCGACCGGAAGGCCACCGGTGTGACCTGGCCCCAGGGTTGTACGGGACCGGTGAGTTTTATGATTCCCGGTGAATCCCCAGCCCTCCTCGAGGTTTCCGCTATTCGTCGATCGCCACCCCGAACTGTGCATCGGCCACCGGCGCCCCGAGGCGTGCCCCGTCGTAGGTCCACGTGCCCTTGGCGACCAGCCCCGACGACGACGCGGGGATGACCCATACGAAGCCGTCGCCGGTGTTCTCGCCCGGTGCCGCCGCCAGCAGGCCGAAGAGGCCGTCCTTGTCGGCGTCGATCAGCCGGACCTGGCCACCCCAGCGGTCCGAGGTCTCGGCCACGCCGGGGATGTCGGCGAGTTTCTGGTCGAAGCTCTTCACACCGACGTCGGTGAGGCCGAACGGCGCGCCGCGCATCACCCATACCGCGCCCGCGTCGGCCACGGTGCCGATGTCCTCGCCGGGAGCGCCGATCGCGAGGTCCGGGTGGCCGTCGCCGTCGGTGTCGCCGGCCGACAGTTCGGCGCCCCACTGGTCGCCCGCCTCAGCGACGCCGGGAACGCCGGGAGAGTCCTGGGTCCACGTCTGCACCTCCTCCGGTTCGAGGCCGGACAGGTCGCCCCTACCCAGATAGACGGAGATGCCGCCGCCCAGCGGCGAGCCCACGCCCGTGTCGCCGATGATGAGGTCGTCCTGGCCGGTGCCGTCCCAGTCGCCGGAGACGATGGCCGGCCCGCCCCGGAACGTGCCGCCGTCACCGAGGTCGGCGATGTCCGGCGCGCCGTGCAGCACCTGCACCGAGCCGATGCCCGGCTGGTCACCTTTGGTGACCCCGGAGATCGCCAGGTCGGCCCAGGAGTCCTCGTTGTAGTTGCCGTGGCTGAGGTTGCGGAACTCGAAGTCGGTGTCCAGCGGTGCGAAGTCCCGCGCCCGCATGCCACGGTCCGACACTTTCAGCTGCTGCGTCGTCGCGCCGGGCGGGGCGGTGAAGAACAGCAGCGCGTCGTTCTCCAGGACGGCAACGCTGTCCCGCAGGTTGGCGTCCGGGTGCGCCGGGTCCGGGGCGAAGTACCGGGCCGCTTCGATCGCCCGCCCGAAGTTCGCGCCGGCCCGCAGCTGGTCGGGGTTCTCCAGCCAGGTGCTGTCGGCCCCGTGCAGCCCGGTCGGCGAGCCCCAGAAGACGATGGCGCCGCCCGCGTCGGACAGCCCGGCCAGGTCCTCGCCGGGGATACCGACGATCGCGTCGTCGTAGCCGTCGTTGTCCAGGTCGCCGGAGGCCACGGCCTTCCCGAAGCCGTCGCCGGCCTCGGCACCGCCCGGGACGCCCGAGGTGTTCTGGTGGAGGACGCTCTTCTTGGTGGTGCTGAGACCGCTCGACGAGCTGTACTGCACAGTGACGTAGCCGGCGCCCTTGGCGCCGCTCACCGTGGCGCCCGGGGCGCCGACCAGCACGTCGTCGAAACCGTTGCCGTCGTAGTCGCAATTGCGCTGCTGCCAGCCGATGGACGGAAACGGCACTGCGGCCTCTGCGGCGGGGGCCGCGAACACGGCGCCGCCACCGAGGGTGAGGAGTGCCGCGGCCGTAAGGGCCGCGCTTTTGATGTGACGCACAAGAACCTCCTTGGTCTCCTAGGTTGCCTACGGCGTCCTGCTCAGCCGCGGTGGATTGTGCGTGGGCGTCGTCGGCGGAGGCGCATGGCCGGTTCCCCGGCGAGACGCCGAAGCGCAGACCGGTGCAGGTGCCCGGGAGTGCCGGGCAACGCCGCCGCGCCCGCCGCAGAACGGCGTGGGATCATGTGCGGCCTCCCCGTGGGGTAGTGCGGTGAGGGCAATGCCCGTATTGCACTCACCTAGATGACATCCGAGGTTCATCCAGGGTTGTACGCCGCGCCGGACGGTCGTTCGATGCAGGGCGGCCCCAGTTCGTCACGGAGGCGACAGGGCACCTCATGCGGTTGAGCCGTCGTGCGAGGTGGTTTCTCGAGCACCGGCTCGCAAGTCCCTTTCAGTCGCCGGAGAAGCCCCAGAAGTAGATTTCCTCCGGCCGGCCATGGGCGTCGTGCAGGACCGCGCATCTGCCGAACCAACGTCGATGGGCAAGCGGTGCCATGGCCTGCACGTGTGCCCGCGTAAGGCGGTCGGTCCCGGCCGTCCGGTGGGCCTCCGCGGGCTGAACGGGCTGCACGGTGCCGTAGTCAGGATCCTCACCCGGCCGCAAGATCCTGTGCATGTCCAGGATCGAGTGCGTCCCTTCTTCCTGAACCTGTTCGTCTTCCCACAGCTGGTGAATCGTTGACGGTCGGGCCCTGGCCTCGTCAGCGTCGTCTTCGTCCCAGGGATCCCAGTAGTAGTCCTGCGCCTCGAAGACTTCCTGCCTCAGGGCATCCAGCGCCGCTCCGAGATCCCCCTGATAAGGAACGTAGTACTCCCACCCCGACGCACCCACGACAGCCCCGCCTCTGCATCCGCTTCCGACAGTGCAGCGGAAGCTAGCAACAGCCACTGACAAGCCGCCTCGCCAGGTTCACCCAGGCGCTTTGTGGCGTGGCCATTCGCGCTCTGCAGGTAGAGGCATCCAGGTTGGAGGACACTGTTCGTATGCCCCTACCCAAAACGCATCTCTGCTCGGCCTGCTCGGACAATGCCGCGACCGACCCAGTTCTTCACGAGGACCTGGTCGTCGGAGCACCGCTGTCCATGGAGGATCTCACCGACGCGCAGCGCCTCGAACGGTTCGCCCGCAAGTACGCCCATGACGGTTGCCAGGTCAGGGAAGTCCGGCGGGTCCCGTACGACAGCTTGAGTGGCTACGCCTGGTCGGTCCGCTTCACCGAGAATTCGTGACGAGCAGAGGGCGCTGGGTGCGAGTGCCCGGGGCGGCGTACGCCCGGAGCATCTGGCCGGCCAGGCGGCGCCAGGCGTCCCCCGTGGCGGCAATGACACCAGCGTCGGCAATGAGAAGGATGACGAGATCCTCCGAGGTGAAGCCGCCCCGCTAGGTGATCGGTGTTCTCGGTTCGGTCAGGACATCGGTTGTGACGGCGCCGGCGTAGGCGTCCGCAGCCCGGTTCGGGCTGTTGGCCTCAGGTTTCGGCGGGGGCTTCGGAGGTCTGAGCATGGGTGCAGCGACCGGGCTGCGACCTGCGGAAGCATCACTCAGCCTCGCCTCCGGCCCCGACAGCCGCATTCACTTCCTGTTAACCGGGCAACCATCCGCGTGCCACGCGTGTCTCACAGTCGAGCCCTCACGCCTGGCGCCACCTTGGCTCTCCGTACCCGATTCTTGGAGGAATTGTGGGTATTCGCACCCTGGTTGCAGCCGCCGTCTGCGCGGCCACGGCGCTTTCGAGTGGCATGGCCGACGCGGCGCCCGCGAGTACCACGGCGGGCCCGGCCGCTGCCACCGCACGCGAGGACTTCAACGGCGACGGCTACCAGGACCTGGCGGTCTCCGCCCCCGCCGCCACCATCAACGGCCACTCCTGGGCGGGCTACATCGCCATCAGTTACGGCTCCGCGCAGGGCCTCGGCACGGCGCACACCACGATCATCACCCAGGACACCCCGGGCGTGCCAGGCACTTCTGGTGACGACCACGGCTTCGGCTACCGGATGTTCGCCCGCGACCTCGACGGTGACGGCCTCACCGACCTCGCCCTGGTGACCAACGAGGCGCTCGCGGCCACGAACAACTCCGGCTCCGTCATCGTCCTCTGGGGGCGCAGTGGCGGCGTCACGGGCCAGGGCTCGGTGCGTATCCCGGCGCCCGCTGACGCCACTGTCGGCGGGAACCTCACCGCCGGCGACTTCGACGGCGACGGCAAGACGGACCTGATGATGTCGCACAGCGACGACTACGACCTGCGCAGCGTGATGTACGGGCCGTTCACCCGCGCCGGGGCGCCCGCCCGCGAGCAGCAGGTGACCATGTTCAGCACGGACAACTCCATGATCAGCACCGCGGCGGGCGACTTCAACGGCGATGGCATCGACGACCTGTGCACCTTCTACGCTTACGAGGAGCACGCCGAAGGCGGCAAGCTGTGGCTGGGCACCGCGCACGGTCTGTCGGCGAACTCCACCCCGCTGCCCTCCGCCGCCGCCACCGCGGTCGGCGATTTCGACAAGGACGGCAAGGCCGACCTCGCCACCAGGGTGATCCCGAACGGCATCACGGAGGATCTCCCCTACGACGCCGGCAGCGTCAAGATCTACTACGGCTCGGCGTCCGGCCCGAGCACCACCCGGACGAAGACCATCACGCAGAACACCACGGGCGTGCCCGGAGTCAGTGAGAAGGGCGACCAGTTCGGCGCGCGACTCAACGCCGGCGACGTCAACGGCGACGGTTACGCCGACCTCGCCGTGGGTGTTCCCTTCGAGGCCATCGGCACGACCAGGGCCGCAGGCTCGGTGGTGCTGCTGAAGGGCGGCTCGGGCGGCCTGGGCGGCACCGGCGCGCAGGCGTTCCACCAGAACACGTCGGGCATCCCCGGCGTCGCGGAGGCCGGCGACCACTTCGGCGGCGCGGTCCGGCTGCTGGACATCAACGGCAACGGGAAGGCGGACCTCGCGGCGGGCGCCCCCGGCGAGGACCTCGGCACAGTCGCGGACGGCGGCGCGGTGTGGTCCCTGCGCGGCGGCTCCTCGGGCCTGACCGCCACGGGAGCGTTCGCCTTCAACCCGGTCGACCTGGGCGCCCCGGTGCCCGGCGCCCGCTTCGGCATGGACCTCTCGAACGACAACGGGCCGAATATCTGACGGGCACCTGAACGGAAGATCCCCCAGGCTCGACGATCTGATGAGTGACCGTCTCGAACCCAGACAGGCATCACTGGGAAATGACGGCACCTCTGGTGTGTGACCGACCACGGCCGCCTGCCGCAGCGACGTCGACCCCGCAGAGCCCGGTCAGCTTCTACGGCGCAGCGGCAGCATCTGCCCCACTCCCATGAGGATCAGTCCGCAGAGAGTCAGCGCGGTCGTGCTGAAGAAGCGGATCTCCCAGGGCGGGCTCGGTGCTATTCGGAAGTAGAACAAGCCCTGCACCACGCAGTTCGTGCCCACCAACAGTGCCCCGAGGCCATGGATCCGCGGGCGGGTGACACGGCGGCGCGCCCACGGCAATGTCCACCCCGTGCGTATCGACGCAGTTCCCAGGACGATCGCCAGAACGCCAAGGATCATCCCGGATCCAACGACCCATTCCACGGTGCCTCCTCCTGCTGACGAGTAAGCGAACGGTGAACTGTCTCAGATCTGTGCGACGCACCGCTGTCCCCGGCCGGCGCCGGTGACCTTGGCGCTCGGCGGCAGTGTGATCACCTCCCGCCGTTCCTGAGGACTGACGTCTACCAGCGGCCGGAACTCCTGATGCCCGTCGTCCGCGGCCTCATCGATCAGCTCCGGCAGGTGCAGCCGGCGACTTCAGCAGCGCACAGGTGCCCCAGCCGGGGAAACCTAGCCATAATCCCGCCAGGAGATCCCAACTGTCCTTGAAATGTGGCGATATCAGGGGTTTTGGGGCGAAGCGCGATCGTCCCGCATCGCGTCCTGCAACCTCCCGGACGCTTCGTGTTCTCGGAGCGTTCCGGCGATCGCTACCGGTGGTCACGACGGACTGACGGAGCACGTGGACAAAAACCCCCTTCGTACACCACCAACTGCTGGGGGCGCAAAGAGGAGCTGCCGCCCGCCATTATGATCAGGGTGAAAACGCTCGCTTCCCCGGTCCGGATGCGCGGAGCCGCCCCGCGTCCGGAGGGGGACCGCGGACGGAGGCTGGGAACAGCAACGACTGCCCCGGTGCACCGCTGTGATGGAGGAGATTCGGATGCCCCGGACGGCCACGGGTCCGGCCTGACCGTGTC
Source organism: Streptomyces sp. NBC_00353 (assembly GCF_036108815.1). Lineage (NCBI taxonomy): Bacteria > Bacillati > Actinomycetota > Actinomycetes > Kitasatosporales > Streptomycetaceae > Streptomyces > Streptomyces sp. NBC_00353. Next base: position 1,894,857 of record NZ_CP107985.1, on the reverse strand, counting down.
TTGGGCGGCAAAGGCTACAGCTCCCGGTCCATCCGGACCTGGCTCAGGCGGTGGGGCAGCGGCTGCACCATCCCCGAACGGACCCACCAGGTCCGCAACCGATGGTTCCTGATCAATCCCGGCCGCGTGGGACACCCCGCGCGGCCGACAGAAAACACGAGGCAGTTCTGTGAACATACGCAAGCGGTGGACAAGCGCTCCTGTCGGGGCCGGTCTCGCGGCGGCCCTGCTGAGCAGCTGCAGCCTTCAGACCGAAGGAGGCGCAGCCGAGCCCGGCAACTCGATCGTGGTGGGCATGTCGGACGACGTCCTGGCCGCGGACCCGGCCTCGGGCTACGACCCGGGGTCCTGGCTGCTGTTCAACAATGTCTTCCAGTCCCTGCTCAGCTTTCCCCGAGGGACTACGACCCCCCAGCCGGAAGCGGCTAAGTCCTGCTCGTTCGAGGACGGCAACAGGACCTACCGGTGTACGCTCCGTGACGGTCTGACCTTCAGCAACGGCCACAGCCTCACCTCCGAGGACGTCAAGTACTCCTTCGAGCGAGCGATCAGGATCGATGACCCCGCCGGCCCCGCGCCGCTGCTCTCCACGATCGCGAAGATCAGCACTCCGGACGCGCGAACGGTCGTCTTCCAGCTCAAGGTTCCTGACGCCACCTTCCCCAGCAAGATCGCCTCGGGCGCCGGTTCCATCGTGGACCACAGCGAGTACCCGGCGAACAGCCTGCGCAAGGACGGCAAGGCCGTCGGGTCGGGGCCCTACAAGCTCAAGTCCCTCGACAAGTCGAAGGCCGTCTTCACGGTCAACTCCGGCTACCAGGGCACAGCACGGGTGAAGAATTCGGGCGTCACCCTCGACTTCTTCCGGGGCGACCAGAAGAAGCTGGCGTCCGCGCTGCAGAAGGGAGACATCGATGTCGCCTACCGCGGTCTGACCGCGCGGGACATCTCCCACCTGGAGGATTCCGCCGCCGCGGCCGACAAGGGCATCGACGTCGTCGAAGGCACCAGCGCCGAGGTACAGCACCTGGTCTTCAACATGAAGGATCCGGTGGTCGGACAGCTCCCCGTACGCAAGGCCATCGCGTACCTGGTGAATCGTGACGCTCTCGTCAGCGAGGTCTACCACTCCACGGCCACCCCGCTGTACTCGATCGTCCCCGCCGGCATCACGGCCCACAACACCGCGTACTTCGACATGTACGGCGGCAGCCCGCAGCCGGCCAAGGCCGAAGAAGCACTGCGTACCGCGGGCATCACCGACAAGGTGAAGCTCACGCTGTGGTCCACACCGAGCCGCTACGGCCCCGCCACCGATGACGCGTTCCGGGCGATCGCCAAGCAGCTCAACGCGAGCGGACTGTTCGACGCGGAGGTCAAGTCCCTGCCCATCGACCAGTACGAGAAGCGGATCGCGGCAGGCGAGCTCGGCGTCTATGTGAAGGGCTGGGTCCCGGACTACCCCGACCCGGACAACTTCACCCAGCCGTTCTTCGGCAAGGACAACGTCCTGCAGAACCGCTACGTGAACGACGACATCACTCGCCGGATCATCCCCGACACCGCCGCCCAGGCCGAGCGGGGTTCCACCGAGAAGGACTTCGGCGAGCTCCAGGACGACGTGGCCCGGGACCTGCCGATCCTGCCGCTGTGGCAGGGCAAGCAGTACGCGGTGGCGCACGACAACATCTCCGGCCTGGAGTGGACCCTGGACGCCTCGACCGTCTTCCGCTTCTGGGAGATCAGCAAGTACTAGGGTCTGCCCGGGCGATCGCCGGGCACACTGGCCGACATGCCTGTCTCGCTGCATCACATTGTCATCGACGCCCACGACCTGCCCGCTCTGGCCCGGTTCTGGGCTGAGGTGCTGGGTTGGCGGATCCTGTCCGAGCGGGAGCGGGAGGTCGTGATCGGGCCGGACGAGACCGCGCCGGTGGGCATCTGCTTCATGCCTGTTACGGACCGTAAGCTGGTCAAGAACCGTCTGCACCTCGATCTGACGTCCGCCGCGGAGGACCGGGAGGCCGAGATCGAGCGCATCCTCGCACTCGGCGCCCGCAGGGCGGACGTCGGACAGAGCGGCAGCGAGTCGTGGACCGTGCTGGCCGATCCGGAGGGGAACGAGTTCTGCGTAGTCCGCCCGAAGGAGACCCTCATCGGCTAGGACGTAAGGATCGTCGTCGAAGCCGGGGCCGTCCGCCGCGTGAGCCATTGCGCAGGCGGACGGCCCGGCTGTCGGTCTTCTCCGGGGTCGTGTGCCGGATGCCCCGATGCCGCAGGCACCGGCGGCACGGCCGACGGCGGCTCGGAGCTCGTTGCGTTCTCGGTGCGCCCGACCGCACCGGGCGCAACGTGGGTGCGATGCCGCTGAACTACTGGGATGCCGGTCCGTAGTGCACGGTGACCCGGTCGAACCCCAGCGAGCCGAGCAGGCCCTTGAGCATGTTCGTGGTGTTCTTCTCGGCGCGGCCGGTCAAGCCGCTGTCCTTGGCAGCCTCGCCGATGTGCCGGGCGGCGAGCTTGTTGACCGCCTGCTCACTACTGGGGTTGTCCGAGAAGAAGTCGCCGATTCGATCGAGGAACCCGCGTTGCTTGGAGACGGCGTAGGAGCGGTCCGGGTCGAGTGCCGGCTTGCCCAGTACGGCATGCGGCAGCCGGATCTCGGCCGTGGTGCGCTCCTTGTTGATCACCACACCGTCACTCGCCACCTTCCCTAGGTCGACGGACGCACCGACGGTGCCGGCACCGACATACAGGGTGCGGGTGCCGCGGATGGCATCCGGCAGGAACTTCGCGTCCTTCTCCAGATCCACCACGACCTGGAAGTTGCCGGAGGCCGCCTCGTACGAACTCATGTCCTGAATCGACTTCAGCACGGCTGGTCCCGAGCGGTCCTGTGTCTTTTCGCCGAAGAGGTCACCGATGCCGGGAAGCACGCTGAGGCGAGTGCCCACGAGCAGCAGAGCGAGTGCGGCCGCGCCGAGCACGACCGCTTTCACCCACCACCGGGGGCGGTCGGGGCGGGGTTCACGCTCTCCCGACTTCCCGGACAATTCGGGGCGTTCGGAACTCCCGCGTTGCTTGCCGGCCTTCCTTGCGTCAGTGGACGTCATTGCATCCGTGTGACCCGATCGCCACCTTCCAATCAGGATGACCGGTCACAATCAGTCAGATCCTGTATCCCGAAGCAGACGCCGGTGCCGACGGCTCAACTGGACCGGTTCGGGCCGTTGATCACTCGGGCAGTGCCCACAAGCCTTGAAGGAGAGACAGCATGAGTACGACCAGCCGACAGAGAAGAGCCGCCATGTTCGTCGGACCCGACGACGACCCCCGGCTCGGTGCTCCCTCGACCGGCGAAGAACGCGGCATGCTCGTCGGATTCCTCATGGCTCAGCGCGCCACGCTGGAACTGAAGTGCGCCGGTCTGGACGCGGAACTGTCCCGGCGCTCCGTCGAGCCCTCCACTCTCTCTCTGCTCGGCCTCGTCCGGCATCTGGCCGACGTGGAACGTCGATGGTTCCGTCAGGTCCTCGCCGGCCAGGACGCACCACCGCGCTTCTCCTCGTCGGCCGAGCCCGACGGCGACTTCGACGGCGCGGTGTCCGATCCCGCCGTTGTGGCCAAGGCCTGGGAGACATGGCGCGCCGAGGTGGCGTTCGCCGACGCCTTCGTGACCGACGCGCCCCACCTGGACATTGTGGGCGAGGACGAGTGGCGCGGGGTGGTGTCGCTGCGCTGGGTGCTCATCCACATGGTCGAGGAATACGCCCGGCACAACGGACACGCCGATCTGCTCCGCGAGCGCATCGATGGCGCGATGGGCGTGTGACGGCGAGGCATTCCCGCCAGACGTCCGGAGTCCGTCGATACCCCGGACTCCTGTTGACCGGCTCTGCCGCTGATATTGCGACACGGCCTGCCCGAGCGTACGCGCCTCGCTACGCACACAAGGAGCGAGTGATCCGGTGTATCAGTAGCGGTGGCCGGGCCAATGCGGGTCCTCCCAGCGATCAAGACCGGTGACCCCCAGCAGCCGCACCCGGTGCAGCAGTTCCTCGGATACGCCCAGGCCACGGAGCCGGGCCGGTGCGTGGTGGACAAGCCAGCCAGTCAGCTCGACGCGCATCTCTTCCTCGTCCTCCCACGCGTGCCAGGGAAGTCGGTCACCGAGCAGGTCGTCCCCCCAATGTCCCACCGCTACGGCCAGGTGTTGGTCGGCCACGGGGGCAGCCAGTACTTCCCAGGTGCGGAGCCACGGGCTCAGGGTGCTCGATGCCTCAGCGCACAGTACGAGGACCTCGTACGCGGGTACGCCGGGATCCGGATCGGTGAGCGTGTGCACCCACCATGCCTGCAGGAATTCATTGACTGCCGCAGCTTGCTCCGGAGGCCACTGCTGCCAGTGGCCGCGAGCGAAAGATCGCCCGGCCTCCTCCATGCGGAAGTGGGACTCGATGAGACCGCCGGCGAGGGCCGTGGCGAACTGGGGCAGGATCCGGCGCAGCACGGATGAGTGATCGCTCCAGTCGATGGCCTGCCATGTGCGCCGCAGGAGGTCGGGGTCCAGCTCCGTGTCCGCCACCTTGAGCTGCGCGAGATCTTCAGCGCTGCCCCAGTGGCACTCACAGTTGTGCTCGTCGGGGCGGGCGATCATCCCGCGGAAAGTGGAGGCCAGGCCGTCCAGCGCTGCGTCGAGACGAAGTCGTGCGCGGGGCCGGTCGAGGTTCATCATGGCGTTTCGCCTTCGAGGACTCCGGGAGATTGTGCTGCCCGAAGATCCCCAACCTACCGGGGCGGCCCCGGTGACAACATCCCCATGACAGGCCGGGCAGGGGTCGTCTGTCGTGCCGCTCGGTCAGCCTGCCTGGTACACGTGTGCGCGGGCGCCCTGCCATTCGATCACGCTGGGATCGTCGAGAACCCGCTCCGGGTCAGCCAGTCCGGCGGCGGACAGAAGCACGACAAGGTCGTGATCGCTGTGCGCGGTCCCCAACCGCCGTTCGCAACCGTTGACGTGCATCGTTACAAGTCTGCCTCCGGAAGGTGTGGGGGGCTGAATGGTCCAGCGGGGTGTCACCATGGCTTCAGGGTGTCTCCAAATACCCGTCGCTGCACCGCACTTACGGGCCGTACACCCGTCTGGCCGATCGGCGTTTTGTTCGGAACCGGGTGATCTGGTTAGCTGCTTCTGCCGCCCGGTCTGAGCAACTGTCAGTGACTGACCGCGACCGGGCGCAATTCCGCCCCCCTTCCGGGGAAGGGGGGCGGAATTGAGCGTCCTGGCTCAGTTCTTCGCCTCCCTGCCGCTCGTCGGGGCGGTCACGGTGAGCCGGGTGCCACGGGTCCGGTCCGAGGACGGGCCCGTCTCGATCGCGAACTCTCCCGGCTCCACCGCACGCTCAGCCTCCTGCAACACGCAGGGGCCTTTCTCCGGGCAGCTCCAGGGAGACGCTGTCAGACGGATCGATTCTCCGCGCTGACCATCCAGGCGTGCTTTTCCAGCGAGTCGATGATCGCGTGCAGCAGGTCGGCCGTGGCGGGATCCTCGCTGTCGACCCGGTCGTGCAGGGTGCGCAGCGTATCGACGGTGGCGCGCAGGCGTGCCGTGACGAGGTCGACGACGGTGCTCACATTCTGCTCGCCCTCCGGGAACGCGGGGAGGGTGGTGGCCGCTGCCACGCTGTCGGAACGGCCGTCCGGGAACGTCGCGAGGGCCCGCATGCGTTCGGCGATGGTGTCGGCGGCCTCCCGCGCGTCGTCGACGATCTCATCCAGTTGCAGGTGGAGGTCCCGGAAGTTGTGGCCGACCACGTTCCAGTGGGCCTGCTTCCCCTGGAGTTGCAGTTCCACCAGGTCCACCACGATCTGCTGCAGGGCTCGGGCGAGCTGCGGCGACGCCGTGAAGCCGGCGGAATCGGTCTCTGAACGCCGTGAGCCCCCAGGGGCGGAGGATTCGGTCATGGCGTCTCTCCTTCGAGAGCACAAGGGACTGGGCCCCCGAACGGGAGGCCCGTTGACTGACACCAACAAGCCTACGAACGTCCCTCCGCGCCGCCACCGCTGTTCGGCCGCCTGGCCGTTCAGTGGCGTCGGCTTTACCTCGACAGACACACCCGCGCAGATGTCGTGTTCCGAAGCCGAGCTGCCGCATCGTCCGGCACCACCCGCGCCCGACGCCCCTGAGCGGTCGGTGGGTACCGGCCCGAGCGCTCTCGACCGCGGCAAGGTCGCCCGATCGGACGCACACTTCCGGATCGTGGCCCGGTGCCGCCCGGGGCCATGGCTCGCGGCGACTGCTACGGAGCCGCGCCCTCCGCCGCCGCTGTCAGCCCTCCCGGCCTGGAGAGGCTCCGGAGAAAAGGCATGACACGCACCGACGGACCCGCGCCGCTGCCGCGTAGAGCAGGTGAACGGGCCGTACGACAGCGGCCCCGGGAGGGGGCCGCATCATGACAGGGGTCAAGCGCAGAGGTGCCCGGGCGGCTGCGGTCGTCACGGCTGCCATGGCAGCACTGACCGCCTCGCAGGCGCCGGGGACGGCGGCTCACGCCCCTGCCCCGGCAACGGTTCACCCGGGCCCGTCGGGGCCGAGCGTCTCGGGCGACACCCTGTACCGCACCGAGCTCCCACCCCTGCGGTCGCGCGGAGCAGCGGGCGGCACCGGGAGCAGCGGCGGCTCAGGCGTACAGGTCGGAGGTGCGCTGCCGGCCATCCTCCTGGCCGCCTACCGGCAGGCCGAGGGGGAGCTCGCGGACAGCAGGCCGGGCTGCCGGCTGCGCCGGCAACTGCTCGCCGCGATCGGGCAGGTCGAGTCCGGGCAGGCACGTGGCGGCCTGGTGCGAGCGGACGGCACGACGCTCGTACCGATCCTCGGCCCACGCCTTGACGGCAATGGGTTCGCGGTCATCAGGGACAGCGACGGCGGGGCGTACGACGGGGACGTCGCGTACGACCGTGCCGTGGGGCCGATGCAGTTCATTCCGTCGACCTGGGGCATCTGGGGCGCCGACGGCAACGGCGACGGGCGCAGCGATCCGGGCAACATCTACGACGCGGCGCTCGCGGCGGGGCGCTATCTGTGCGCGGGCGGGCGCGATCTCTCCCGGGCGGCGGACCTGGACCGCGCGATCCTCGGCTACAACCGCTCCAGTGCGTATCTGCGCACGGTCAAGGCATGGTTCGCGTACTACCTCGACGGCCACCGGGTCGTCGCGGACCAGGGTTCTGGACCGGCCGTCCGTCCCGGGCCGAAGGCGACGAAGAAGCCGCGGGCGACTGCGTCCTCCACGGCTCCAGGTCACCCGGCGGGTGCGTCCGAAACGCCCAACTCCTCGCCCCCACCTTCCTCTTCACCCTCGCCTTCGAAGAGCGTTGGCGGCGGCGCGGAGCCCGCATTGCCGCTGCCCGCGCTCCCGAGCCCCATCGCCGAGCTGCCGGGCGTCGGTGGGCTGACCAGCAACGGAACCAGAACGATGCGAGCCGCCCCCTCCACAAGCCCGGATACCGGGCGGTAATCTCCCCGCGCCGGGCCGAACCATGCTCGGCCGGGTGAGCGCGAAGGGGCCCTCATGGCGACGGACACAAACGCGGCCGACGACCGGTGGCAGCGCGCGTGGAGCCACCGCGAGCAACTGCTCAAGGTGGCCCGGCGCAGATCCATGAGTCCGGAGGACGCCGAGGACGCCGTACACGAGGCGATGCTGCGCGCAGTGGAGCACCCGGAACTGGACGACGAGCGGCTGGGCGCGTGGCTGACGACGGTGACGATGCGGCTGTGCGTGGACCGCTACCGGCAGGTCAACCGGGAGAGCGAGGTGCGCAGCAACCCGCGGCTTCTCTCGCCGGTCCCGGTGCCGGTCGAGGAGGCTGTCTGCGACCGCGCCGAGGCGAGGTGGCTCGCCCGCCACAGCGATGAACTGCCCGCCCGCCAGGCCGAGGCCCTGTGGCTGAAGTCCGAGGATCTGGACGTCGGCCAGGTCGCCGTGAAGATGGGGCTGAGTTACCGCACCGTCGAGTCCCTGCTGGCTCGGGCCCGCCGGACGCTGCGCCATTCGCTGGCGGCCACGCTGGGCCTCGCCCTGTGGCTGGTCGGGCACGGCCGCCCACGGGGCGGGAACGCCCACGCAGTGGCGGTGGCCTCTACAGCGGCGACGCTGGCGTTCGCGGGCCTGATTCTCCTCCCGTACGTTCATGACGGTGACGGGCCCGGTTCGTCGCGTCCGGCGTCCCCCGGGGTCTCACAGGCCGCGGATGCGCGGGAGCCGGCCCTCACCCGTACGGCACCGCCGACCGCATCCACTCCCACCGGGCCGGCGCGGGGCGCTGCGGACGCCGGGCGGCGTTCCGGTGGTCCCTTGCTCACGCCATTGCCCCGGGTTGCGCTGCCGGCTCTGCCGCTGAGCACTCCGGCCGTCCCGGAGGTGCCGGCCGTGCCGGAGGTTCCGGTACCCGGTCTGACCGACCTGCCGTCGGCACCGTTGCCGTCGACCTCACTGCCCACGGTGGCCCTACCGGCCGACGCGACGGACGCGGCGTCGCCGATCCCCCACCCGTAGGAACCTTCGGGAACCGTCCGGAAAAAATCTTCGGTCCGCAGCGACGGACGGGCCGCCCTTCCTCGTAGAGCAGATGTCGGAGCTGCTACACGGCTGAAGGGTGAACCGGATGGGTGTCGAGATCTGCGTGGAAGGGCTGACCAAGTCCTTCGGTCACCAGGTCATCTGGCAGGACGTTTCGCTGACGCTGCCCGCCGGCGAGGTCTCGGTGATGCTCGGTCCTTCGGGCACCGGCAAGTCGGTGTTCCTCAAGACGCTCGTCGGGCTGCTCAAGCCCGAACGCGGGTCGATCCGGATCGCGGGTACGGACATCACCGCCCTGCGCGAACACGACCTGTACGAGGTGCGGAAGCTGTTCGGCGTGCTGTTCCAGGACGGCGCGCTGTTCGGGTCCATGAACCTCTACGACAACATCGCCTTCCCGCTGCGGGAGCACACCCGCAAGCCGGAGAGCGCGATCAGAGGGATCGTGCTCGAGAAGATGGACATGGTCGGCCTGATCGGTGCCGAGGAGAAGCTGCCCGGCGAGATATCCGGCGGTATGCGCAAACGGGCCGGACTGGCCAGGGCCCTGGTTCTCGATCCGGAGATCATCCTCTTCGACGAGCCGGACTCGGGGCTCGACCCGGTCCGGGTGGCCTATCTCAACCAGCTGATCGTCGACCTCAACGCGCAGATCGACGCGACTTTTCTGATCGTCACCCACGACATCGCGTCGGCGCGGCAGGTCCCGGACAACATCGGGCTGCTGTTCCGGCGCGAGCTGGTGATGTTCGGCCCCCGGGAGAAGCTGCTGACCAGCGAGGAGCCGGTGGTACGGCAATTCCTCAACGGCCGGATGCAGGGGCCGATCGGCATGGCCGAGGAGAAGGACGCGGCCCAGGTCGAACAGGAGCTGGCGCAGCTCGGCGATGACGCCGATCCCGTGCCGCGGGGCCTGCCCGAGCTGACTCCACGTCTTCTGCCAACCGCAGGGATCACCCGCCCGCCGCGCTGGGAGGCGATCGCCGAGCGGGAGGCGCTGCGACAGGTGAGGGCCGCAGTGCGCGGAAGGGGGGCGGGCATATGAGCCTGTCGCCCACCGGAGCGCTGAGGCACTCGGGCAACCTCTTCGCGCTGGGTCTGGACGTCCTGCGGACGATGCCCAGACGCCCCTTCCAGGCAAGGGAGTTCATCCAGCAGGCGTGGTTCATCGCCAGTGTGACGGTCCTGCCGACCGCGCTGGTGTCCATTCCCTTCGGCGCCGTGATCGCCCTGCAGATCGGCAGTCTGACCCGGCAGCTGGGCGCGCAGTCCTTCGCCGGAGCTGCGTCCGTCCTGGCCGTGCTGCGCGAGGCCTCGCCGATCGTGACGGCGCTGCTGATCGCCGGGGCGGGAGGTACCGCGATCTGCGCGGACCTCGGGGCGCGGAAGATCCGCGAGGAGATCGACGCCATGGAGGTACTGGGCATCGACCCTGTCCACCGCCTGGTCGTACCGCGCGTACTGGCCTCGATGGTGGTGGCGGTCCTGCTCAACGGCCTGGTCTCGGTCGTCGGCGTGGCCGGCGGCTACTTCTTCAACGTGATCCTGCAGAACGGCACGCCCGGCGCCTATCTCGCGTCGTTCACCACCCTCGCCCAGCTGTCGGACCTGTGGGCGGCCGAGCTGAAGGCCCTGGTCTTCGGCGCCATCGCCGCGATCGTCGCCTCGTACAAGGGACTTACCGCCAAGGGCGGCCCGAAGGGCGTGGGCGACGCCGTGAATCAGTCTGTGGTGATCACTTTCATGCTGCTGTTCGTCACCAACTTCGTGATGACCGCCGCCTACTTCCAGATCGTGCCGCAGAAGGGATGAGGATGGGACTCACGCAATGGCTCGAGGAGCTGGGCACCCAACTGGCCTTCTACGGGCGCTCACTGACCTGGACCGGACGGACCCTGCGCCGCTACAAGAAGGAGATCCTGCGGCTGCTCGCGGAGGTGAGCTTCGGCCGCGGCGCGCTGGCCGTCGTCGGCGGAACCGTCGGTGTCATCGCCTTCCTGTCCTTCTTCACCGGCACCGAGGTCGGCCTGCAGGGGTACGCGGCGCTGAACCAGCTGGGCACTTCGAACTTCGTGGCGTTCCTCTCGGCGTACTTCAACACCCGTGAGATCGCACCGCTGGTGGCGGGTCTCGCCCTGTCCGCGACGGTCGGCGCCGGGTTCACCGCCCAACTCGGCGCGATGCGGATCAGCGAGGAGACGGACGCGCTCGAGGTGATGGGTGTTCCCTCGCTGCCGTACCTGGTGACCACCCGGATGATCGCCGGCTTCGTCGCCGTGATCCCGCTCTATGTGATCGGGCTGCTGTCCTCGTATTTCGCCGCACGCACCATCACCACCGGCTACTACGGACAGTCCACCGGCACCTACGACCACTACTTCCAGCAGTATCTGCCGCCGGTCGACGTGTTCTGGTCCTTCGGCAAGGTGATCGTATTCGCCGTCGTGATCATCCTTGTGCACTGCTACTACGGCTACTACACGAGCGGTGGCCCGGCCGGCGTCGGCGTCGCGGTCGGCCGTGCGGTGCGCACCTCCATCGTCGCCATCAACGTACTCGACTTCTTCCTCAGCCTGGCGATCTGGGGCGCCAATACGACCGTACGGATTGCGGGGTAACGAGCGATGCGCATTCCAGGACCGACCGTGGCACGAGGCACCCGGCTGAGGCTGTACGGCGTCGCCTTCCTCGTGGTGATGGCGCTGTTGCTGTCGCTGTCCGTGGCCGTCTACCAACAGGTGTTCACCTCGGTCGTACGCATCACGCTGGAGGCCGACACGCTGGGCAACCAGCTGGACCCGCGGGCCGACGTCAAACTGCGCGGGCTGCTGGTCGGCGAGGTGCGCGCGGTGCGGGCCGACGGTGAGAAGGCGACTCTCACCATCGCGCTCGAGCCGGAGCACGTCTCGCGTATCCCGGCCGATGTGCACGCCCGACTGCTGCCCAAGACGCTGTTCGGCGAGAAGTTCGTCGACCTGGTGCCGCCGCGCGGGTCGGGCGCCCGGCACATCCGCGCCGGCGATGTCATCACCCAGGACCGCACGACGGTCGGCATCGAGCTGCAGCAGCTGATGAACGACCTGCTGCCGCTGTTGCGCACCGTACGGCCCGCGGAGCTCAACGCCACCCTGTCCGCGTTCGCCTCCGCTCTGGAAGGGCGCGGGGATCGCATCGGCGCCAATCTGACCCGCGTCGAAGGCTACTTGCACAACCTCAACCCCCATATGCCGTCCATCAAGGAGGACATCGCGCGCTTCGCCGATGTGGCGGAGGTGTACGGCGACGCCGCACCCGATCTGATGCGGGTCCTGCGCAACTCCGTCACCACCAGCCGCACAGTCGTCGAGCAGCAGGACCGGTTGGCCGAGGCTCTGAAGACGACCACCACGGTCGCCGGCACCGCGGAGAAGTTCTTCGACGGCAACGGCGACCGGCTCATCACGCTCGGCCGTGTCTCCCGGCCCACACTGGCGCTGTTCGCCCGCTACGCACCCGAATACCCCTGCCTCCTCGACGGCCTGGTGAAGCAGGAGGCGGCGTCCGAAGAGGCGTTCAGGGGCGGAGAGATGCACATCACGCTCGAATTCGTCCGCCCACGGCCCGCGTACCGACCCGGTGAGGAACCGCGCTATGCAGAGCGCTCAGGACCCGACTGCAGGGGCCTGCCCAACCCCCATGTCCCCGCACCCGATGTCCATCTCGACGACGGTACGTCGCGGACAGGCGCGGGCGGACCGCCCGGCCGAGCCGGCGTGTCCGCCACCGCGGCCGAGCAGGAGGCCGTCGGCTCGCTCGTGGCCCCCGTCCTCGGGGTGCCGGCCGACCGGGTGCCCGCGGTCGCGACGCTGCTGTTCGGCCCGATGGCCCGCGGAACGGCGGTGAGCGTCGCATGAGGAGAGCACGTGCCACCGATGCCATGGCGCCGCTGGTCAAATTCAGTGTGTTCGCGGTGGTGACGGTGCTGGCGACCGCGCTGCTCGCGGCGACCATCGTCAATATCTCCTTCACTCCCGAGGACACCTACCGGGCGGTGTTCAGCGATGTCACCAGCCTGGAGGAGGGCGACGACATCAGGGTGGCCGGAGTTCGCGTCGGCGAGGTCCAGGACATCGCGATCAAGGACCGCACGCTGGCCGAGGTGACGTTCACCGTCTCACGTGACCGGCCGCTGCTGAGCAGCACCGGCGCGGTCATCCGCTACCGGAGTCTGGTGGGGTCGCGCTATGTCGCCCTGACCGAGGGCGCGGGCGACGGTACGCGCCTCAAGCCGGGCGGCGTGATCCCGCTCGCCAGGACGAAGCCCGCGCTCGATCTCAACGCCCTGCTCGGCGGGTTCAAGCCCTTGTTCGCGGCGCTGAGCCCGGAAGACGTCAACCAGCTCGCCACCGAAATCATCAAGACCCTGCAGGGCGAAGGAGGGACCGTCAACAGCCTGCTCGCGCACACCGCGTCGCTCACCACGACTATCGCCGATCGCGACGAACTGATCGGCTCCGTGATCGACAACCTCAACACGGTGCTGGGGACTCTGGACAAGCGCGATGCCCGCTTCTCCGGCCTCCTCAAGCAGCTGCAACGGCTGATCTCCGGCCTCTCCGCCGACCGTAAGCCGATCGGCGCGTCACTGGCGGGCATCGACGGGCTGACCGAGGCCACCTCGGGCCTCCTCCAGGATGCTCGGCCTCCGCTGCGCGACGACATCGCCGGGCTGCGAGACCTCACCGGAACGCTGAACGCGAACGAGAAGACCGTGGAGGGCGTGCTGAAGCGGCTGCCGAGCAAGCTCAACAAGCTGACAGGGACCGCCTCGTACGGCTCCTGGTTCAACTTCTACCTCTGTGACTTCGACGGCCGGATCGTGCTGCCGAAGACCAGGGAGGTCCTCACCCCCGAGCTCCATGTGGCCCGGGCGAGGTGCTCATGATTACGTTCCGCGAGAAGAATCCTGTGGTGATCGGAGCCGTGGGCATCACCACGCTCGTGCTGCTGGCCTTGGCCGCGTTCAACGCCGACAGCCTGCCGTTGATCGGCGACGGCGAGACGTACAGTGCGGCCTTCGCCGAGGCGGGCGGCCTCAAGCCCGGCGACGAGGTGCGGATCGCCGGGGTCAAGGTGGGCAAGGTCGACGAGGTCGACCTGGACGGTGACCATGTCAAAGTCACCTTCCGGGTCAAGGGACAGCCCGAGTTCGGCACCCGGACCGGGGCTGCCATCAGGGTCAAGACGATCCTGGGCGCGAAGTACCTCGCACTGCAGCCGAAGGGCACCGGGCAGCTGCGGCCCGGCAGCGAGATTCCGCTGAACCGGACGGTTCCCGTGTACGACGTCGTGGCAGCGTTCAGTGATCTGACAACCACCACGGAGAAGGTCGACACAGCTCGGCTGGCGAAGGCTCTCGACACCATCTCCGCCACCTTCGAGGATTCGCCGACCGAGGTACGGGCGTCCATCAAGGGCCTGTCGAAGATCTCCCGGACGGTCGCCTCCCGCGATCAGTCGCTGCGGCAACTCCTCGATCACGCCCATGGGGTCACCGGTGTGCTGAAGAACCGCTCCGAGGAGTTCGTCGTACTGGTCAGGGACGGCGACAAGCTCTTCAAGGAGATCGCCAGGCGGCGGGCGGCGATCCACTCGCTGCTCAAGAGCTCGGCCGCGGTCGGCATCCAGCTCTCCGGCCTGGTCGAGGAGAACCGTAAGCAGATCGGCCCGGCGCTCAAAGGGCTCAACTCGGTGGTCACCATGCTCGAACGCAACCAGGCGAGCCTCGACCGAAGCATCAAGTTGCTCGCGCCCTACGTGCGGGTGTTCACCAACACCCTCGGCAACGGGCGGTGGTTCGACAGCTATATCCAGAACGTGGTCGCCGCTCCGGCGGTTCCGCGGACGGGAGGCTCGCGATGAGGACCCGTTTCATACCGCCTCTCACACCGAGGGGACGTCTTGCCCGGCGGCTGGCCCTGGTCGTCGCGTTCGCGCTCGTTGCGGGCACGGCGGCAGTCGTCCTGTGGCCGCGCTCAACCCCTGTCCATGTCACCGCGTACTTCCCGCGCACCGTCGGCCTCCACCCCGGCTCGGACGTACGCGTCCTCGGCGTCCGCGTCGGTGAGGTCGGGAAGATCACGCCGGAAGGCGGCCACGTGCGGGTGGAGCTTGAGTACGAGCCCGGGCGCAGGATTCCCGCGAACGCGCAGGCCGCGATCATCAACTCCTCGGTCGTCAGCGACCGTTACGTACAGCTGCTGCCCGTCTACCGTGGCGGTCCCGTGATGGAGGACGGCGCGTTCATCCCGGAGAGCCGCACGGCTGTGCCGGTCGAGCTGGACCGAATCTTCGACAGCCTGCACACGACAGCCGCGGCGTTCGGCCCGAAAGGCGCCAACGAGGACGGTTCGCTGTCCCGGTTGCTCGGGGTGAGCGCGGACAACCTCGACGGCCAGGGCGCACAGCTCAACCAGACGGTCGAGGGCCTGTCACTGGCGGTCACCACCCTCTCCGACGGCCGAAAGGACCTGTTCGGCACCGTACGGAATCTGCAGGTGTTCACCGCGGCGCTGGCCGCCGACGACAAGAACGTGCGGTCGTTCAACGACAGCCTCTCCGACGTGGCCGACCAGCTCGCCGGGGAACGAAAGGACCTGGCGGCGGCGCTGCGGCATCTGGGGGTGGCGCTGGGCGATGTGGCCGCGTTCGTACGCAGCAACAAGAAGGCGCTGACGGCGGATGTGAAGGGGCTCAGCAAGGTCACCAAGGTGCTGGTCACCCAGCGTGCCGCCCTGGCGGAGCTGCTGGAGGTCGCGCCGGCCGGGCTCTCCAACCTGCAGAACGCCTACAACCCCTCGTCCGGCACCCTCGACACCCGTAACAACGTGGACCAGCCCCAGGATCCGGCCGCGCTGCTCTGCTCGCTGCTGAGGACCACAGGGGACGCCGGCGGCAAGAACCCGGACTGCAAGGAGCTCCAGGAGCTCTTCGACACGCTGCCCCAACTGCCCAGTGCCGTACCGGTGTCGGGCACCGGGCCGGTCGACCGGACGCTTGGCGGAATCCTGGAGGCCGGGGCATGACGATCAGCAGAGTGAGGCGCGGTGGCAGGGCGGCGGCCCTGTGGACGGCAGTGGGCTCGGTGGTGCTCACCGGCTGCGAGTTCAACGGCCTGTACGACGTGGGGCTGCCCGGTGGCGCGGCCGACAACGGCAACGCCTACCGGGTCACCGTCGAGTTCCGGGACGTCCTCGATCTGGTGCCGCAGTCGGCCGTGAAGGTCAACAACGTCACGGTGGGCTCGGTCGAGAAGGTGGAACTGGTCGACTGGCATGCCCGTGTGCGGCTCCGGGTCGACGGCGCGGTGAAGCTGCCGGGTAACGCGATTGCCGAGCTGCGCCAGACCAGCATGCTCGGCGAGAAGTACGTGGCCCTGTCCGCCCCGGCGGAGAGGGCACCCGTGGGCAGGCTCCGCGACGGTGACCGGATCCCGCTGTCCCGCAGCGGGCGAAACCCGGAGATCGAGGAGGTGCTCTCCGCGCTGTCAGCGCTACTCAACGGCGGTGGGGTGGCTCAGCTGAAGACGGTCACCACGGAGTTGAACAAGGCCCTGGAGGGCCGGGAGAACCGGGTGAAGTCCCTGCTGACCGAGCTGGACACCTTTCTGGGCGGTCTTGATGGGCAGCGCAAGGAGATCGTCCGCGCGCTCGAAGGAATCGACCGGCTGGCCACACGGCTGGCGCGGGAGAAGAGGACCATCGCCACGGCGGTCGACACCATGCCGGGCGCACTGAAGGTGCTGGCAAGCCAGCGCCGCAAGCTGACCGCGATGCTCACGTCTCTGTCGAAGCTCGGCACGGCCGGCACCAAGGTGGTCAATGCCTCGCGGGCCGACCTGACCGCCAATCTGCGCAGTCTGCGGCCGATCCTGCAGCAGTTGAACAAGGCAGGCAGCGACCTGCCCAACTCCCTGGAGCTTCTGACGACGTATCCGTTCCCGCGCAATGTGACGGGCGCCATCAAGGGCGACTACGTCAATCTCAAGATCACCGCCGATCTGGATCTGGCGAGCGTCTACGGCAATCTCGCCGAAGAGCCCAAGAAGCCGGGCGCACCGGACAAGCCAGAGCTGCCGGAGCTACCAGACCTACCGGAGCTGCCGGAGTCGCCGGGTGCACCCGGCGTACCGCTGCCTACCGCGCTGCCGAAGGCTCCGGACGTGCCCAAGAAGCCCGGCACACCGTCCGGGCCACCGGTCGATTCCGATCCGCTGTGTCCGCCGGTGTGCACCGGCAGTTACGCCACCTACGGAGGCAGGGACGCAGACCGCCTTCCGCCCGGGGTGTCGCTCTCCCTTGCCGAGCTCATGCTGAAGGGGATGCAACTGTGATCACTCGTACGGTCAAGGCCCAGTTGCTCGCCTTCGCCACGGTCACGGCCGTCGGGGTGTCGTACGTGGGCGCCCGGTACACCGGCCTGGCGGATGCACTCCTCGACCGCGGTTACACCGTGCGCGCCGAGTTCACCGCGTCCGGTGGCGTCTTCCCGGGAGCGGAGGTCACCTACCGCGGGGTGCCAGTGGGCCGCGTCGGTGAGCTGCGGCTGTCCGGCTCCCGTGGGGTGTCGGTGGCGCTGGAGATCGAGGACGGGGCGCGCATACCGGCCAACACACTGGCGGTGGTGGCGAACCGTTCGGCGGTCGGCGAGCAGTACGTCGATCTGCAGCCGCGGGACAGCGACGGCCCGTATCTGAGGGACGGGAGCGTGATCGCCCGCGGTGACACCCGGGTGCCGCTGCCCATCACGGATGTCGTGCTGAGCCTGGACCGGCTGGTCAACTCCGTGGGCAAGGAAGATCTGCGGATCACGGTCGACGAGCTCGGCAAGGCTTTCGCCGGAACCGGCCCGCATCTGAGCCGTCTTGTGGACTCGGGCAACAACCTGGTGGAGTCGGCGTCCGCGTCGCTGCCGCAGACCGTCTCGCTGATCGAGGACTCGCGCACGGTCCTCAAGACACAGGTCGACAAGGGGTCGGCGATCAGGTCGTTCTCGCACGACCTGGCGGCCCTGACCACCGAGTTGAAGTCCAGTGACGGGGACCTGCGCAGGCTGATCGGCTCGACCGCGCCGGCCGCACAGGAGCTGAACTCGCTGCTCAAGGCGAACGAGACCGCTCTGCCCGTGCTGCTGGGAAATCTGATCAGCGGCGGCCAGATCACCGTGGCGCGGCTGCCCGGCGTGGAACAGGCCCTGGTGACCTTTCCGGTCGTCGTCGCGGGCAGTCCCACGGTCGTCCCGAGCGACGGCACCACCCACTTCGGCCTGGTCGCCGGGGCCGACGAGCCGGCGCCGTGCCGTCAGGGATACGGCACCCAGCGGCGTGACCCCGCGGACACCAGCGAGCGCCCCGCCGACACCGGCGCGCGCTGCACGGCCCCGCGCGGCAGCGCCACCTCGGTCCGTGGCGCGCAGAACGTGCCCGGTGCCTCGACTTCGACGGGGACCGGGCGGGCCGCGTATGTGGCCCCCTACGACCCGGAGACCGGCATCGCCGCCGGTCCGGACGGAACGCCCGTCGAGATCGGCTCGACGGGTGGCGAACAGAGTGTGCTCGGAAAGGACTCGTGGCAATGGCTGCTCGTCGGACCTATGGCATGAACGCGGGCATCCTCGCGCGCCTGACCCGCTCGCTCCGCCTGCTCGGCACCACGGCGGCGGCCTCGGCCCGGCGTGGCAGGACCGTGGCGGCGACGCTCGCCGTGGCGACGGTCGTGACCACGGCGCTGAGCGGCTGGCTCTGCGTCCAGGTGTACGAGCAGCGCGCGGAGGCGCAGCGGCGCCAGGACATTTTGGCCGCCGCCCGCCAGTCCGCACTCAACTTCACCTCGCTCGACTACCGGCACTACGAGCAGGACAGCGAGAACGTGCTGAAGGGCGCCACCGGTGCCTTCAAGGAGCAGTTCTCCGCGCAGACCGCCGAGCTGACGAAGCTGGTCGCGGCCAACAAGTCGGTGTCGCAGGGGCAGGTGCTCGAAGCAGGCATCGCGCGTTCCGACGAGCGCACCGCACGCGTCCTGGTCGTCGCCGACAGCAAGGTGACCAATTCCGCCGCCCCCGGGGGTCAGGCCCGCACCTATCGGCTCCAGCTCGATCTCGTACTCGAGCACGGCCGCTGGCTGACGTCCGATGTCGAGTTCGTCGGCTGACCAGGTGCCGGAGGACACACCCGTACCACCTGCAGTGAGGAGCAAGGCAGTGAGGAGCAACACCGTGGCGAACCCGACTGGACGAGGCCCCGGCGCCGCAACCCCCGGCCGCCGCTCGATGGCCGCCGCCGCCCGAGCGGCGGCCCGGCGGACGGAACGGGTCGCAACCCGCAGTGCGGACGAGATGCGTCCGAAGACAGTGGACAGGACGCATCCGCCGGCTCGGGACGAGGCGTCTCCGGAAGCACCCGACGACGCGAGCCAGGGCCGGAAGGCGGAAGATCAACAGGCCGGGCCGGTGCTGCATGCCGACGATCCGGTGGTCGCCTCTGCGCAGAGTCGGATACGTGGCCGGTTCCGCGCAGTGCCGGCCGTACTGGCCGTGCTGGTGGCAGCGATGCCGGCCGCGGCCGCCGTGCTGGGGTGGGAGTACGAGGAGGGACGACAGGCGGACGGCGCGCGGTTGGAGGCGCTCGTCGCGGCGCAGAAGGCGGCGCCCGTGGTGCTGTCGTACGACTACCGGCGGCTCGACAAGGACTTCGCGGCGGCGCGCGGCCACCTGACCGGGAAGTTCCGTGACGAATACGGCAGGACCACCACACGGGTGGTGGCGCCGACCGCCGTCAAGTACCACGGGGTGGTCAAGGCGACGGTGGTGAAGCCGCCGGGCGGTGGCGCACCGGTCGCCTCCGTGGTGTCGGCCTCGCCGGACAAGGCCGTGGTCCTGCTTTTCGTCAATCAGGTGACCACGAGCACGCAAGTTACGGGGCCGCGCGTCGACCTGAACCGGGTGCGAATGACGCTGACGCGTACGTCCGCGGGCTGGAAGGTGAGTGCGGTGGACGCGCTGTAGCCGTATCGCCCGCGGATGGCCCGAAGCGCAGAGGTCTGGAGACCGGGCCGGCGGGCGGCGGCGGTCGGGCGAGCCCGGGCCTGCCTTGCCGGGTCCGGGAGGCCCATGGATGCGAGGCGCTCCGGGGCGCTCACGGACAGGATCTCGACGATCCGACCATCGACCAGGGTGCACGCCATCTCGCCCAGCAGCTTGCCGTTCGCGCCCCACGTCACGGTCCCGGACTCGCCATGTTGTTCGGCGTTCACGGCAAGCTGCAGGTCGCTCCGGCTTCCGTGGATTCCCGGAGCGTCGGCGACGGGTTGGCAGGTCTTCAGTCGGCGGCGTGGCGGGTTGCCTTCTGTGGGATGCAGAAGAGCGCGAGGGCGGCGGCCGCCAGGTACGCGGCCGCGCCGATGGCCATGCTGGTCCGCAGCCCGGTGGTGAAGTCGGCTGCGCCGGCCAGTAGCGAGCCCCCCAGCGCGACGCCTGCGGCGCTGCCGACCTGGCGGGTGGTGTTGAACAGGGCCGAGGCGGTGCCGGAGTACTTGTCGGGGGCGGCTGACATCGCGGTGGCGGTTGATCCGGTGAGGGCGAAGGACGTGCCGAAGCCCGCCGCCATCATCGGCGCAACGATCAGTAGGTAGTCCGGGTCCGGTCCGGCGGCGGCCCAGCCGGCCAGGCCCGCCGCGCCAAGGAGCATGCCCGTGACCACAAGCGGGCGGTGTCCGGTGGTGCCTGACAGCCGTCCGGACAGGACGGAGGCAAACATGGTCATGGCCACCGCCGGGAAGAGGGCGATCCCGGTGCGCAGCGCGGTCAGGCCGCGCTGGTGCTGGAAGTACAGACTGGCGGTGAAGATCATGCCGTAGAAGGCGAAGTTGAACAGCAGGCCGATGGCCGCGCCGCCGCTCATCGCGCGGGAGCGCAGCAACCACAGGGGCACCACGGGTGTGCGGGCCAGACGCTCGCGCAGGACGAACGCGGCGGCTGCCAGCAGACACAGGCCGGCCCCGGTGAGGATCAGTGGGTCTGCCCAGCCACGTCGTCCGGCCTCGTTCAGGACGGCGGTGAGCAGGGCCACCGTCGCGATGATCGCGCACTGGGCCGGCCAGTCCACGGGGCGGTCCGGGCGCCGGGCCGAAGCGGGCACGCGGCGCAGCGTCAGCAACAGGCAGGCGCATCCGACGGGCAGGTTGATGAAGAACACCCAGCGCCAGCCCAAGGTGGTGACCAGGAGGCCGCCCAGGAGGGGGCCGGCGCAGGCGGCGACGCCCGCCACCGAGCCCCAAATACCGAAGGCCCGGGAGCGCTCGGCGGGTGAGGGGTACGCCTGTTGGAGGAGGGCGAGGGAGCCGGGGACGATCAGTGCCGCGCCGAGTCCTTCCAACAGCCGGGCGGCGACCAGGGCCCCGGCACTCTGTGCCAGTCCGCAGCCGGCCGAGGCGACGGTGAACACCACCACCCCGGTGCAGAAGATTCGACGGTTTCCCAGCCGGTCGCCCAGCGCGCCGCCGGTGAGCAACAGGCCGGCGAAGACCAAGGTGTAACCGTCCGTGATCCACTGGATCCCGGTGAGCGAGGCCGACAGTTCCCGTCCCACCACCGGAACGGCGACGTTGATGACCGTCACGTCCAGGATGACCATGAAGTAGCCCGCGCAGACCGCGAGAAGCGGAGCCAGGGACCGGCCCGAAGCCGCAGGGCCATCCGGTACATCGGCTTCGGGACTGCCGGCGCGCACCATGGCGACAGGGTATTCCCGGGACGAACGCCTCCCGCGGCTTGAGCAGTCCGGTGGCGCGCCGAGCTCTCGCGCTGCGATGCGTCTCAACGGCGCGCATCAGGACCCCGGTTACTGAGTCGCGATGTCACCCGTGTGGAGGTAGCCCTCCGCGCGTCCGCGGGGCGGGGACCGACCGCGGTGCGGTGATCGCGAAGAGCCGGCGGCGATCGTGCTGGTGGTCAGGACGGACGGGACGGACGGTATGGGGCGGGAACTGCCGCCGGTCTGCGGCCTGCCCCGGCCGACCGCGCACCGGCGGTAGACCCGGTGGAGCCGGGCTTCGGACCGAGCACGTCCAGGTCGGCCGGTGGGGGCCGACCTGGACGCCATGATCAGACGAGGTCGAACCGGTCGAGGTTCATCACCTTGTCCCACGCCGCGACGAAGTCCTTCACGAACTTCTCCTTCGCGTCATCGCTCGCGTAGACCTCCGCGACCGCGCGCAGCTCGGAGTTCGACCCGAAGACGAGGTCGGCTCGGCTGCCGGTCCACTTGACCTGGCCCGTGGCGGCGTCGCGGCCCTCGAACGTATTCGCGTCCTCGGACGTCGCCTTCCACGTGGTGCCCAGATCGAGCAGGTTGACGAAGAAGTCGTTGGTCAAGGACCCGGGGGTCGTGGTGAAGGCGCCGAGCGGCGACTGCTGGTGGTTCGCGCCCAGGACGCGGAGGCCACCGACCAGGACCGTCAACTCGGGGGCGCTCAGCGTCAGCAGGTTCGCCTTGTCGAGCAGCAGGTACTCGGCCGGCAGCCGGTTGCTCTTGCCGAGGTAGTTCCGGAATCCGTCGGCGGTCGGCTCGAGCGCGGCGAACGACTCCAGGTCGGTCTGCTCCTGCGACGCGTCCACACGCCCCGGCGTGAAGGGGACCTGGATCTCGAAGCCGGCGTCCTTGGCGGCCTGCTCGACACCCGCACCACCGGCGAGCACGATCAGGTCGGCCAGCGAGACCTGCTTGCCGCTGCTCTGGGCCGAGTTGAAGGACTCCTGAATCCCCTCGAGGGTGCGCAGCACCGTCGCCAGCTGGTCGGGGTCGTTGACCTCCCATGCGCTCTGCGGCTGGAGACGGATGCGCGCGCCGTTGGCGCCGCCGCGCTTGTCGCTGCCGCGGAAGGAGGAGGCAGACGCCCATGCGGTGGACACGAGCTGGGACACCGACAGGTCCGAGGCGAGGATCCGTCCCTTGAGGGCGGCGATGTCCTCGGCGCCGACGAGCTGGTGCGTCACCTCGGGGAGCGGGTCCTGCCACAACAGCACCTCGGCGGGGACCTCCGGGCCGAGGTAGCGCACGATCGGACCCATGTCGCGGTGGGTCAGCTTGAACCACGCCCGGGCGAAGGCGTCCGCGAACTCGTCGGGGTTCTCGAGGAAACGTCGCGAGATCTGTTCGTAGGCCGGGTCGAAGCGGAGCGAGAGGTCGGTTGTCAGCATTGTCGGGGCGTGGCTCTTCGACGGGTCGTGGGCGTCGGGGACGGTGCCCGCCCCGGCGCCGTTCTTCGGCCTCCACTGGTGGGCGCCGGCGGGGCTCTTGAACAGCTCCCATTCGTGACCGAACAGGATCTCGAAGAAGCTGTTGTCCCAGGTGATCGGGGTGTTCGTCCAGATGCCCTCGAGGCCGCTGGTGATCGTGTCGCCACCCTTGCCGGTGCCGAAGGAGTTCCTCCAGCCGAGGCCCTGCTCCTCGAGCGGGGCGGCCTCGGGGTCGGCGCCGACGCTGTCCGCCGGGCCGGCGCCGTGGGTCTTGCCGAAGGTGTGGCCGCCCGCGATCAGGGCGACCGTCTCCTCGTCGTTCATCGCCATCCGGCGGAACGTCTCACGGATGTCGCGGGCCGCGGCGAGCGGGTCCGGAGTTCCGTTCGGACCCTCCGGGTTGACGTAGATGAGGCCCATCTGGACCGCACCGAGAGGGTTCTCCAGCTCACGGTCCCCGGTGTAGCGCTCGTCGCCGAGCCAGGTGGTCTCGGGACCCCAGTACACGTCCTCGTCGGGCTCCCAGACGTCCGCACGACCGCCGCCGAAGCCGAAGGTCTTGAAGCCCATCGACTCGAGGGCGACGTTGCCTGCGAGGATCATGAGGTCGGCCCACGAGAGGTCCTGGCCGTACTTCTTCTTGACCGGCCAGAGCAGGCGGCGGGCCTTGTCGAGGTTCCCGTTGTCCGGCCAGCTGTTGAGAGGGGCGAACCGCTGCTGGCCGGCCCCGGCGCCGCCGCGGCCGTCGCTGATCCGGTAGGTGCCCGCGCTGTGCCACGCCATCCGGATCATGAACGGGCCGTAGTGGCCGAAGTCGGCGGGCCACCAGTCCTGCGAGGTCGTCAGCACCTCTGCGATGTCCCGCTTCACTGCCGGAAGGTCGAGAGTCTTGAACGCCTCGGCGTAGTCGAACTCCTCGCCGAGGGGGTTGGCCACGCCGGGGTTCTTGGCCAGGATCTTCAGGTTGAGCCGCTCCGGCCACCACTGGCGGTTTCCGCCGCCTTGAGTCGGGTGCGGGGCGCGCCCGTGTGCGACCGGGCAGCCACCTCCGCCCTCCGCCTTCGCGTCTACGACGATTGCATCATGGTTCTCAGACATGGGAATCCTTCCGGACCAGGCGGATCACGGTGCTCAGGAACTGTGGACGGCGGAACAGTTGGGCATGGGCCCCAGTAGTCGGCTTCGGCCTTGTCGATCGAGAAGGCTTGGCCATCGGGCGCGACAGGAGCAGGGGGCCTCGCCGACCGCGCAGTCGACGTCGACGCGATGCGTCCCTCGAACCGGGCCGGGCTTCCGGCCGGTTCGATGCGGCGTACGTGTCGCGCCGAGGTGAGCGCGCGGGGGGTCTCACAGACGTGAAGGGAGATACGGCCCAGGCGATCGCGCACCGTGGCGGTGATCGTCTCGACGCCGAGGTGGTCATCGCCCTGGACGGCCTCAAGCAGCGCGACGCGGGCGGCTGTGACCCACAGGCTGGCACTGCGCAGCTCCTCGAGGGTGGTCCGGCACGGCTCTTTCTCCTGCGGTACTGGAGTCTTCCTGTCCCTTGGCTATCAACGAAACCGATCCTACAATGGACAGAATCCAAGTCAAGAAGCACGCCAAACCCATATCCAGCAGGAACCCGGACGTGCGTCGGCACCTTCGGGTATCCAACCGAACCTGAATAGGTGAACCGATATGAGTGACCTGCTGGAGCGACTGCGAGGGCGTGACTGGCGGATGACCTCCCAGCGTCGTGTCGTTGCGGAGGTCCTCGATGGTGAGCATGTGCATCTCACGGCCGACGAGGTGCACGCCCGTGCGGTACAGCGACTGCCCGAGATCTCCCGGGCGACCGTCTACAACGCCCTGGGCGAGCTGGTCGCTCTCGGTGAGGTCGTGGAGTTCTCCACCGACGGCCGCGCAAAGCGTTACGACCCCAATGCACAACACCCGCACCAGCACCTGGTGTGCTCCAGCTGCGGCATCATCCGCGATGTCCACCCGACCGGCAATCCGCTGACCGACCTCCCGGCGGAGGAGCGGTTCGGCTTCACGGTGTCCAAGGTCGAGGTCACCTACCGCGGGTTGTGCCCGTCGTGCGCCCAGGCCGTGTCTGATCATTGATCTTGTGGTGGGTCGCGGTGAGTCGACGGACGTGGCAGGGAGCCGGACTGCGCCGTTGCTGCCGGTGGGCAACAAGCCGGGGCGGCCTCCCGTCCCGTCGAGCGAGGACTGACCATGCATTCCGCGTAGGGTCGGCACGGTGATTGAGACCATCGTCTTCGACATCGGCGAAACCCTCACCAGGGACGACCGGTACTGGCGGTCCTGGGCGGAGTGGCTCGACGTCCCACGGCACACCGTCAGCGCACTCGTCGGGGCTGTCGTCACCCAAGGCCGCGACAACACGGACGCGTTGAGGATCCTCCGCCCCGACATCGACGTCGGCGCCGAGTACCGTGCGCGCGAAGCCGCCGGCCGGGGCGAGCACCTCGACGAGACGGACCTCTACCCGGATGTTCGGCCGGTCCTCGCGGGACTTCGCAAGCTCGGCGTCCGCGTCCTCGTCGCCGGGAACCAGACCGAGAAGGCCGGCATCCTGCTGCGTGCCCTGGACCTGCC
Source organism: Streptomyces sp. NBC_00353 (assembly GCF_036108815.1). Taxonomy (NCBI): domain Bacteria; kingdom Bacillati; phylum Actinomycetota; class Actinomycetes; order Kitasatosporales; family Streptomycetaceae; genus Streptomyces; species Streptomyces sp. NBC_00353. Next base: position 1,869,397 of record NZ_CP107985.1, on the reverse strand, counting down.
CGCAGACCTCGTCGTCACCTCGGCGGAGTGGGGGGTCGCGAAGCCTGATCCGGCATTCTTCCAGCGGGTTCTGCAGGAGTCCGGTGCTGCTGCTCACGAGACGGTGTACGTCGGTGACCACCCTGTGAACGACGTGTTCCCGGCCAAGGCGGCCGGACTGCGGGTTGCCCACATTCGCCGCGGACCGTGGGGGAATTGGTGGGGTGACGACCCGGACGTCATTGCGGCCGCGGACTGGTCCATCAACTCACTCACCGACCTGACCGCCATCGTCCACGGGTGACGCAACCGGATGGCCCCACCTGAGAGCTTGCGTCCAGGCGGGGCCGTCTGCGTATCCGAGGCGTAGCCGCACAGCAGGAGCGGTACGTACACGCATCCCCACTGCGGCAGCGTCGTCCGCTCCGGTACGACCCGCCGGCAGCTCGCCGAGGCGGCAGCCCGCCTCGTGCGCCCGGCGCGGCTGAACCTCCGGACGCGGTGGAGCCGCTCGGTGGTGCCATTGCCGGTCGAGGGCCTTGGACACCGTGGTTTTCACCGGCCATCCGGATTCCGTCCGCCTGACGGTCGGCTGCCGGTGGCCCGGGCAGGGCTACCGTGCGCGCATGCTGGTACCGGACGCGATCGCCGACCCGCGCCGCTGCCGGTGGCTCGGGTTCGCGGGCTCGGTCGCGGTCGCGGTGGGCGGGCTGACTGCAGGGGCGTTGCCGGTGCGGGACGCGGTGGGGCCGTACGGCGGGCGACTGGGGCTGGCCGGTGCGTACTTCGGGCTGGTGCTGCTGGTCGCCGCGTGGTGGTGGCTGGGGCGGGCGGTGCGCGGGCCCGAACCACCGGGGGAGCGGTTCCTGTTGGTGACGCTGGGGATCTGGGCGGTGCCGCTGGTGCTGGGTCCGCCGCTGTTCAGCCGGGACGTGTACAGCTATCTGGTGCAGGGCACGATGGCCGCCGCGCACATGGACGTGTACGCGCACGGTGCCGACCGGCTCGGCGGGCCGCTGGCCGCCGAGGTGCCGCCGATCTGGCAGCACACGCCGACGCCGTACGGCCCGGTCTTCCTGGTCGTGGCCAGGGCAGCGGTACCGCTCGGGATCGCCGGCATGCGGCTGGTGGCGCTGTCCGGCGTCGCCCTGATGATCGCCTTCCTGCTCGTACTCGCCGAGCGCTGCGGCACCGACCGGTCGGCCGCGCTCTGGCTGGGCGCGCTCAACCCGTTGCTCCTGCTGCACCTCGTCGCGGGCGCGCACAACGACGCGGTGATGCTGGGGCTGCTCGGTGCGGGCCTGGTCGCGGCGTCCGGACGGTGGCCGGTGTGGGCCGCGGTGCTGGTCACGCTGGCCGCGCTGGTGAAGGTGCCTGCCGTGCTGGGGCTGTTCGCGGTCGCGTCGATCTGGTCGAACAGGCTGCACGGGCGTGCCCGGCTGATCAGGACCGGACTTGCCACCCTCGCCGTCGCGGTGGCGACCACGATGGTCGCCACCGCCGCCACCGGCACCGGCTACGGCTGGATCGGCGCCCTCGGTACCCCCGTCTCCGCCCACAACTGGTCCCTCACCGGTACTCTGGGCCGCCTCACCGGCGCCGTGCCCGCCTGGCGCTTCCTCGGCGTCGCCGCGATCGCCGTTGTCCTGCTCCTGGTCTGGCGCCGTCGCCACGGCCTCGGCCCGGTGTACGCCCTCGGGCTCGGCCTGGCCGCTGTCGCCCTGCTCGGCCCCGCGATCCGCCCCTGGTACGTGCTCTGGGCGCTGTTTCCCATCGCGGCCGCCGCACCGAGCGGCCGGGTGCGCCGCTGGGCGGCCGTCGGCAGCTGTGTGCTCGCCCTCGCTGTTCTCCCGGACGGTTTCGCCCCGGACGTACGGCAGTTGATGCTTGCGGTGGGCGGCGGCGGACTGGCGGCGCTGGCCCTGCTGACCTGGCGGGCAGCGGCCCGGCCGCAGGCCGCCGACGTCCCGGGAACGCTGCCGTGACCCGGCCGCGGCAGCTGTTCCGCACCGTGGTCCCGGTCACCGGCGCCGTGCTCTTCATGGTGACGGTGCCGTACTACCGGGGCTGGTTCGACCTCTACGTCTACTACGGGACCGTCGACGACTGGATCCGGCACGGCGGCCGGATCTACGACTACCTGCTGCCCGGGACCGGATACGGCTTCACCTACCCGCCCTTCGCCGCCGTCTGCATGCTGCCGATGCTCCTGGTCGGACGCACCGGGGCGGTGGTGGGCTGCGTGCTGCTCAGTGTGGCTGCGTCGGTGTTGCTGTTGCGTGGTCCACTGCGCGAACTGCCCTTGGGCCGAGGCGGGCCGGTGGTGACCGGGTGCCTTTTCGTGATGTTGGAGCCGGTGCGGGACACCTTCAGCCTGGGCCAGGTGAATCTGCTGCTGATGGCGCTGGTGTACGCGGACGGCGGGCGCGGCCGTTTCGCGGGCGTCGGCATCGGGCTGGCGGCGGCGTTCAAGCTCACGCCGGGCATCTTCATCGGGTACCTGCTGCTCACCGGCCGCCGCCGGGCCGCTGCCGTCGCCACGGGTACGGCGGTGGCAGCGACCGTGGTCGGTGTGCTGGCGGCGCCGCGCGCGTCATGGGTGTTCTGGACCCGGGCGCTGTGGGACACGCACCGGGTCGGTGCCTTGGACTACGTGTCCAACCAGTCGCTGCAGGGCGCGCTGGCCCGGATGGGCGCGGCCCGCCCGGTGTGGGTGTCGGCCGTGCTCGTGGTGCTCGTCCTCTGGGCGTACCGGGTGCGCCGGGCGGCGGCGGTCGGTGACGACGAGGCCGGCATGGCGCTCACCGGCCTTGCGGCATGCCTGATCAGCCCCGTGACCTGGGTGCACCACCTGGTGTGGGCGGTGCCCGCCATAGCCTTGCTCGCCAGAACCGGCCGTCGCGCCGTTGCCGCAGCCCTGTACGTGGTGCTGTGCAGCAGTGTCGTATGGCTGTGGCGTGATGACCCGTCCGGCGTGGACGGCTTCCTCGGCGGGAGCACGTACGTATGGATCTGCCTGGGGCTGCTGGCGTTGTGGCCGCAAGCGTCCTCCCGGCTTCCGTCGCGTAGCTGTGCTCGGCGCGCGGACGAACCGGCTCCGGAGGCAGCGCCCTGAGCCGGCCGGGTGCCGGCTCGCCCTGCGGCCGTCGTCGTACTCCTCGGCGGCCCATCGATGCGCCGGCGGTGACCGTACGGCCGTTCCGCCTGGTGGGAGACAGAACCGTCGCACGACCGGTTTTCAGACCACCTTCGAGCGCACCAGGGCGCCGAGTACCAGCGCCCCGGGGATCAGCGGCAGCCATACCGTGATGATGCGGTAGCCCAGGACCACGGAACCGGCGGCGGTGACCGAAGCCCCGGCGGCGACGAGAGCGACGACCAGCGCCGCGTCGACGGAGCCGATGCCACCGGGCGTCGGGACGGCAGCGGCCGCGATGCTGGCGGCGAGATACGCGATCGCGACATGGATCACGGGTACCGGTACGCCGACGGCCAGCGCGACCGCGACCAGTCCGGCGGCCTGCAGGACGGGGAAGGCCAATGAACCGCCCCACAGGGCCAGCGCCCGTACGGGCCTGGCATGCAGTGCACGCGCGTCGGTCAGAGCGGTGCCCAGAAAGGTACCGATGACCCTGCGGAGCGGACGTATGGCGACAAGCGCGAGCACTGCCGTGCAGGCCAGCCCGACCGCCGCCCACACGAGCGGGAGGGCAACCGCTCTCGGGACGAGGCCGTCCAGCCGGAGCGCGTCGGGGTAGGCGGTCAGAAGCGTCAGCAGGAGCACGACCCGGCCCGCTGCCTCCGCCAGCAGGTACAACGCGAGTGCGGCCGAGGACCGGGTCAGCGGGATCCCGCAGCCCCTGAGGAAGCGCAGATTGACCGCGCCCGCGCCCAATCCGGCCGGCAGGAGGTGGTTGGCGGCACCTGAGGCGAACTGGGTGGCGAACAGCCGTCCGGCGGGGAGCGGTTCGAGCACCGCGCCCTGGCGCGCGAAGGACACCGCGACCCAGCCCAGCCCGGTGACTGCCAGCGCGGCCAGCAGCCAGTAGCGGTTGGCGGTGAGGAGGCCACGGCCGCCGGAGGCGATGACCGGCCAGTTCAGGACCACCCAGACGCCGATGACAGTGATCGGGACCAGGCAGGCGATCCGGCGCAGGAACGGCATGCGGGGTAGGGCCATCGGTCTCGGTCGTCCCTGCTCGTCGTGCACCCGTCGAGAGCGGGCTCGCCGACAGCGTCCCCGGCGTGCGCGACGTCCCGGCGTCGTGTGGCCGACGCCCGGTGGGCGAGGTGGTGGCCGGAAGGGGAGCCGGCACCGCGCAGGCAGCATCGGCTCCGGTCGTCCCCGGCCTGCCCAGTGCCCACCGGACGGCGCGCGGGGCCGCGGACCATGCTGCTGTGCTCTGTCCGCTGTCGGACGCCCCGGCCGAAGGTGTCCTCGGCCCACCGGCCACGCAACACGGCCCGGGAGCGACAACCGCGTCGCTCCCGGGCCGGGCACCGGACCCGGGCGGCCATCCGGCAGCCCGCTGCAGCCGGTTACGCGAACGGGGCCATGAAGTCCTTCGGCGTCAGCGCCCGGTCCACGATGCGGGTGTCGCCGATCCAGCCGTAGAAGCTCTGGCCGAACTGCTCGGCGAACTGGGTGCCGCCGATGACGAACGGCTTTCCGAGCGTCGCGATGCCGGTGGCCGGCTGGGACGGGTTGCGGGCGATCTTCGACCCGTCGACGTACATCACCGTGCGGTGACCGTTGTTGACGACCGCGATGTGGGTCCAGCGGCCCACGGGCAGCGCGTGGCTCCATGAGGTCGGGTCGGCGTCCTGGACGTGCGGGTAGAGCACGAACTGCAGGAAGCGCTCAGGCGTGACATTGAGGCTGCAGGTGGGCTCCTCCGTCGACCAGCCGGTGGTTTTTCCGGCGTCTCCGTTGCGGCCCTCCCAGCTGAGGATGCCCATCCAGGCGTGGTCGCCCTCGAACGGTTCCGGCAGCTTGATGAAGGTCTCGATGGTGAAGCCCGAGGTGAACGTCAAGCTGTTCAGCGGCGCCTGGGCGGCCGTGGTGAGGATCGCGCCCCGGTCCGGCCCCTTGCCGCCGTCGAAGCGGAGGCTGGCGTGGGCCGGCTGCTCGGTGTGGTGGTCGCCCGACCAGGTGAGGGCCTTCGAGGCGCTGTCGTGGAGCAGTTGGACCCGGAGGTCGTTTCCGTGCCCGGACAGGTCGCGTGCCACTGTGCCCGCGGCCACCGCGGAACCAGCAGTGCCGGCACCCGCGAGACCGGAGGAGTCGAACCGCCAGTAGGCGACGGTGCCCCGCGGCATCACCCGGGAGGCCGGACGCGGCGCCGGGGGAACCACCGGGGCGAATCCCCGGAACCGCTCCGCGAAGTCGATGTCCAGCGAGAACCGGTCCACCGGACCGGTCAGTTCGATGGTCTCCGCCTCCAGCGGCGTGCGCTTCTCCGGGTCGCGGGCGAGGAACCACGGGGAGAACGTCTCGACGTCGACGACGTTGCGGACCAGGTCGAAGGAGTAGAGCCGGACCATCCCCGCACCGCCGTAGTAGCGGTCCTGGTAGTTGGTGATGTGGACATGTACGTCATGGCCGGCGTCGTTGGTGAGCACGGTGCGCCCCGGAGGCCAGTAGTGGCCGCCGAGTGCCATGAAGATCTGGTCGTTGCCGCGGATGATGCGGTCCCAGAGCCGCTGTCCGTTGTCGGACAGGTGCGCCTGGCCGTTGTCCTCGGCCCAGGCGATGTCATGGGTCGTGAGGACGGCCGGCAGGGTCGGGTGGGCGTCGAGGACGCCCTGCGCCCAGGCCAGCCCCTTCTCGGAGGCTCGCCAGTCGAGGGCGAGTACCAGCCACTCGCGCCCGGCCGCCTGCAGCACGTGGTAGCTGTTGTAGCCGTCGGGCGATGCGCCGCCGAAGGTCGGCATGGAGGTGAAGCGCTGCGGCCCGAACGCCCGGAGATAGGGGGTGTCACCGCGTTGGTCGTCGGTGCCCGAGTTGATGTCGTGGTTGCCGGCGAGGACGCTGTAGGGCACCTTGCCGTGGATGGTCCGGAAGGTGTCCGCCGCGAGACCGATCTCCTCCTCGCTGCCGTGCTCGGTGACGTCGCCCAGGTGCGTCATAAAGGCGATGTTCGCCTCCTGGCGCTGGGCCACCAGGTAGTGGAACGTCTCCTTCAGCGGCTCCGGGTCCGCGCTGTCCGCGTCGAAGAGGTACTGGGTGTCCGGCAGGACCGCCAGTGCGAAGCGCGGGCTCTCCGTGTCGAAACGGTGGCTGCCGGAGCCGGCTGTCGATGACTGCGCCGTGGCGGCCTGCGCGGACTGCGTGCCCAGTACCGTGCCGGCCGCTCCGACCGCCGGTACGGCCAGCGCCGCCTGCAGCAGGCTGCGGCGACCCGGTCCGGGATGACTGGTTCTGCTCATGCGATCTCCCTGAACTACCCCGTGTGACAGCAGGGATGATGCTGATCGCCGATAGCCGGACGGTGACGGTGGTCCAAACCACAAGGGCAGGATGGTGGACGCCTTCGGGTGGCCATGCGCACGGTGCCGGTGAATTTGCGCGTCGTCGCGATGGCCGGTGATCTCCGGAGCGTGTATCGAAAGTGGATCAGTGGCTGAGCCGCATGGAGGGAAAGGGGCACTCCGCGCGTCAGTTCCCATCAGCCGGCTTTCCATCAGGCAGCATGCGGCCATGGCACAGAAGATGAGCGACGCCGAGTGGCGCGCATTCGTCATGTCCGGCACCCGGACCGGCAAGCTCTCCACCGTCCGCGCGGACGGCAGCCCGCACATCGCCCCCGTCTGGTTCCTGCTCGACGGCGATGAGCTGGTGTTCAACACCGGTCAGGACACGGTCAAGGGTCGCAACCTCGCCCGGGACGGCCGGGTTGCGCTGTGCGTGGACGATGAGCGACCGCCGTTCGGGTACGCGGTACTGCAAGGTCGCGCGGAGCTCAGCGACGCCCTCCCGCAGCTCCGGGAGTGGGCCACCCGGATCGCGGCCCGTTATGTGGGTGCCGACCGAGCCGAGGAGTACGGCGCCCGCAACGGCGTCCCCGGCCAGCTGCTCGTCCGGGTACGCATCGACAAGGTGCTCGCAGTGTCGGGCATCAGCGAGTGAAGTGCCGCTCTCCGGGCGGGCGTCAATGAAAGCGGCGTGTCGTGGTCAGTGGACCCGCGGTCCGGCGTCCGTGGCGCGCACCGGTTCGGCCGGGCCGCCCGGGGTCCTGCCCTTGAAGACGACCTCGCAGGAGTACTTGGTCTTCACGTTCAGCGGTACCAGTACGGCCTTGGGGATGTCGTTGCAGCGCGCGTGGTCGATGCTGTCGCGGTAGTTGCCGTACAGCAGGCGTGCGACGCCGTCGCTGGTGAGGATGCCCTTGTCCGGGACCGCGTCGAATTCCACGACGTTGTCCGACCAGCCGGCCTTCTTGCTGATGGTCACATCCCACACCACCTTCAGACCCTCGTAGGTGGTTGTGCAGCTCGCCCGCGTACCGCTCTTCGATTCCAGGCCCTTGGGGCACTCGGCGGTGGTCCTGCCTGTGGCCTGGGCCATTTTGAGGGTTTTGAGGCGCAGTTCGTACGCCAGATTCTCGTCGAACGGGGCGTCGTCGGCCGGGGAGGGCTGCGGCTCCGTCTCCGGCTCCGTGTTCGGCTTGGTCAGCTTCTGCGGCAGCACGGTAGGGGCCGGCGCCGACTTTGCATCCTTGTCCGAGCCGGAACTTCCATCCGTGCATCCCGTGGCCAGCAAGCCCGCCACACCGACAGCCACAATGATCTTCATCCGCATGGCCGTCACCCTATCGATCACACAGACGTGACGCCGACGCCGTGCTGGTGGTCGGCGAGACAGCCCCTGCCTGTCCGGGCACCGTGCCGGCCAGGCGCCTCTTGACCGGCTCACTCGCTGTGTATTGGCCGGCCTTTCATCGCTACGTCACCTGGCGGCGTTCGGCCCGCTCACCGCGCGATTCAACCTGGTTGTGATGGGCATGCCAATCACAGTCGCGTGCCCCCGCCACGCGTCGACCAGGAGGACGCAGTGAAAAACAGAGCACGGACCCGCAAGGTCTCGCTCGTCGTCGGCAGCGCCATCGCGCTGGTCATCGCTGTACCCGGCAGCGCTCTCGCCGCCCCGCCCACCGCCCTGCCCGCGAACGCGGACGGACTGGAGCAGACGTTCCAACCCGCGTACGACTACGACACGGACGGCTGCTACCCCACTCCCGCCATCGGCCCCGACGGGTCCATAGCCCCCGGCCTCAACACCACCGGGGCCGTCAACGGTCAGTGCCGTGACTCCTGGGACCTCGACAACACCAACGGATACGCCCGCTACAAGTGCAACAACGGCTGGTGCGCCATCATGTACGGGCTCTATTTCGAGAAGGACCAGGCCGTGGCCGGCAGCGGGCTCGGCGGGCACAGGCACGACTGGGAGCACGTCGTGGTGTGGGTGCAGAACAACGAGGTCCGCTACGTATCCACCTCCGCCCACGGCAACTTCAACGTCTACGGCCGTGACCAGATCCAGTGGGACGGGACGCATCCCAAGATCGTCTACCACAAGGACGGCGTGAGCACGCACTGTTTCCGCCCTGCGAGTACAGGTGACGAGCCGCCGGAGAATCACTACCACGCGTGGCAGTTCCCTCGCCTGGTCGGCTGGAACGGCTACCCCGCGGGCCTGCGGGACAGGCTGAGCCAGGCCGACTTCGGTAGCGCCGTCTTCGGCCTCAAGGACGGCAATTTCAACTACCACCTCGAAAAGGCCAAGCCGGCCAACATCTCATTCGACCCCAACGCCTGACGGATGGGCGGGGATGGGGGCGGGTGCGGCACGGGCAGCCGCAGCCCCGCCTCCTGACCTGCCGGCCGGACTGATGCCCTGCGCCGCCGTCGACCGGGGCCGGCCGCGCAAGTGGCCGGCCCCGCAGCGGACGCTACGCGCGTGTCACCGTTCGCGCGCTGTTGTATCCCTCGGTCAGCAGCGCGGGCCGCCCCGACCGCAGCGCCTCCGCGGGCCAGGAGAGGGTCACCGTGCGCGACTCCCCGGGCAGCAGCCACACGTAGTTGTCGCTGTAGAGCGTCGGCAGCACGCGCCCGCCGTCGTCGGCGTCCAGCAATGCCAGCCGCACCATCGACGCGACTGCCGAGCCCCGGTTGCGTATGGTCGCGGGCATCGTGCGGCGCGTCCCCGACCGGGAGACGTGGCCGAGGTCGGCGGTGACCTTGACTGTCCTGGCCTTGTTGAGCGCCTTCATGTCGGCCGTCTCGCGGTAGCGCCAGTACGTGTTCTCCGAAAGGGTTCTGCCACGGCTGTCCTCCAGGGTCAGCCGCAGTAGGTGCAGGCCGGGCAGATCCTTCCCGAAGTCGGCCGTGAACGTCGGTGTCGTGCCCGACGAGGCGACATCCACCTTCGTACGGTGGGTGGACCCGAGCCGGCGCCCGTTCAGGTCGAATAGCCGGGCGGTGACGGTCACATCCTTCAGGCCGCGCGCGGTGTGGTTGACCGCGACGACCTCCCACTTCTGCGGGTCCGCCTGCACATGGACGGCCTCGCAGGCCTTGCGCGCCCCGTAGTAGGTGCCGTTGACATCGAAGTCGTAGTCGTAGGTCTGCCATACGGTGCTGTGCCAGGCCGGGTGGGACATCCAGAGCATCAGGCCGCTGGCGTCCTTCCACAGATTGGCGTTCCAGGCCTCGAACATCGCCCGGGTGTTCTCGTAGTTGACGAACTGTGCCTTTCGGGCGAAGTCGTCCAGGCCGTCGGCCGTGTCGAGCCGGGCCTCGATTGCGGCACGGTAGTTCTGCGGAGCCTGGTTCCCCCTGGTGCTCCAGTCGTGGTAGTACCACGCGTCACCGATCGGCCACTCGGGCTCGTCGCCGACGAGGCTGCGCATGCTCTCAGCAGTGGACACCACGGGCATGCCGATCTCGGTGTGGAAACCGAAGTGGCCGCCGCCGTAGGTGGACCGGGAGAAGTAGCGTTCCGGCTCCACCCAGCCGTAGGGGCCGCCGCCGGAGATGATGCCGCCGGCCGAGTTGTTCTGGTAGAAGACACCGGGTGCCTCCGACCGGACGGCCTCGCGCATACCGGTGTCGATCGCCGCGGGCGGGTTGCCCTCGTTGGCACCGCACCAGACGACGACGCTGGGGTGGATGCGGTAGCGCCGTACGGTGTCCCGTGCCAGGCTGTTGAAGGCGTCGTGGTCCGGTGGGTCCATGGCCCACGCGTTCGGGAAGTCGTTCCACACGAGCATGCCGTACGCGTCACAACTTGCGAAGAATTCCTCCCTGTTGCTGCTGCCGAGCCAGTTGCGGATCATGGTGAAGTTCATGTCCCGGTGCATCCGCACCGCCGTGTCCATCCGCTCGGCCGGCATCCGGCGCAGCAGTTCGTCCCAGCCCCAGTTGCCGCCCCGGCAGAAGACCCGCACGCCATTGACGCTGATCTTCAGCGGTTCCGGGGTGTTGTCGACGGACTTCACGTCCGTCCAGGTGTCCCCGTCGTCGGAGATCTGGACGACATACGTCTTGGGGTAGGCCGACTCCCACACGACGACGACGCGGTCGAAGGAGACGGACTCACCGAGGTCCACCCGGATCCACTGGTTGTCCTCGTACTCCGAGGACCAGCGAGTGCCGGGCTTGCCGTCGGTGGCGTTCTGCGCCGTGTTCGAGCCGTCTTCCGTCGAGGCGGTGGCGGTTTTGTGCAGGGCCAGGTCGGTGCCGGGCGTCCCGCTGTCGATCACCGACAGGCTCCACAGCGAGGTTCCCCAACTCGTCGCCCGCTCACCGCAATCGAGCCGCACATACCGTGCAGTGCGGTGGCCGATCTCCACACTCTGCAGGCTTGCGTTGGCGTTCTGGAACGGCAGCGGCACCGCCGAGTTGTCGACGGACT